>NZ_QGKS01000170.1 GCF_003172935.1 Micromonospora sicca | reverse complement strand
ACCTGGGCGGGTAGGCTGGCCGGTCGGGCGCCCACACCCCGGGCACCCGCCAGCCGCTCCGGACCGGGTCGGCACGACCGGGCCGTGTTCCGCACAACGGGGCACGACGGCGAGGAAAGTGCAGCCATGATCAGTGTTTTCGATCTCTTCAGCGTCGGCATCGGGCCGTCCAGCTCGCACACCGTCGGGCCGATGCGCGCCGCCCGGACGTTCGTGTCCGGGCTCAAGGCCGACGGGCTCCTCGCCGACACCGCGCGGGTGCAGGCCGAGCTGTTCGGCTCGCTGGGCGCCACCGGGCACGGCCACGGCAGCGGCCCGGCCGTGCTGCTCGGGCTGGAGGGGGAGGCCCCGGAGTCGGTCGACACCGACACGGTCGGGCCGCGGGTCGAGCGGATCCGCGCCGAACGGCGGCTCAGCCTGCTCGGCGCCCAGGAGATCGACTTCGACCCGGACCGGGACCTGGTGCTGCACCGCCGCCGGTCGCTGCCGTACCACCCGAACGGGATGACCTTCGTCGCGTACGACTCGGCCGGCGAGCAGGTCCGGGGGCGCACCTACTACTCGGTGGGCGGCGGGTTCGTGGTCGACGAGGCGGCGGCCGGGGCGGACCGGATCATCCCGGACACCACCCGGGTGCGGTACCCGTTCCTCACCGGCGGGGAACTGCTGGCGGTCACCACCGCCACCGGCCTGTCGATCAGCGACGTGATGCTCGCCAACGAGCTGTCCTGGCGTACCGAGGGGGAGGTGCGGGCCGGGCTGCTGGAGATCTGGCGGGTGATGCGCGAGTGCGTCGAGCGCGGCTGCGAGCGGGGCGGCACGCTGCCGGGCGGGCTGAAGGTGCGGCGCCGGGCGGCCGAGCTGCGCCGCGGCCTGGAGGCGGAGACCGACTCCACCGACCCGCTGCGGGCGATGGACTGGGTCACCCTCTTCGCCCTGGCGGTGAACGAGGAGAACGCCGCCGGCGGCCGGGTGGTCACCGCGCCGACGAACGGCGCGGCCGGCATCATCCCGGCGGTGCTGCACTACTACACCCGGTTCGTGCCCGGCGCCTCCGACGACGGCGTGGTCCGCTTCGTGCTGGCCGCCGGCGCGATCGGGGTGCTGTTCAAGGAGAACGCCTCGATCTCCGGCGCCGAGGTCGGCTGCCAGGGCGAGGTCGGGTCGGCCTGCTCGATGGCGGCCGCCGGGCTCGCCGAGGCGCTGGGCGGCACCCCCGAGCAGGTGGAGAACGCGGCCGAGATCGGCATGGAGCACAACCTGGGGCTCACCTGCGACCCGGTCGGGGGCCTGGTGCAGATCCCCTGCATCGAGCGGAACGCGGTGGCTAGCATCAAGGCGATCACCGCTGCCCGGCTGGCGCTGCGCGGCGACGGGGTGCACGCCGTCTCGCTGGACAAGGTCATCAAGACCATGCGGGAGACGGGCGCCGACATGAAGGTCAAGTACAAGGAGACGGCGCGGGGCGGCCTGGCGGTCAACGTCATCGAGTGCTGAGCCCGGCGGGGTGACCCGCCCCGAGCCCGCCGATGTCGGCGACGAGCGGCGGGAAGCGAGGAGGGGCCGGTGACGTCAGGCGTCGGTGCGCTCTGGTCGGCCCGCAACTCGCTGCGCATCCTGGTCAAGCGGGACCTCGCGGTGAAGTACCAGCAGTCGGTGCTGGGCTACCTCTGGTCGTTGATCGAGCCGCTCGGCATGGGCGCGATCTACTGGTTCGTGTTCGGGGTGCTCTATTCCGGGGCCACCCGCCGGCACCTGGGCGACGCGGCGGGGTCGTACCCGCTCTTCCTGATCACCGGCATCTTCGCCTGGATGTGGGCCAGTTCGGCGATCAACGAGGCGACGAACGCGTTGACCGGTCAGGCCCGGCTGATCACCACGATGAACCTGCCCCGCCAGGTCTTCCCGATCGGCCGGGTCACCGGCCGCTTCGCCGAGTACGCCGCCGGCCTGCCCATCCTCGTCGGCATCGCCGCGGTGTACGCGGCGCACGGGAAGATCCACCCCGGCTGGTCCGTGCTCGCCCTGCCGCTGGCGGTCACGGTGCAGCTCGTCCTGCTGGTGGGGATCGCGCTGCTGCTGTCGGCGTGGAACGTGCTGATGCGGGACATCGAGCGGTTCATGCGGCTGATCATCCGGGTGCTCTTCTACGCCACCCCGATCATCTATCCGCTCAGCCTGGTCCGGGACTCCGGCATGCCCGGCTGGCTGAAGCTGGCCTACGAGCTGAACCCGCTGGTCGGCATCTTCCAGTTGCACCACGCCATCTGGTACCCGGACGAGTTCCCGGACGCCCGGCTGCTCGCCACCACCGTGCTGGGCAGCCTGCTGGTGCTGGCGTTCGGCTGGTGGTCGTTCCGCCGACTCGAACCGGCCGTGCTCAAGGAACTGTGAATGGCGATCATCGAGGCGGAGGGCCTCGGCATCCGGTTCGTCCGCAACCGGCGTCGCCAGCTCCGGCTGCGGGAACTGCTCATCCACCGGGGCGGGCGGACTGCGGCAAGCGGCCAGTTCTGGCCGCTGCGCGACGTGTCGTTCCGGATCGAGCCGGGCGAGACGGTCGGCGTGGTGGGGCGCAACGGCACCGGGAAGAGCACGCTGTTGCGGCTGATCGCCGGGGTGCTCATTCCGGACGAGGGCCGGATCCGGGTGCACGGGGAGGTGGCGCCGCTGCTGGAACTCTCCGCCGGCTTCTCCAACGACCTGACCGGCCGGGAGAACCTCTACCTGGTCGGCGGCCTGCACGGGCTCTCCACCGGCTACCTGCGCCGGCACTTCGACGAGATCGTCTCGTTCGCCGGCGAGCAGGTCGAGCGCTCGATCGACACCTCGGTACGCCACTACTCGTCCGGGATGAAGGTCCGGCTCGGCTTCGCGGTGATCGCGCACCTGCCGCACCCCGTCCTGCTGGTGGACGAGGTGACCGCGGTCGGGGACGCGGAGTTCCGCGCCAAGTGCTATGCGACCATCGAGCGACTTCTCGCGGAAGGGCGCACGCTGGTGCTGGTGTCACACAACGAAAAGGACCTCACCCGGTTCTGTCGTCGGGGGCTCTACCTCGACGCGGGTCGGCTGACGGTCGACGGGACGATCGACGAGGCGCTCGCCGCCTACGCCGGCGCGGCACCGCGGTGACGCTCGCGATCGTGCTCGCCGCCGGCCATGCGGGCGGGACGGACGAGGCCGGGGAGCGCCTGGCCGGGCAGTGGCGGCGGGCCGGCGCGGCCGAGGTGCGGGTCGCCGCCGACCTGTCCGAGCTGGCCGCGCTGGTGGCCGACGCCGGCGGCCCGGTGCTGGTCAGCGGCACCGACCTGGTGGCGCACACGGCGGTACTCAAGCACCTGGCGACCAGCCCGGTCGGGCCGACGGTGGCGTTGGTGCTCACCGATTCGCCCGCGCCCGGGCAGGTCGCGGTCCGGGACGAGCGCGGCCAGGTGATCGCGGTCGGTGACCCCGGCGAGCTGCACGACGCGACGGGCGTCTTCGGTGGCGCGCTGCGGGTCGGCGTCGGCGACCTGCCCGCCCTGGCCGCCGCCGCCCGGTCGGCCGCGACGGCAGCCGGGCCCGGGGCCGCGGCCCCGTCGGCCGGGTCTGCGGTGGACCGGCTCTTCGCCGAACTCGCGGCCTGCGGCACGCTGGCCTTCGCCCACCGGGTACGCCTGCTCGTCGCGCACCGGGTCGTCGATCCGGCCGGTCGGGCCGCCGCCGAGGCGGCCGTCGCCGCGGTCGACGAGGACCGGGCCGAGCTGCGACTGTCGGTGAAGGAACGGGACGACTTCTTCACCACGTTCTTCGTCAGCACCTGGTCGCCGTACGTGGCGAAGGCGGCGGCCCGGATCGGGCTGGGCCCAACCGCGGTCACCATGATCTCGGTGGCCTTCGCGGTGGCGGCGGCGGTGCTCTTCGGGGTCGGCGGACGCCCCGCGCTGGTCGCCGGGGCGGTCCTGCTCTACCTGGGTTTCGTGCTGGACTGCGTGGACGGCCAGCTGGCCCGTTACACCCGGCACTTCAGCGCCTGGGGCGGCTGGCTGGACACCATGGCCGACCGGGCCAAGGAGTACCTGGTCTACGCCGGTCTCGGCTACGGCGCCACGCACGCCGGTTTCCGCTACGGCTGGGCCCTCGCCATCGCCGCGATGACCCTGCAGACCGTCCGGCACATGACCGACACCTGGTACGGCGTGCTGCACGACGAGGCCGCCCGCCGGCCCCGCCCGGCGACCGGGGACGCCGGCGGCATCGGCGGGAAGCTGAACGCCGCCTCGACGAAGGTGCAGGCGGACACCGGCTCGGTGTCGTACTGGCTGAAGCGGACGGTGGTCTTCCCGATCGGCGAGCGGTGGGCGCTGATCGCGCTGACCGCCGCGCTGTTCGGTCCGCTGGTGGCGCTCTGCGTGGTGCTGGTCTGGGGGACGTTGGCGTTCGCGTACACCGGGGCGTTGCGGACGCTGCGCGCCCGTTGGATGCGGGTGCCCGTGCTGACCACGGTCGACGCCACCCTGCACCGCGACGACGGGCCGCTGGCCCGGACGCTGCCGGTGTCGCGCGGGCCGCTGGCGCTGGCGGTGTTCGGCGCGCTGGGTGCGGCGGTGCTGCTGGTCGCCGCGCTGCGTACGGTGCACGCCGACGGCCGGCTGCCGGGCTGGGCCGTGCCGGTGGGCCTGCTGGTGCTGCTGGCCGGCGGGTTCGGGGCGCGCGCGGCGCACGCCGGGCCGCTGGACTGGCTGGTGCCGGCCGCGCTGCGGGCCGGGGAGTACCTCTTCGCGATCGCCGTCGGGGTGGCCGGCCGCGCGCCGGCCTGGCTGATCTTCGGGTACGTCTTCGTGCTCACCCTGCACCACTACGACCTGACCGCCCGGCTGGAGAAGCGGCAGGCGGCCCCGCCGCTGCACGCCGCCACGCTGGGCTGGGATGGTCGCTCGGTGGTGCTGGCGGTCGCGTCAATCGCCGGAATTGCGAGTATCGCTCTGGCTACACTCGGTACGTACCTTCTCGTGGTTTTCGTCGCGAGTGTGGTCCTCGCCTGGGTGGTCCTGCCGGCCCGCGCCCGACGGACGCCGGTGCCGGTGGGCGGAGGTGACCGCTCGCCGGGCTGACGGAGGGCCAGGCCGGGATGACTCTGATCAGCTTCGTCGTACCGGCCTTCGCGGTGCAGGGCTACCTGCGGGAATGCCTCGACTCGATCCTCGACCAGCCGCACGTCGACCTGGAGCTGATCGGGGTCGACGACGCGTCCCCGGACGGCAGCGGCGAGATCCTGGCCGAGTACGCGGCCCGCGACCCCCGGGTCCACGCGGTCCGCCTCAGCGAGAACGTCGGCCTCGGTCCGGCCCGCAACATCGGGCTGGACCGGGCCGTCGGCGAGTACGTCTGGTTCGTCGACGGCGACGACTGGCTGGTCCCCGGCTGCCTGCCGCACGTCGCCGACCGGCTCGTCGCCACCCGCCCCGACGTGCTGATCGTCGACCACGTCCGGATGCACTGGAACAACGTCGGCACCCGCAGCGCGATGCGCGACGTCTTCCCGGAACCGCCCGGCGAGGTGACGTTCCCGCTGCGGGGCCGGCCGGAGACCATGCGGCTGCTGCACACCGCCTGGAACCGGCCGGCCCGCCGGCAGTTCCTCGTCGACCGGGAGCTGCGCTTCGCCCCGGGCTGGTACGAGGACGTCTCGTTCAGCTACCCCGCGCTGATGGCCGCCGAGCGGATCGGGGTGCTGGACCGCGTCTGCCTCAACTACCGGCAGCGGCGGACCGGGGCGATCACCCGCACCCGGGGCGACCGGCACTTCGACGTGTTCGCCCAGTGGCACCGGGTGTTCCGGCTGATGGACCGGTGGGGGCCGGCGGTCGCGGAGCTGCGGCCCGCGGTCTTCGAGCGGATGATCTGGCACTACCTGACGGTGCTCGGCAACGGCGACCGGATCGCCCCGGAGCTGCGCCCGGCGTTCTTCGCCCAGATCCACGCCGACTTCAACCGGTTCCGGCCGCCCGGCGGCTACCCGGTCCCGTCCGGGGTGGAGGGACTGAAGCACCGGCTGGTGGCGGCCGGCCGATGGCGTACCTTCAGCGCGCTGCGCGGCGCCAACCAGGCCGGGGACGCCGCGCGGCGCTCGGTGCGGCGGGTCCGCCGCCGGGTGCTGCCGGTGGCCCGGCGGACCGCGCGGGTGACCCGGGAGAGGACGCTGCGCGAGTACTACCGGGCCGAGCTGCGCCGGCCGCTCGACCCGACGCTCGCCGTCTACGCCGCCTACTGGTACCGGGGATACGCCTGCAACCCGGCCGCCGTGTACGCCGCCGCCCGCCGGCTCGCCCCGCACATCCGGGGGGTGTGGATCGTGCGGCGGGACCGGGTCGACACGCTCCCGCCCGGGGTGGAGTACGTGGTCGCCGGCACCCCGGCCTACTACCGGGCCCTGGCCCGGGCCCGCTGGCTGGTCAACAACGTCAACTTCCCGGACTTCGTCCGCAAACGCCCCGGCTCGGTGCACCTGCAGACCCACCACGGCACCCCGGTGAAGGTGATGGGGCTGGACCAGCAGCGGTACCCGGTCGGCGCGATGGGGATGGACTTCGCGAAGCTGCTGCACCGGGTGGACCGCTGGGACTACAGCGTCACCTCGAACAGCTTCTCCACCCAGATGTGGGAGCGGGCGTACCCGGCCGCGTACACCACGCTGGAGGTCGGCTACCCGCGCAACGACCGGCTGGCGTTGGCCACCCCGGACGAGATCCGCAAGGTCCGGGCGGAGTTGGGCATCGGGCCGGACGAGCGGGCCGTGCTCTACGCGCCGACCCACCGGGAGCACCTGCCCGGCTGGCGGCCGCCGTTCGACCCGGACCGGCTGCTCGACGTGCTGGGGCCGAGCGGCCGGCTGCTGATGCGCAGCCACTACTTCCACGACCGGGACCGGCGGCCCCGGGGACCGGCGGCCGGCGGGCTGCTCGACGTCAGCTCCCACGACCGGGTGGAGGACCTCTACCTCGCCGCCGACGTGCTGGTCACCGACTACTCGTCGGCGATGTTCGACTACGCCGTCCTGGACCGGCCGATCGTCGTCTACGCGCCGGACTGGGAGGCGTACCGGGTGGCCCGGGGCGTCTACTTCGACCTGCTGGCGGAGCCGCCGGGCGCGGTGGCCGTGGACTTCCCCCAACTGCTCGAACTGTTCGGCTCCGACGCCGTCCGGTCGGCGGCCGCCGACCAGGCCCGGCAACGGTTCCGGGCCCGGTTCTGCACGCTGGACGACGGGCACGCCGCCGAGCGGGTGGTCCGCCGGGTCTTCCTCGACGAGCCGGTCTGAGCGGCCGGGTCGACCTCCGTTCGGCGGCCGGGAGCGATTCGGCGGGGTCGATGGGACGTAATAGGTCTGTCACGGGAGGAACATGGCACGTTTACCCGATGTGCTGATCCGATGATCCTGGTCACAGTCATTCCCGGGTTCAGCCGACGAGCTGGGGGAGGAGACGGTGACCACCGTCGCGCTCAAGGATGTCACCAAGGTGTTCCAGGACGGGACAGTCGCGGTCGACACCATCAATCTGGACGTCAACGACGGCGAGTTCATGGTGTTGCTCGGTCCGTCGGGCTGCGGCAAGTCCACCGTGCTGCGCATGGTGGCCGGCCTCGAGGATCCGACCACCGGCGCGGTCATGCTCGACGGCGAACTGGCCAACGACCTGCCACCCCGGGAGCGGAAGATCGCCATGGTCTTCCAGGACTTCGCGCTCTACCCGCACATGACGGTGGGCGACAACATCGCGTTTCCGCTGCGGCTGGCCGGGGTGGAGCCGACGCCGCGCGGCGACCGGGTCACGGACGTGGCCAGCGCGCTGGGCATCGGCGACGTGCTCGGCCGCAAGCCGAGCCAGCTCTCCGGCGGCCAGCGGCAGCGGGTGGCGATGGGGCGGGCGATAGTACGCCGTCCGGGGCTGTTCCTGATGGACGAGCCGCTGTCCAACCTGGACAGCGGGCTCCGCGCGGAGCTGCGGGCGGAGATCTCCGGTCTCACCCGGGAGTTGGGCGTCACCACCATCTACGTCACCCACGACCAGGCCGAGGCGCTCACCATGGCCGACCGGGTCGCCATCATGCGCAAGGGCGTGCTCCAGGACGTGGGCACCCCCACCCAGGTGTACGGCCGCCCGGCCACCCTCTACGTCGCCGCGTTCCTGGGCAGCCCGCGGATGAACCTGCTGGAGGCCTCGGTCTACGTCCACCTCGACCGGTACGTGACGCTCAACCTCGGCGAGCAGGCGCTCTACCTGCCCTGGGACGACATCCGCAGCCGGGCGGTGGCGCACTACCACGGCGAGCGGATCATCGTGGGGATGCGGGCCGAGGCGCTCACTCCGGTCGCCCCGGACACCCCGGGCGACGTGCTCCAGGGGCGGATCCGCTACCTGGAGCACCACGGGCACGAGTCGCTGGCCTTCCTCGACATCGGCGCCACCGCGATCATGGTGGACGAGATGGGTGGCCCGGTGGAGTCCGGCGAGAACGGCCAGCGTGGCCTGCGCCGGTTCGGCCAGGTCATGCAGCGGCTGACCGGCCGGGTCGGCGAGGCGCCGGACGCCGTGCCGACCGGCGGGGGCAACCGGACCAGCGTGCTCAACGACCCGGGCCGGCACCACCGCCGCCCGGCCGAGCTGGCGGTCCGGCTCGCCCCGTACCCGGCCGTGTCGGCGGGTCACCCGCTGGCCGTGCAGGTGCGGATGGACGCGCTGCACTTCTTCGACGAGCGCGGCGACCGGATCGACGTGGGCTGGCGGTGACCGCCGACCGCGGCCGGGCTGGTCTTGCCGGATAAGTTACCGACGAGTAGCGTCTGGGCATGTCCATCGACTCTCGCCAGGTGGCCGCCGGTCTGCTGGAGGCCGTGCCGTTCGCCCGCACGCTCGGAATCGAATTCGTCGAGGTCGCGCCCGAGGCGGAGGGCGGGGTGCGGGCCGTCGTCCGGCTCCCCGACTCGCCGGCCACCCACAACCACGTCGGTGGCCCGCACGCCGGGGCGATGTTCACCCTCGGGGAGACCGCCTCGGGCGCGGTGGTGCTCGCCGCGTTCGCACCGGTGCTCGACCGGGCGGTGCCGCTGGCCGTCCGGGCGGACATCGGGTACCGGAAGGTGGCCATGGGCCCGGTGCTCGCCACCGCCCGGCTCGGTCGCCCGCCGGCCGAGGTGATCGCCGAGCTGGACACCGGCACGCGGCCCGAGTTCCCCGTCGAGGTCGAGATCGGCACCGAGGACGGCACCGTCACCTCCGTGCTGACCGTGGTCTGGACGCTGCGCCCGAACCGCTGACCGGCGGGACGAATCGGGTTTGCCCGGCCCGTCCGATGGATAGATTCGAAGCGTGCTGGGCCTACCCGCTCATGTGACCGCCTGTCTCTTCGATCTGGACGGTGTGCTGACGCAGACCGCCAAGGTGCACAACGCCGCCTGGACCGAGACCTTCAACGCGTTCCTGCGGGCCCGCGCCGAGGCGACCGGCGAGCCGTACCGCCCGTTCGACCCCGGACCGGACTACAACCGGTACGTGGACGGCAAGCCGCGCGCCGACGGCGTGCGCTCCTTTCTGGCCTCCCGCGGGATCACCCTCCCGGAGGGCGCGCCGGACGACCCGCCGGAGGCGGACACGGTGCACGGGGTGGGCAACCGCAAGAACGTCGTCCTGCTCAAGCGGATCCACACCGACGGCGTGGAGGTCTATCCCGGCTCGGTGGCCTACCTGGAGGCGGCGGCCGCCGCCGGGCTGCGCCGCGCCGTGGTCTCGGCGAGCGCCAACTGCCGGGAGGTGGTCGGCGCGGCCGGGCTGGACCGGCTGCTGGAGGCCCGGGTCGACGGGGTGTTCGCCCGGGAGCGAGGGTTGCGCGGCAAGCCCCACCCGGACACCTTCCTCGCCGGCGCCGAACTGCTCGGGGTCGCCCCGGCGAACGCCGCCGTGTTCGAGGACGCGCTGGCCGGGGTGGCCGCCGGCAGGGCCGGCGGCTTCGGGCACGTGATCGGCGTCGACCGGGTGGGCCAGGCCGACGAGCTGCGCGCCCACGGGGCGGACGTGGTGGTCACCGACCTCGCCGAGCTGCTGAAGGAGCCAGCGGCATGATCCGCGAACGCGCCTATCCGGTCGAACCCTGGCACGTCCGCGAGATCCGCCTCGACATGGACGTGCTGGCCCAGTCCGAGTCGGTCTTCGCCCTCTCCAACGGGCACGTCGGGTTGCGCGGCAACCTCGACGAGGGGGAGCCGCACGGCCTGCCCGGCACCTACCTCAACTCCTTCTACGAGCTGCGCCCGCTGCCGTACGCGGAGGCCGGCTTCGGCTTCCCCGAGTCGGGCCAGACCATCGTCAACGTCACGAACGGCAAGCTGATCCGGCTGCTGGTCGACGACGAGCCGCTCGACGTCCGGTACGGCGAACTCCTCTCCCACGAGCGGATCCTCGACCTGCGCGCCGGCACCCTGCACCGGGAGCTGCACTGGCGCTCGCCGGCCGGGCGGGAGGTCAAGGTCCGCAGCACCCGGCTGGTGTCGTTCACCCAGCGGGCGGTCGCCGCGATCAACTACGAGGTCGAGGCGGTCGACGGGCCGATCCGGCTGATCCTCCAGTCCGAGCTGGTCGCCAACGAGACCCTGCCGGCGCAGAGCCGCGACCCGCGGGTGGCCGCGGTGCTGGAGTCGCCGCTGCAGGCCGAGGAGGAGCTGACCACCGACGACGGCGGGCTGCTGATCCACCGCACCAAGGTCAGCGGGCTCCGGGTCGCCGCCGCCATGGCGCACGACCTGCACGGTCCCGAGCGCACGACCATCGAGTCCGAGGGATACGAGGACTGGGTGCGGACCACCATCGGCTGCGTGCTCAAGCCCGGCCAGACGCTGCGAGTGGTGAAGTACCTGACGTACGGCTGGTCCAGCCGGCGGTCCCTGCCCGCGCTGCGCGACCAGGTCGGCGCGGGCCTCGCCGCCGCCCGCCTGGACGGCTGGGACGGGCTGCGCCGGGCACAGCGGGAGTACCTCGACGAGTTCTGGGACGCCGCCGACGTCCGGGTGGAGGGCGACCCGGAGGTGCAGCAGGCGGTCCGCTTCGGGCTGTTCCACGTGCTCCAGGCCGGCGCCCGCGCCGAGCGGCGCCCGATACCCGCCAAGGGACTGACCGGCCCGGGCTACGACGGGCACGCGTTCTGGGACACCGAGATGTTCGTCCTGCCGGTCCTCACCTACACCCAGCCGAGCGCAGTCCGGGACGCGCTGTACTGGCGGCACACCACCCTAGCCCAGGCGCACGAGCGGGCCCGGACCCTGAACCTGAAGGGCGCCGCCTTCCCGTGGCGGACCATCGAGGGCCCCGAGTCGTCGGCGTACTGGCCGGCGGGCACCGCCGCGTTCCACATCGCCGCCGACATCGCCGACGCGTTGCGGCGGTACCTCCTGGTCACCGGCGACGACGCGCTGGAACAGGAGATCGGCCTGGAACTGCTGGTGGAGACCGCCCGGCTGTGGCGCACGCTGGGGCACCACGACCGCAACGGCCAGTTCCACATCGACGGGGTGACCGGCCCGGACGAGTACACCGCGGTCAAGAACGACAACATCTACACCAACCTGATGGCGCAGCGGAACCTGCTGACCGCCGCCGACTGCGCGATGCGCCTCCGGGACCAGGCGGCCGACCTCGGGGTGACCGAGGAGGAGGCCGCCGCCTGGCGGGACGCCGCCAACGCCATGCACGTCCCGTACGACGAGGACCTGGACGTGCACGAGCAGGTCGAGGGGTTCACCCGGCTGCAGGAATGGGACTTCGAGCACACACCGCCCGAGAAGTACCCGCTGCTGCTGCACTACCCGTACTTCGACCTGTACCGCAAGCAGGTGGTCAAGCAGGCCGATCTGGTGCTCGCCATGCACTGGCGGGGGGACGCCTTCACCGGCGAGCAGAAGCTGCGCAACTTCCTCTACTACGAGCGACGCACCGTGCGGGACTCGTCGCTGTCGGCCTGCACCCAGGCGGTGATGGCGGCCGAGGTGGGTCACCCGGAGCTGGGCCACCGCTACCTGCGCGAGGCCGCCCTGATGGACCTGCACGACCTGAACGAGAACACCCGCGACGGTGTGCACATGGCCTCGCTGGCCGGGGCCTGGATCGCCCTGGTCGCCGGCTTCGGCGGCCTGCGGGACCACGACGGGACGCTCTCCTTCTCGCCGCGGCTCTCCAGCCGGCTCAGCCGACTGGAGTTCTCGCTCCAGTGGCGGTCGATGCACCTGCGCGTGGACGTCCGGCCGCACCAGACGACGTACTCGCTGCGGCACGCCGGGCCGGACGCCGTGCTGGACCTGCGCCACCACGGCGAGGCGATCCAGGTCACCCGAGACCGGCCGGTCACCGTGCCGGTGCCACCGGCCCACGCGTCCGGTCCACCGCCGGAGCAGCCGCTCGCCCGGGCGCCCCTGCTGCACCTGCCGGAGAACGACAGCTGAGGGACGCGCCGCGTCCCCGCCCGGGCGGGCGGGGACGCGCCGGTGCGGTCAGAACTGGCGGCCGTTGGACGGGCGGCCGGCCGCGTCCCGGGGCGCCACCGCCCGCGGGTCCTCGGGTGTCCGGGCGTCGGCCGCTTCGTCCCCGAAGTTCCGGGCGTGCTCGGCGTCCTTTTCCTGCCGTTCCCGCTCGGCGGTCTGCTGCCGGGACCTGTCCTGCTGCTGGGCCATGACGATCCTCGCGATCCGTCGGGGCGCGGCTGCGCCGATCTACGGTCCCTCCGCGCCTTCCCGCTCGGTCCGGCGGCAAACGGCTGCTCACCCCTCCAGGTGTCGCGCGAAGCTCAGCCGGAGGTGGTTCTTGGGCCGGGCGCCGATGATCGAGCCCACCACCTCGCCGTCCCGGAAGACCAGCAGCGTCGGCATGGACATCACCCCGTACGCCCGGGTGCTGGCCGGATTCTCGTCCGAGTTGAGCGCGGCGAAGAGCAGCGCGTCGCCGAACTCCTCGGCCAGCTCCGCCAGGTGCTTCGAGACCGCCCGGCAGGGTGGGCACCACTCGGCCCAGAAGTCGACCACCACCGGGCGGGTGCTGGCCAGCACGGTCGCGGCGAACGTGTCGTCGGTGACCGTCGTCAGTCGGGCCTGTTCCGTGTCCTGAGGCATGTCTTCTCCCGGTGGGCGATCGCGTGGGCCAACTGGTCGTGCAGTTGCCGCCGTACGGCGCCGAGCCGGTCGAGGTAGTCGTCCACCTCGGCGAGCTTGCGGCGCAGCACGGCGACCGAGTCCGGGCAGACGTCGCCGGAGCTGTTGCCGGCCCGGAGGCAGGCCACGAACGGCCGGATGTCGTCGAGGTCGAAGCCCACCGCCAACAGCGCCCGGATCTCGTGCACGACGCGCAGTTCCGCGTCGTCGTACACCCGGTAGCCGTTGGCCGACCGGCGCGGTCGGACCAGTCCCCGGGTCTCGTAGTACCGCAGGGTGCGGGTGCTCGTGCCGGCGCGTTCCGCCAGCTCACCGATCAGCATCCGACCTCCCTCGCCCGCCCTCGACGCCACGCTAAACCTTGCCGTCGGCGTCAACGCAACAGGTGAACGGGGGGTGCCACCGGGTATGCGGGCACGATCGGCAACGTGTGGAGGTTGGAGATGCGGACGCGTGAGGTGACGATTCCGGTGGTCGAGGACGGCCTGCCGGCCGACCTGATCATCCCGGAACGGGCGACGGGGGTGGTGCTCTTCGCCCACGGCAGCGGCAGTTCCCGGCACAGCCCGCGCAACGTGGCGGTGGCGCACGTGCTCAACGATCGGTCGCTGGCCACCGTGCTGGTCGACCTGCTCACCCCGGCGGAGGACGCGGTCGACGCCCGCACCGCCGAGCTGCGCTTCGACATCGGCCTGCTGGCCGACCGGTTGGCCGCGATCGTGGACTGGATGGCCGGCGACCCGGACCTCGGCCCGCTGCCGGTCGGTCTCTTCGGCGCCAGCACCGGCGCCGCCGCCGCCCTGGTGGCCGCGGCCGCCCGTCCGGACCGGGTCCGGGCGGTGGTCTCCCGGGGCGGCCGGCCGGACCTGGCCGGCAGCGCCCTGTCGGCGGTGCGGGCGCCGACCCTGCTGCTGGTGGGTGGGCTGGACGAGCAGGTGATCGTGCTCAACGAGCAGGCGCAGGCCCAGCTCGGTGACGTCGCGGAGCTGCGGATCATCCCCGGCGCGACCCACCTCTTCGAGGAGCCCGGCACCCTCGACCAGGTCGCCGACCACGCCGCCGGATGGTTCGCCGGCCGGCTCGCCGTCCCCGCCTGACCGGCGCCCCGCCTCCAGGGCAGGGGCCGGACTCAGGCGGCGGTGGGCTGCGCGGGTGGCGTGGCGGCCGGCTCGCGGTGACGTTGGACGGTGTCGATGATCCGCCAGGTGACGGCGGCGATGGGCACCGAGACGAAGGCGCCGGCGATGCCGGCGATCAGGGTGCCGGCGGTGACCACGACCAGGATGACCGCGGGGTGCAGCTGCACCTGACGCTTCATGATCAGCGGCTCCAGCAGGTTGCCCTCGATCTGCTGGACGGCGATCACCGCGGCCAGCGTGAGCAGCGCGGTGGTCGGCCCGTTCGCGGCGAGAGCGACCAGCACGGCCACCGCGCCCGCGACCGTCGCGCCGATGATCGGCACGAACCCGCCGAGGAAGGTGATCAACGCCAGCGGCAGGGCGAGCGGCACTCCGAGCAGCACCAGCGCCAGGCCGATGCCGATGGCGTCGATCGCCGCGATGATCATCGTGCCCCGGCTGTACGAGCCGAGCGTCCGCCAGCCGACCCGCCCCGCCTCCGCGGTGACCGCCCGGTTCGGGCCGGTCATCCGGCGCAGCACCCACCGCCACATGGACCGGCCGTCCTTGAGCAGGAAGAAGAGCAGCACCAGCGCCAGCAGCACGGAACCGGCCACCTCGGCGGCGGTACGCGCCCCGCCGATCGGGTCGGGGGCGCTGCCGCTCAGTCCGTCCCGGGTCTGCTGGAGCAGCCGGTCCAGCTGGGCGTCGGTGATCGGCAGGGTAAAGGTGACGAAGTCGCGGCTGCGCTCCAGGCCCTGGTCCAGCTGCTGGCTCAGCTCACCGAACTGGCTCGCGGTCAGGTTCCACACCAGTACGCCCAGCCCGACCAGGACCCCGAGCAGCAGCAGGATGGTGAGCAGGGCGGCCAGGGCCACCGGCACCCGGAGCCGGCGGAGCAGGAGCAGCACCGGGTCGAGCAGCGCGGTGAGGAACAGCGTCCCGGCCAGCGCGATGGCCAGCGGCGCCAGCAGCACCGCGATCTTTCCCAGCAGCCACAGCCCGGCGATCACCACCACCAGGCAGGCGCTCCACGTCACCGCGGTCCGGACCGGCCAGGGCAGGCCGGCCCAGGCCTGCCGGGGTCCCGCCGCACGGGTGCGGTCCGCCGTCATGTCGGGCGTCCGCCCGATAAGGTCCTCGACCACGTCGACCCCTCCTCCATCGTGGCCGCTCGATACCCGCCCGGCCCCGATCCGACACCCGCCGGCGGGGTGGCGGGTGGGCCCCGTTTGCGCACCCGACCGGAGGGAAGGCAGCGAGGACGAAGGGAGATCCGGCATGAGTGACTTCACGGACAAGGCCAAGGACTTCGCCGAGCAGCACGACAAGCAGGTCGACAAGGGGCTGGACAAGGCGGGCGACACGGCCGACCAGCGCACCGGCGGCAAGTACGACGAGAAGATCGACAAGGGCGTCGACATGGCGCAGCAGCGGACCGGCCAGGGCGACACCGACCGCTGACCTCGCCACGCTCCCGGGTCGCCGCATCGCGGGTGGCCCGGGAGTGGTGTCTCCGGTCCACGGAAATCCGCGCCGGCCGCGCCGGACGGGTGACGGGTCACCAGCCGGGGTAGCGGACCCCGTTGACGTTCACCCGCAGGCTGAACAGCGAGCTGGAGGCGCAGATGTAGAGCTGGTTGCGCTTCGGGCCGCCAAAGGTGAAGTTGGCGACCACCTCGGGCAGGTGCAGCTTGCCCAGCAGGGTGCCGTCCGGGTCGAAGCAGTGCAGCCCGTCGTGTGCGGCCACCCAGATCCGGCCCGCCTCGTCGAGCCGTACCCCGTCGAAGGAGCCGGCGTCGCAGGTGGCGAAGACGTCGCCCCCGCGCAGCGTGCCGCCCTCGGTCACCGCGAACCGGCGCAGGTGCCTGGCCCGGGTGTCGACCACGTAGAGGGCCGACTCGTCGGCGCTGAAGGCGAGGCCGTTGGGCTGTACGAAGTCGTCGGCGACGACCCGTACCTCGCCGTCGTGCGGGTCGACCCGGTAGACGTGGTTGCCGCCGATCTCGCTCTCGCCGCGGTGCCCCTCGTAGTCGCTGTCGATGCCGTAGCTGGGGTCGGTGAACCAGATCGACCCGTCGGAGTGCTCCACCACGTCGTTGGGGCTGTTGAGCCGGCGGCCCCGCCAGCGGTCGGCCAGCACGGTGTCGGTGCCGTCCGCCTCGGTCCGGGTCACCCGTCGGTTGCCCTGCTCGCAGCTCACCAGCCGGCCCCGCCGGTCCACCGTGTGGCCGTTGGCGTAGCCGGCGGGCTGACGGAACACCCCGACCTGACCGGTGGTCTCGTCCCAGCGCAGCAGCCGGTCGTTGGGGATGTCGCTGAAGACGAGGTAGCGACCGGCGGGGAACCAGGCCGGGCCCTCCAACCAGCGGCCCCCGGTCCAGAGGCACTCCGTCCACTCGTCCCCGTTGACCCGACGGAACCGCTCGTCGAGCACTTCGAACCGCGTCCTGAACCGGTCCATGACCCCTCCGCCCGTGACCGTCGTTCGGCGTCAAGGTAACATGACTGAACGATAATCGGTATTCAAGGAATCAACCGAACGGATTCCGTTGGGAGTGGCAGTGGACGATGTGGACCGGGGGCTGCTGGCCACCCTGCAGCAGGACGCGACCCAGTCGTACGCCGCGCTGGCCCAGGCCGTCGGGCTCTCGACCGGGGCCGCGCACGAGCGGGTACGCAAGCTGCGCGAGCAGGGCGTGATCCGCCGGACGACGGTGGACGTCGATCCCGCCGCGGTCGACCGGGGCGTGCTCGCGTTCGTGCTGGTCGAGGCGAACGCCTGGATGGGCGACCGGCCGACCCACGAGGCGCTGGCCGCGCTGCCCGAGGTGGAGGAGGCGCACGTCATCGCCGGCCCGGCCGCGCTCCTGGTCAAGATCCGGGTCGGCACGCCCGAGCAGCTCCAGGCCGGCCTGCGCCGGCTGTTCCAGCTGGACGGCGTCACCGGCACCCGGACCATCGTGGTGCTGGAGACCTTCTTCGACCGGCCGCTGGACCCGTACCCGCCGAACCCCTGAGACGGCGGTGGCCGCGCCCGCGCAGGAGCCAGACGTACGCCTCCTCGGCGACGGAGTGGCGGACCAGCTCCGCGATCACCACATCGGTGAGCTGCCGCCGGTGCTCGGGGTGCCGTAGCGGCTCTCCAGCTCGCCGAAGATCGCCTCTACCTCGCGGTGATCGGTCATCAGGACGTCCACGACGTCACGGCCGGTCCTAGCCTGTGCGTTGGTCATCTCTGCCCCTTACCGGTGCGGTCGGTTCGGCTTGCCGGGGCAGTACCCTGCACCCGTCGGTCGAACCGACATCCGCCACCGTTGTGGTCAGCCGGTCGATGCCCAAATCGATCACCTCCATCGGCACCTCGATGAGGCCCTTCCGCCAGGAGGGAACACGTGACTTCCCGTACCGGCCGCCGGCTGCTGGCCCTGCTGATCGCCGGGGCGGTCGCCGCCGGACTGACCCTGCTCAGCGCGATCTGGCGGGCCGACGCCGGACCGGGCAAGGGCCGGGCCCGCAACGTCATCCTCATCAACGGCGACGGCATGGCCGCCGCGCAGCGCGAGGCCGCCCGCCTCTACCTCGCCGGGCTCGACGGCCGGCTCACCATGGACCAGCTGCCGGTCTCCGGACAGCTCACCACAAGCCCGCGCGACCCGAAGACCCCGGTCACCGACTCCGCCGCCGCGGCCACCGCCTGGGCCACCGGCGAGCGGACGTACAACGGCGCGATCAGCGTCGCCCTCGACGGCAGACCGCTGCCCACCCTCGGCGCCCGGGCCAAGGCGGCCGGCAGGGCCACCGGCCTGGTCACCACCGCCCAGGTGACCGACGCCAGCCCGGCGGCCTTCTTCGCCAACACCGCGAACCGCTCGGCCCAGGACGAGATCGCCCGGCAGTACGTCGAGGTGACGAAGCCGGACGTCCTCCTGGGCGGCGGCGAGGACTGGTGGCTGCCCGCCGGCGCCGCCGGCGCGTACCCGGACAAGCCGGCCGGGGACCAGTCCGAGGCGAGCCGGGGTGCCCGGGGCGACCTGATCGCCGAGGCCAGGGGCGAGGGCTACCAGTACGTCTCCACGGCCGACCAGCTCCAGCGGGCCACGGGCGGCAAGCTGCTCGGGCTCTTCGCCAACGAGGAGCTGTTCCAGCAGCGCCGCGAGGGCGAGGGCGACGCCTACGACGCTCCGGTCAGCCTCGCCACGATGACGGCCAGGGCGCTGTCGACCCTGTCCCGCGACGAGCAGGGCTTCTTCCTGTTCGTGGAGGAGGAGGGGATCGACGAGTTCGCCCACGAGAACAACGGCGCCCGGATGCTCCAGGCCCTCGGTGAGCTGGAGAAGGCCGTCGTGGTGGCCCGCGACTACGCGGCCAGCCACCCGGACACCCTGGTCGTGGTGACCGGTGACCACGAGTGCGGCGGCCTGACCGTCGAGGACACCGGCGCCTCAGACGAGTCCGGCGTCGGCAGCTCGGCCGAGGACGGCCCCTTCCCGGTCAAGGGCAGCGGCCTCACCTTCAACCTGGACTGGACCACCAGCGACCACACGGGGGTCGACGTGCCGGTCACCGCGTACGGTCCGCTGGCGGAGGAGTTCACCGGCAAGCACCCGAACACCCACGTGCACGACGTCCTGGCGCGGATCCTCACCCCGCTGACGACCCGACGCGGCCTCCGGTCCCGACCCGGGCGGGAGAGGGCGGCGGTTCCGGCGTAGGAAGCCTCAGTCGCGCAGCAGGGCGGGCAGCTCGGCCAGCGTGGCCAGCGCCGGGCCGTCCCAGGACGGGTCGTTGTCGTGGTGCTCGGTCGTCCGGATCACGGTCATGCCGACCGCCGCCGCCCCGGCCAACTCGCCGTCCGCGCCGTCGCCGACGAAGACGCACTCCGCCGGGTCGACGCCCAGCCGGTCGGCCGCGACCCGGTAGATCGCCGGGTCGGGTTTGGCCACGCCGACCTGGCAGGAGAAGACCGCGACGTCGAACCGGCGGCCCAGCCTGCTGGTCCGCCACGCCTCGGCGGCCTCGGCGGTGGCGTTGCTGACCAGCGCGAGGGGGTGGCCGTCGGCGCGCAGCGCGTCCAGCACCGCGAGGGTCTCCGGCGTGACGCTCTCCAGGAGCCAACCGGCCAGTTGCCGGCGGTGGGCGGCGGCCCGGACCACCTGCTCGTCGGTGGGGGCGCCACCGAGCCGCCCGGCGAGGAGCCGGACCGTCTGCGCCACGTCCCACCGGGTCATCCGGTCCCGCCAGGTGGCGTGGTACGCGGCGACCAGCGCCGTCGGCTCCACCCCGACCATCCGGGCCATCTCGCCGACCACCCGGTCGCGCTCCGAGTCCGCCCCGTCGACCAAGGTGTGGAAGAGGTCGAAGATCACCGGCCGCGGCACGTCCACATGCTATCGCTGCTGCGTACCCTCGGGTCCGAGACCGGCGTGGTGAACGCGCTGCTCACCGCGGCCCGGCTCCTGACCACGACGAAGGGCCGGTCTCCCGCTCGGGGAGACCGGCCCTTCGTCGGTCGTGCTCGTGGATCAGGAGCTGTAACCGCGGCCCGCGATCCAGTTGGCCAGCTCGGTCACGTCCATCCAGTACTCCGGCTCGCCCGGGCTGGCCGGGTCGGCGATCAGCACGGTGTTGCCGTTGTCCTTGTACTCCACCACGGTCAGGTAGTGACCGGGGTAGTTGTGCTCCACCCCGTCGACGTCGAGCGCGCCGCCGAGGATGTTGGCCACCACCGGGCGACCCTGGTCGACCGCGGCCTTCACGTCGGCCCGCAGGCGCTCGACCTGCTCCTTGGTGGCCACGTCGTCACGGATCTCGGTGGTCTTGTACCTGCCACCGGTGTACTCGTTGAGCACCCGGGTGATGTCGATGGCCGAGTCGGTGCCGTTCTCGGTCGTGCCGAGCTTCTGCGCCAGCTCGTCCTGGCTGACGGCCTTGCCCTCGGCCGACAGCGCCATCCGGGTCGACGCCGGGCCGCAGTAGTAGAAGTTCGGCTGCGCCTCGTACTCGTAGCCGGCGCGGCGCTCGCTCTTGTCGCCGCCCTTGCCCTTGTCGACGGTCACCGAGCCGACCGGCTTGGTCTGCGCCGGCGCGGCCTGCGCGGCCACGGCGGGACCGGCGACGGCACCGCCGCACATGATCAGACCGGCGACCGAGAGCATGCTGTTGCGGAAGGTCGTCTTCATGTCGAAGCTCCATTCGGGGGTTGGCGCCTCCGAGGCACGGAGGACGCAAGCACCGGGAGTGGCGCTCGGCTTACGCAGGTGTAACGGCCGGGAACCGGACGCGATTCCGGCCGGGGCGTGCCACCGGTCACGCCAGAGTGGGACATTGCGGTCGTTCGGTCGCCGTCGGGTCGATGAGGGCCGGTGACCACTCGCCGAGGGTCGTGCCGGGGCCCTACCGAGCTGATGACGTCAACGGATCAGGGCTCGCAGGAAGCCATGGATGGCGCGTTCCCGGACATAACGCATGGGCGATTCGTTTGCGTCATCAGGTTCGTGGCGGGCCACGACCGGACTGCGGGCGGTGACCGGTGTCGGCAGGGCGCTCGCTCGGGTCGGGGCCGGCGACGGGATCTCCGGGGGTCAACCAGCGGCGGCGGGCAGGCTGCCCAGCAGGCGGGTCACCGCGATCTCGATGACCACCCGCGCCGGATTCGGACGGGGCTGCCGATACCGCTCGGCGTACCGACGCTCGGCCTCGGCCACGGACTCCGCGTCGCGGCGGAGCACCGCCCGGCCCTCCACGGTCAGCCACCACCGTCCGTCGACCTGGCAGACCGCCACCGGCGTGCCGTCCGGCCAGGCCGTCGCCACGTGCCGGGCCTTCGCCGAGGTCCCCGAGGTGATCACGCGGGCCAGCCCGGCGTCCGCGTCGAAGGTGACCCCGACCGGTACGACGTGCGGGGTGCCGTCCGCGCGCAGGGTGGTCAGCGTGGCGAGGTGCCGCTGCCGGAAGAACGCGGCGACCCGTTCGTCCCGCGGGTCCAACCGGTTGTCGCCCGGCATGTTCCGCCCCCTGTCCGCCCGTCCGGACCGACCGCCGGCCCGGTCGGAGATCATGACACGGGGCGGCGGAGCCGGCCCTGGTCCGGCGGAGACTCCGGCTGGCCGGGCAGCCGTCGCTGCGCCGCCCGATGCTTGTGGGCCAGCCGGGTCAGATAGATCAGGGCACCGGCGAGCACGCCCATGTCGTCCAGATAGATCGGGTCGGGAAGCACGTCCACCGGCAGGATCGTGTAGATCAGCGCGCCGTAGAAGGCGACCTTGCCGCCCGCTCCGAGCGTGGCGAGCAACCTGCGGGCGCGCACCAGCCGGACGGCGAGCAGCACGGCCCCGACCAGCGTCGCGAGCGCGACGATGGCGGCGAGCACGACCAGGATCCAGGTCTCGCGGGACACAGCGTCACGCTAACCCAGTCGGACCACCCCCGCGAGCGGCCCGGCCGGCGTCAGTACGCCGGCACGGCTGCCCGACCACGCGCCACCGTCGGCGTCTCCCGGGTGGTCTCCGTCGCTGCCCGGGTCGCCGACCCGGCATCCCGGGTGGTGGCCGTGGCGGCCAGGTCCACGGTGGACAGCAGCGACTGGGCCCCGGGGGCCCGGCCGGTCGCCGTGTACGCCTCGTCGCGGAGGCTGCGGGCGGCGACCGCGGCCAGCTCGGCGGAGCGCCAGGCGGCCTGCTCCCGCTCCCGGGTGACCTGCTGCCGGGTGCGCAGATTGTCCCGGACCAGCCGGCGCAGCAGCAGCTCCTGCTCCACCGGGTGTCGGCTCGGGTCCCAGCCGCGGTGGCCCAGGATGTCGCTCAGCTGCTCCACCGTGATCTCCTGCCGCCACTGCGCGTCCAGCGCCGCCCGGTGCAGCCAGCGCTCCCGGTCGGCGTACTCGGCCGGCGTGCGGGGCGTACGCGGCAGCGGCAGCGCGGCGGCGGCCGCCAACCGGCGGACGTCCTCCTCCGCCGCCTCGTACGCCCGCCAGGCCTCCTCGACCTCCTCCTGGGCGGCCAGCCACTCGGCGCGGCGCCGCTCGGCGGTGGCCGTCGCGCGCTCCGCGGCCACCGCCAACTCCTGCGCGTAGCGGGCCCGTTCCCGGGCCTCCTCGGCCAGCTCGAAGCTGCTCGGCATCGCGGCCTCGCTGATCCGGTCGCCGAACACCGACCGGAACCGGTCCGGGCGCACGATCAGAGCGGCGACGGCGGTCGCCGCGACGGCGAGCAGGGCCAGCCAGATCCCGGCGGCCTGGGGGACGTCGGGCAGGACGGTGGAGAAGACGGTCTGCATCACCAGCACCTCGTGGTGGATCGTTAGGAACGGACGGTCGTGGCCCGGCCGACGGGCGAGGTCGCGGCGGGGCGACGGTGGCACGGAACGGTGCGTGCCGTACCCGATCGGGTCGGCGGGCAATCAGCAGGGCGGCCCGACGGCGGGAGGTCGGCAGGGACCTCTGGGCGGCGGCCGGCCGGATCAGTCGCGCGGCGGACCGCGCCGGCCGACGGCGTCCCGGCCCGGGTCGGTGACGGCCGGACCGGCCGCGGCGGCCGGCGAGAGAGTTGCGGAGCATCCGCCCGGTCGCTCGGGACCGACCCCGGCCGGGTGCCCGCTCGGCGTGCCGGTGACCCGCTCGGCAGTGGAGGCTCCGCTGGGGGTGGCGACCGGCTCGGCGGCGGCGCCGGCAGGCCGGTCGGCCGTCGCCGGGCCGGCGACGGGGACTCGGGGGACCTGGAACGCAGCGAGCTGAGCGGGCTCCGCGGCCGGCCGGAAAGCCTCGGCAGGGGTGGCGGCGGTGCCGCCGAGCCCGACGACGAGCACCAGGGCCGTCACCGCCAGGCGGGTCCGTCTCCGCAGGGTGTGCAGCGTCGCGGCCCAGAGGGGCGGGGCGAACGCTACGAACAGCACCACCTCAACCTATCGGTCAGGTCCGCCGCCTGCAGCTCGATGATCTCGCGGGTCGACGTGACCCGCCCCACCATGCGCTGTGGACGGAGACGCCCCGGGGCACCGGCCAACTCACCACGACCGGAGCGCCGACCATCCGGAGCAGCGTCGCGCCGAGGCCGCGCGCCCCTCGGCCGGGGACGGCGCGCCGTGGCGGTGTCGGATCAGTTGGTGCCGAGCACCGGGGGCGGGACCGACCCGCCGTCACCCCAGACCATCTCGTCCTCGGTCAGCCAGGTCAGCCGCTCGTCCGACTCCTCCGCGTCGGACTCGCCGCGCCCGCCGAGCACGCCGTTGCGGCTGGCGCCGGCCATGGCGGACCGCCCGGTGGCGCCGCGGCCTCCGCCGGCGCGGCCCTCCGCGTCGATCGCGCCCGCCCGGCCCGACGCCAGTCGACCGGTGCCCGCCGCCGAACGGCTCTCCGGGCCCGCCGGGGCGGCACCCGCCCGGCTCGGCGTGCTCTTGCCCGACCCGGCCAGCGATCCCGTGCCGACCACGCCCCCGGCCGGCGTGCCGCCGGGGACCCCGAAGAGCAGGCCGGCCCCGCCGGTCGAGGTCGTCGCGGCCGCGCCGGCCGTCGCGCCACCGGCCAGCAGCCCCCCGCCGAGCAGCGGACCGGCGCCCGCCAGCGAGGTGCCCGCATCCGGGTCGACCGCCCCGGGAGCGCCGCCGGCGCCGACGGCGCCGACGGCGCCGCCCGGGCCGGCACCGACCGGCTGGCTGCCGTGGCCGCTCGTGCCCTCCGCGGAACCGCTGGTCGGCGCCGAGTGGTGCACGCCGGAGGTGGTCGCGGTGGCCCCGGAAGCACGGGTGAACGTGCCGGAGTGCGGCGCGGCCGACGGGGTGCCCACGGACGGCCCGCCGCTCGTCGTCGCGCCCGAGCGGTCGGTGTGGCCCGGCAGGTCCGGATCCGGCGCCGGGGCGGTGACCACCCGCCCGTACGCGGAGAAGTCGTACCCTTCGGCCAGCGCGGCCACCACCTGCACCATCCGCTGGTGCGCCTTCTCCTGCTCGGCCTTGTCCTGCTCGTGGCCGATGAACCCGCCGATCACGGCGCCGGGGACACCGCCGAGGAGGAGGCCCTTGCCGGCGCCGGAGAGCGCCTTGTCGTTGTCGTCGGTGGCCTCCGGGCTCTCCGCCTGCTGCTGGGCGGTACGCAGCTCGTCGGCCATCATGGTGAGCGCCCGGCGGACGTCGGTCATCCCCTGGGCGAGGTCCCCCGAGTAGCCGACCACCAGGTCCAGCCGGCGCTGGAACTCCCGGGCGGCGTCGCCCGTCCACGACCGGCCCAGCGCGTCCAGGTCGCCGCTGAGATCCCGGCCGAGGCCCTCCAGCGTGTCCTTCAGCGAACTCCACTGCGCGCTCAGGCCGTCCACCTGCTTGGGGTCGCCGGACTTCACGCCGTCGTACAGCTCCTGGTGGCTGACGTGCTGGTAGCGCTGGGTGTACTCAGACACGCGGGTCCCCCTCCGCCGGCTTCAGCGCCTCGTCGACGCCCGCGAGGGCGGCGAGGATGTCCGCCGCGCTCGCCGCGTTGCGCGCCTCGGCGGTCCGGTAGTTCGCCATGATCGTGCTGGTCGCCGTCTGCGCCGCGACGATCGCCTTGCGCAGCCGCTCGGCCTGCGCCACGTAGCTGGCGTGGGTCTCGCTGTAGCGGCGCTCGTTCTCGGTGGCGTGGGCGAACGAGCCGAGCGCCGGCGGCCGGCACTGCAGCTCGGTGTTGAGCTTCCGCAGCACCGACTCGACCTCGGTCAGCCGACCCGCCAACCGCTGGTGGAAGTCCTCCAAGGACAGTACGTCGACTGTCGTGCGCCCGGTCATGGCTGCATCCCCGTAGTCATCGTCGATAACCGTTGGCCATGCCCAGGTTAGTCGACCGGGGCCAGCCGGGGCGACCCGTCGAGCCGGGGGTTCGACTCCACATCGGACCGTCGGTCGCTCAGCCGCCCTCGACCGGCGCCGCGTCCGGGCTCTCCGCCGGTCCCGCCGTGGCGGGGGCCGAGCCGTCGGCCGCCGGCTCGAAGAAGGCCAACGCGTCCGCCCGCTCCAGCGCCGGACCGGTCGGGATCAGCGCCAGCAGCGACGCGGGCACCGCCAGCGGGGTCACGCCGCCGTACCCGAGCGCGGTCAGCGCGTCGCCGGAGCGGGTGCCCAACGGGTAGCGGACGCCCTGGGCGCTGACCAGGTAGACGGTCGAGCCGGCCGCGGCGGCGCCCCCCTCGCCCGACCCGGCCGCGGCCTGGACCAGGACACCCTTCCCGCCGGGCAGCAGCACGCTCTCCGCGGTGCGGACCGCGTCCCGGGCGCTCTGGCGTACGGCGACCGCGGCGTCCCCGGTCAACTCGGCCGGCGCCCGGTCGAAGACCTCGAGGGTGGTGGCCGGCGGCCCGCCGGCGGCGCCGGCCCGGTAGCTGGCGCAGAGCACGGTCTGGCCGGCGTGGACCTCGCGCAGGGCGGGCAGCCGCTGCGGCGTGCCCTCGGCCTCCAGCCGCTGGTCGGTGAGGAGCTGACCGGCCTGGTCCGGGGTGATGTCGGTGATCTGACCGCCGTCGCCGAGCAGCAGCAGGGCGGTGACCTCGCCGACCGCCGCCAGCCCTTGCCGGGTCAGCACGTAGTGCTGGCCGGCGGCCCGGAACACCTGGCCGAGCTTCGCCGGCCGGTCCGCCACCGTCAGGCCGCTGGGGCTCCCGTCCCCGTCGATGGTCGGCTTGCGCAGCGGCGGCCCGGCCGGCACCGCGTTGAGCAGCTGCTGCCCCACGGTCAGGGTGGCCGCGCCGGCCATCTTCAGCGCCACCAGCGCCTGCTCGCCCCCGGTGAGGCGCAGCTGCGACCCGGCGGTGAGCAGGTACCGGGCGTCGTCGGCGCGGACCAGCACGGCCTGGTCGGCGAGCGGGGTGCCGCCGGGCAGCGGATGGTCGATCACCACCCGGGTGCGCGACCGCCGCGGGTCCGCCGGGTCCGGCACGTCGCAGACCGACCAGGGGAGACCCACCAGCGACTTGCGGTCCGGCAGGTCGTCCGGGGCGCCGACGATGCCGACGGTACGACCGCGCGGCCGGTCCTTGATGGACGCCTGCGACATGGTCCGCACCGGCGGGTCCCCCTCGTTGAGGATGAGCCGGGCGGAGGCGTAGTTGAGCGTCGGGTGCAGCAGCCCGTCGGCGAAGACGTAGGTGGCGCCGGTCTCCCGCTCGATCACCAGGGTGTTCGCCTCCAGCGGCGCGGCGTTGCCGGTGAGCTGGCCGTAAGCGCCGGCGCCGCCGAGCACGATGGCCGCCACCAGCACGCTGCCGAAGACCGCCATGCCGAGCCGCCGCATCGGCAGGTCGTTGGTCTCCGGATCGCCGGAGAGCAACGCGGAGACGATGCGGCGGGTGACGAAGCGGTACGCCTGCACCTGGTCGCGGCGGGTCCGCATGGCTAACCTCCGGCGGGGGTGGATCCGCGACGATCAGGTCAGAGCTCCGCCGCGGGCTTCCCTACGATAAGGGGCCGTCGGCGGTCCACCGGGACCCCGCCCGTCCTCCGGCGGCGGCCCCAGCCGGCGGATGCCAGGATGTCCAGAAGGGACGCTCACCGATGACGCAGGTCCAGGCGCCACCCGGTCGTACGGCCGCCGTTCCCGCCGTGCCGGCGGACCGACCGGTCGCCCCGGTCGACCGGCGGCGTCGCGGCCGGCTCGGGCCGGTGGTCGTCGGCCAGTTGGTGGTGCTGGAGTGCGCCGCGCTCGCCGTCTGGCTGGCCACGGGCGGCCCCGGCTGGCTGCTCGGGCTCGTCGGCGTGCTCGCCCTGCTGGCCGTCGGCGCCGCCTTCGCCCGGCGCGGTGGTCGCTGGTGGTACGAGGACCTGATGCTCCGCCGCCGGCTACGGCGCCGCCGGGAGCGGTCCCGGGGGGCGGCGCCGGCCGGCGATCCCCGGTTGGCCGCGCTCGCCCCGGAGCTGACCGTGGTCGAGCTGACCGAGCGGAACACCCGGCTCGGCATCGGCCAGGACGACCGGGGCTGGTTCGCCGCGGTCGCGCTGACCGGCCGGTCCGGCGCCCCGGCCGGTTCCGTCGAGGCGGCCGTGGTGGACCGGGCGCTCGCGGTGCTCGCCGACTTCACCGGCCCGGTCACCCAGGCCCAGGTCGTCTCGCACACCCTGGTCTGGTACCCGGCGCCGGGCGCGCCGCCGGCCGCGCACCGGACCGTCTGGGTGGCGCTGCGGCTCTCGGTGTCCGACGCCCGCGCCGAGACGGTCAGCCGGGGCGGTGGGATGCGCGGCGTGCACCGTACGGTCGCGGCCGGAATCGGCCGGCTCGGCAAGGCGCTGAACGCGGCCGGTCTCAGCCACCGGGTCCTCGGCCGGGACGAGCTGCACGCGGCGGTGGTCTCCGCGGCCGGGCTGGACCTGGCGCCGGAGTCTCCCGCGGAGAGCTGGACCAGCCTGCGCGGGGGCGGCTGGACCCAGCGCTGCCTGGCCCTGCGGCTGCGGCCGAACGGGTCGCTCGGCGCGCTGGTCGACGCGGTGACCGCGACCTCCGCCCCGTCGCACACGGTGGCCGCGGTGGTGCTGCCCGGCGGGCGCCGGGTGCCCCCGCTGCTGCGGGTGGCGGCGATGGACGGCCACGCGGCGGCCCTGGTGAAGGCCGTCCGGGGCGTGGCGAAGCGCTGCGGCGTGCCCGCCCGCCCGCTGGACGGCCAGCACGGTCCCGGCGTCTATGCCACTGCGCCGGTCGGCACCGCGATGGGCACGGTCACGGTCGAAGGTTGACGATCCAGCCGTAGAGGCCGCACACCCAGGCGGCCAGCGGCACCAGGGCGACGATCAGCAGGACCTCGACGATGTCGAGGGTCCGACCCCACACCGGCGAGATCCGCTTGCCGGCCACGGTCAACCCGTAGATCAGGCTGATCACGGCGACCAGCAGCAGCCCGCCCAGGATCAGGCCGAGCCGGACCGGCAGCGTTGCGGCGCCGAAGGTGGCCGCGGCGGCCAGCCCGAGGCCGACCGTGCCCGCGAACAGCACCGGGGCGCGCTGGGCCCGGCCGATGAACGGCCGCGCCCGCAGCAGCGACAGCAGGGCCAGCACGAGGCAGAGCAGCACCGCCGGCAACCGGCCGTTGGCGGCGAGGAGGACCTGCCCGCCGAGGACGAGCAGGGCGACTGTCCACAGCAGCCCGGTGAGGAACTGGTCGGCCCGCTCGCTGTCCCGCAGCACCTGCCGGCCGTCGACGCTCTCCGCGTCGGTCTTCAGGTCCTCCGGGCCGGTGGGGATCGACGGCACGGGCAGCCGGGCCAGCCGGTAGGCGATCATCGGCAGGGCCGGCAGGACGGCGAACGCCACGGTCGCGACCACCGCGGCGGCGGCCGCCGCGCCGACGCCGAAGACCAGGCAGAGCACGGCGCCCAGACCGACGGCCGCGCCGACCGCGGTCGCGCCGAAGAAGAGCGGCAGCCGGTCGCCGACGGCCAGCGCCGCGATCGCCCCGAAGAGCACCACCGCGGTCGCGGCCAGCAACACGTGCGGGCTGGCCAGCTCCGTCAGCTTCCGGTCGCCGGCCAGGACCAGCAACCCGCCGACCGCCGCGTAACCGAGGGCGCCCACGGCCAGCACCGCACCGGTCCGGCTGTCGCCGCCCGCCCGGGACACCACCGCGGCGCTCACCAGCAGGGCGACCGCGACCACCAGCGCGGCCAGCGCGCCGGGCAGCTGGGGCGGGCCGGCGAAGAGCGCGGCCAGCGCGCCGGCCGACAGGGCCGCCCCGGCGAAGAGCACCGCGAAGGACCGGGTGGTGCCGACCTGCCAGGTACCGGGCCGCTGGTTGGTGGCGGTCGCCACCGCGTCCACCACGTCGTCGAAGACGATCTCCGGGGCGGCGGAGGCGCGCGGGTTGAAGTAGAGCACCTCGCCGTCGCGGACGCCGAGCTGCGCCGCGGTACGACCACCGTCCAGCGGCTGCCCGCCGAGCCGCGACAGGCTCCACCCGCCGTGCCGGACCCCCTCGTCGGCGAGGTCCTCGCCGGCGTACCGCAGCAGGGTGGGCAGCAGGTCGGCCAGGGGCACGTCGGACGGCAGGGCGAGATCCATCCTGGTCCGCGGCGCCACGATGGTGATCCGGCTCAGCCCGCCGGTCGCCGTCTTCGTCGCCACTGTGGCCTCCTCGTGCTCGCCTACGATCCACCTCGGCCGGTGGCACCGCCCGTAGTGGGTCCACGGCGCCCACGGGAGATTACCTACGATGGCGGGCGCATAGGATGCCCACCCGACGACTCCGGTCGGTCGCGAACCGCATCAGGGCCGCTCTTGGGGAGGAGACAGCCAGCCGTGAGCACCGTGGTGTTCCGCCGGCTTCCGCGTCAACCGGGGCCCGCGCTGCCGCGGGGCGAGGTGCTGCTGGAGTCCCCGCCGGAGTTGCCCGAGCCGCAGCCGCGCGGGATGGGTCAGCTGCTGATGATCCTGCCGATGATCTGCGGCGTCGGCGCGATGGCGTTTCTCTACGCGGGCCGCGGCGGCGGCATGATGACGTACGTCGCGGGCGGCCTCTTCGGGGTGTCCATGTTGGGCATGGCCATCGGCACGATGTCCAACGGCGGCAACGACAAGGCCGAGCTGAACGCCGAGCGGCGCGACTACATGCGCTACCTGGCTCAGATGCGCAAGCGCACCCGGCGGGCCGCCGAGCAGCAGCGCGCCGCGATGTCCTGGCGGCACCCCGAACCGGACGCGCTCTGGTCGATCGCCTCGTCCCGGCGGCTCTGGGAGCGGCGGATCACCGAGGACGACTTCGGCGAGGCCCGGATCGCGCTGGGCCCGCAGCGGCTGGCGGTGGAGATCGTGCCGCCGGAGACCAAGCCGGTGGAGGACCTGGAGCCGATGAGCGCGATCGCGCTGCGGCGCTTCGTCCGCGCCCACTCCACGGTGCCGGAGCTGCCCACCGCGCTGTCGCTGCGCGCGTTCAGCCGGATCGTGCTGCGCGGCGACCGGGAGCCGGTGCTCGACCTGACCCGGGCCGCGCTGGGCCAGCTGGTCACCTTCCACGCCCCGGACGACCTGATCGTCGCGGTGGTGGCCGCGCCCGACCGGCAGCCGGTGTGGGACTGGGTCAAGTGGCTGCCGCACGCCCAGCACCCGGGCCGTACCGACGCGGCGGGCGCGCGCCGGCTGGTCTTCGCCAGCCTCGCCGAGGCCGAGTCGGCCCTCGCCAACGAGCTGGCCGGCCGGCCCCGGTTCGCTCCGGAGGCGAAGCCGCTCACCACCGCATCGCACGTCGTGGTGGTGATCGACGGCGGGGAGATCTCGCCGACCTGTCACCTGATGGGGCCGGGCCTGCTCGGCGCCACGGTCATCGACCTCTCCGGGACGGTGCCCCGGGACGCGGGCCGCTGGCTGCTCTGCCTCGACGCCGGCGACGGCAGCGGGCTGGACCTGGTCCGCGGCTCCTCGACGTCCCGGCTGGGCGCGCCGGACCGGTTGAGCGAGGCGGCCGCCGAGGGGCTGGCCCGGCTGATCGCCCCCTACCGGCTCTCCCAGCAGCAGGCCAGCAGCGACGAGCCGCTGGCCCGGAGCATGGAGCTGCCCGACCTGCTCGGCGTCGGCGACGCCGCCGCGGTGGACGTGCGGCAGAGCTGGCGGCCGCGCAGCCACCGGGACCGGCTGCGCATCCCGCTCGGCGTCGGCCCGGACGGCAACGTGGTGGAGCTGGACTTCAAGGAGTCCGCGCACGAGGGCATGGGCCCGCACGGGCTGGTCATCGGTGCGACCGGTTCCGGCAAGAGCGAGCTGCTGCGTACGGTGGTCGCCGCGCTGGCGGTGACGCACTCGTCGGAGGAGCTCAACTTCGTCCTGGTCGACTTCAAGGGCGGCGCCACCTTCGCCTCGCTGGACGCGCTGCCGCACACCAGTGCGGTGATCACCAACCTCTCCGACGAGCTGCCGCTGGTCGACCGGATGCGGGACGCCCTGGCCGGTGAGATGAACCGCCGGCAGGAGGTGCTGCGGGCCGCCGGCAACTACGTCTCCCGGTACGACTACGAGCAGGCCCGGGCCGCCGGCGAGCAGTTGGAACCGATGCCCAGCCTGCTCATCATCTGCGACGAGTTCAGCGAGCTGCTCGCCGCGAAGCCGGACTTCATCGACCTGTTCGTGATGATCGGCCGGCTCGGCCGGTCGCTCGGCGTGCACCTGCTGCTGGCCTCGCAACGGCTGGAGGAGGGGAAGCTGCGCGGCCTCGACACGCACCTGTCGTACCGGATCGGTCTGCGCACCTTCTCCGCCGTGGAGAGCCGGATCGTGCTGGGCGTGCCAGACGCGTACGAGCTGCCGAGCGCCCCCGGCCACGGGTATCTGAAGACCGACACCAGCACCATGCTGCGGTTCCGGGCGGCGTACGTGTCCGGGCCGTACCGGCCGCCGGGGCAGGTGCAGCGGTCGACCCGGGCGCAGGTGCAGCGCCGCATCGTGCCGTACGGGGTGGACTTCGTGTCGGCGCCGGTCGCCCAGACCGCGGTGGAGACGGCGCCGGAGCCGGAGCAGCCGACGGACGGCAAGGCGGTCGCCATGCTGGACGTGCTGATCGACCGGCTCAAGGGTCAGGGCCGGCCGGCGCACCAGGTCTGGCTGCCGCCGCTGGCCGAGCCGCCGAGCCTGGGCGAGCTGCTGCCGCCGCTGGGCGTGCACCCGACCTTCGGGCTGTGCACCGCGAACTGGCCCGGCCGGGGCCGGCTCGCGGTGCCGGTCGGCGTGGTCGACCGCCCGTACGAGCAGCGGCGCGACCCGATGATGGTGGACCTGGCCGGCGCGGGCGGCAACGTCGTGATCGTGGGCGCCTCGCTGAGCGGCAAGAGCACCATGCTGCGCTCGATGATCGCGTCCCTGGGGCTCACCCACACCCCGCGCGAGGTGCAGTTCTTCTGCCTCGACTTCGGCGGTGGGGCGTTGCGCAGCCTGGAGGGGCTGCCGCACGTGTCCGGGGTGGCCGGCCGGCGGGACACCGAGGCGGTCCGCCGGACGGTGGCCGAGGTGGTCGCCGTGCTCGACGACCGGGAGACCCGGTTCGCCCAGCACGGCATCGACTCGGTGGCCGGCTACCGGCGGCGGCGGGCGGCCGGCGAGTTCGCCGACGACCCGTTCGGTGACGTGTTCCTGGTGGTCGACGGCTGGAACACGCTGCGCCAGGAGTACGAGGAGCTGGAGCAGACCATCACCAACCTGGCCAACCGGGGGCTGGGTTTCGGCGTACACGTGGTGATCACGGCCGTGCGCTGGGCGGAGATCCGGATCAACATGCGGGACCTGCTGGGCACGAAGCTGGAGCTGCGGCTCGGCGACGCGGCCGAGTCCGAGATCGACCGCCGGGCGGCGCAGAACGTCCCGGTCGGCTCGCCCGGCCGCGGCCTGACCCGCGACAAGCTGCATTTCCTGACCGCCGTCTCGCGGATCGACGGCAAGCGGGACGTGGACGACCTGACCGAGGCGTCGGTCGCCCTGGCCGGGCACGTGGCGGCGAACTGGCCGGGCCGTCCGGCCCCGAAGGTACGGCTGCTGCCGCGCCGGCTGCCGGTGGCCGAGCTGGCGAAGGTGGTCGACCGGTCGGCGCCGGGCCTGCCGATCGGGGTCAACGAGTCGGCGCTCGCCCCGGTCTATTTGGACCTGGCGAACGAGCCGCACCTGACCGTCTTCGGCGACGCCGAGTGCGGCAAGACCAACGTGCTGCGGCTGATCGCCCGGGGCATCGTCGAGCGGTACACCCCGGCCCAGGCCCGGCTGGTGATCGCCGACTACCGGCGCGGCCTGCTCGGTGCGGTGGAGGGCGACCACCTGCTCGACTACGCACCGTCCAACCAGGCGTTCAGCCAGGGGCTCGGGTCGATCCGCAGCGCGCTGCAGAACCGGCTGCCGGGTCCGGACGTGACCACCGCGCAGCTGCGTGACCGGAGCTGGTGGAAGGGGCCGGACCTCTACATCCTGGTCGACGACTACGACCTGGTCGCCTCCGGCGGCAGCAACCCGCTCAGCGCGCTGCACGAGCTGCTGCCGCAGGCCCGGGACATCGGCCTGCACCTGATCGTCACGCGCCGGGTCGGCGGCGTGGCCCGGGCGCTCTACGAGCCGGTGCTGCAGCGGCTGCGCGAGCTGGACTCGCCGGGCCTGCTGATGTCTGGCAACCGGGAGGAGGGCGCCGTCTTCGGCACCCTGCGGCCGAGCCCGCAGCCACCGGGCCGGGGCACGCTGGTGCGCCGGCGCGACGGTCAGCAGCTCATCCAGACCGCCTGGTCGGAGCCGGCCTGATCCGGGCCGCTCCGCGGACTCCCTTGTGGACGGCCGGAGGCCGTTCGGTGTCGCCAATTCCACTGCGGACTCGCGCTATTTGCGGCTTTGGCGGGCTGCGACCGCTTGCCGCCGTGGGTTACCGTCTCATCGAGGATGTCCGTCGGTGGGGTTGGTTGCCTTGCCGCGGGGGAGGGGCGCGGCAGATCCGCCGCCACGAAGATGACGGAAGGGTGTGAAGCATGGCGTTCGAGGTCGAAGCTGCGACTCTCCATACCGCCGCGAGTGACGTGCGGTCCACGCGCAGCGAGGTCGACGGCGAGCTGAAGAAGCTCTGGAACGTGGTCGACGACCTGGCCATCGCCTGGAAGGGGCAGGCGTCCACGGGCTTCCAGCAGCTCATGAATCGCTGGAACGAGGACACCGTCAAGCTGCTGACGGCGATGGACAGCATCGCAGACCTGCTCGACAAGTCGGGTACGACGCACCAGGTCAACGACGAAGAGCAGCAGCAGATGCTGGACAAGTTCCACTCTGCTCTCAACCCGTGATCCGCGCAGGCGAGCAGAGGAGGAACTCATGAGCATCAAGGTTGACTACGCAGTCCTCGAGAGCAGCAACCAGCAGATGCAGGCCATCTCGCGGACCATCGACGAGAAGCTCGACACGCTGCGCTCGATGCTGACCAAGCTCGAGTGGGACGGTCAGGACCGCGCCGCGTACCAGCAGCACCAGGCCCAGTGGGACGCCGCCGTGCGAGACATCAACAAGGTCCTGAACGACATCGGCGCGGCCGTGGGCATCGCGCGCGAGAACTACGTCTCCACCGAGATGAGCAACGCCAAGGTCTGGCAGTGAGATAATCGACCGCTGCGGCTCCGGTCCGGCTCGACCGGACCGGAGCCGCAGTGCGTCACGTGTCGACCGAGGTCCTGGGAGTGCCATGGGTACGGGCAAGCGCCGACCACTGCTGAGTTCCGCCGCCGCCATACTGACGCTGGTCGCCACGGCCGGCGCCGGCCCGCTGGTCGGGCCCGCCCCGGCGCGCGCCGCCGACACCGTACGCGGTCTCCAGTGGTACCTCGACCCGCTGAAGATTCCCCAGGCGCACCGGCTCGCCAAGGGCCGGGGTGTGGTGGTCGCGGTGGTCGACTCCGGCGTCTACGCCGCCCACCCCGACCTGAAGGGCCAGGTGCTGCCGGGCAAGGGGCTCAGCGCCGACGTGGCCGCCGACGGCCGGAGCGATCCGGACGGGCAGAAGGGCCACGGCACGGGCATGGCCGGCGTCATCGCCGGCCGCGGCGGTGGCGTGATGCACGAGCTGGGCATCGCCCCGGAGGCGAAGATCCTGCCGGTCGGCCTCGGCGCGGACGACCGCAACGCCGACATCGCCGCGGGCATCCGGTGGGCCGCGGACCACGGCGCGGACGTGATCAACGTGTCGCTGGTGAACGACTCCCGCAAGCGGGAGCTCTCCGACGCGGTCCGGTACGCGCTGGGCAAGGACGCGGTCGTGGTGGCCGGGGCCGGCAACGTCGAGCAGGGCATGGTCGGCGTGCAGGCGCCGGCCAGCATCCCGGGCGTCGTCGCGGCCGGCGGCACCGGCCGCTCCGGTGGCCTGTGGAGCGGTTCGGCGACCGGCCCCGAGCTGGTGCTGGCCGCGCCCGGGGAGCGGATCATCGCCCCGGCCCCGCCGACGGTCTCGCCGAACGGATACGTCGTCAACGACGGCACCAGCCTCTCCACCGCGATCATCTCCGGGGTGGCCGCCCTGGTCCGGTCGCGCTACCCGGACCTGGACGCGGCCAATGTGGTCAACCGCCTGATCCGCACCGCGCGGGACGCGGGGCCGTCGGGACGGGACCCGCGATTCGGGTTCGGCGTGGTCGACCCGCTCGCGGCGCTGACCCGTTCGGTGCCGCCGGTCTCCGCCAACCCGCTGCTCGAGGCCGCGCCGCCGGCGCCGTCCGCCAGCAGCAGCCGGGACGGCCGCGACGACGAGCCGATGGTCACCTTCGGGCTGGCCAAGGGCGCTGGTCCCGCGCTCGCGACCGGGTTCTGCCTGCTGGTCGTGGCGGGCCTGGTCGTGCTGCTGGTGTGGCTCACCCGGCGCGGCGTGCGCGGCCGGGCGGCGTCCCGCCCGCAGCCGCCGCTCGGTCCGCCGCCAGGTCACCGTCCGCCGGGCTTCGGCCCGCCGCCCGGGTACGCCCCGCTGCCCGGCCCAGGTCAGCCGCCCGGCTACCCGCCCGCGGGCAACGGCCAGCCGGCGGGCTTCGGCCCACCGCCCGGGCCGGGGTCGCCGCACCCGTACCAGCCCCGGCCGGTGAGCCAGCCGACGGCGCCGCACCCGTACCCGCCGGACACCGGGCCGGTTCCACCGCCCACCGGCCCTGAGCAGGGCTGACGCCGGGCACCACGAGCACCGCCAGGGGGAGGACAGGTATGAGCTGGGACATCAGCCACAACGTCAGCAAGGATCCGGACCGGGTCGAGCAGCGGTTCGACGTCCCGATGCCGCTCAATCCCGGCATGCCGTTGGTCGGTGACCTGCGGGGCGTCAACTTCGACCGGGTCGGGGTCGACCAGGCGCAGACGCCGAGCAAGCTGGTCGCCGGCGACGGCGAGCGGGGCGTGGAGACCGAGTGGGACGCCGGCAGCCTCGACTCGGCCGTGACCTGGCTGGAGAGCCACGCCAGCTACGTGCACCGGCTCTCCTACGACATGTCCGCGATCAAGGACGAGCTCGCCCCGAACGAGTGGGCGGAGCCGGGCCAGGGCGCGCTGGGCGGGTTCCCGAACGCCCAGGAACTCACCCGGAACCACGACGCCCTCTTCTCGTCCACCCAGCAGGGCCTGCGCACGCTGTCCGACGGGCTCTGGGCCGCCGCCGAGGCGTTGCGCGAGGTCAAGCGGAAGTACGAGGACGCCGAGCACGCCAACGCCATGTCGGCGCAGGAGATGCAGCAGGCGTTCAACGATGCCGCCAGCGGCGGCAACGGCTAGACGGGGAGCGGGAGATGGCCGACTGGGAGCAGATGGCCCGCGAGGTGCTCGTGGCGGGCCGGCCGGACAAGGTGGAGAGCGCGGCGCTCGGCTGGAAGGAGCTGCTCAAGAACATCGGGCAGGTCCAGGAGAGCCTCCAGCAGAACGTCAAGGACCTCGGCGTGGTCTGGAAGGGGCCGGCCTACGAGGCGTTCAAGTCGCACGTCGAGGCGCTGGCCAAGCAGGCCGGCGGCCTGGTCGACGCGGCCGAGAAGCCGGGCCGGGACCGGGTCAGCATCGTCACCAACCTGGAGACCGCCGCCCGACAGCTCCAGGCGGCCCAGGACAGCATGCCCATCCCGTCCGCCTGCGTCGGAGACGTGCTGGCGGCCCGCAACGGCGAGGTCGTGATCGGCGCGGGGCTCTTCGAGACCCGGGTCAAGGCGGACCTGATGGGCAGCTGGCCGATGGAGAAGATCGGTGAGCTGGGCGACTGGGTGTCCGGCTGGTTCTCCGATCAGGAGGGCGACGCCCGCAAGGTCTACAACGAGGTCAACGGCAACTACCAGGATCGCGTCCTGGAGTCGCCGAGCGGCGGTCCGAGCGGCAGCGTCACCAATCCGCGCCCGGACATCCCGAACCTGGGCAACGGCCCCGGCACCGGCGGTGGCGGCGGCCTGCCGGGGATCGGCGGGGCGCCCTCGGCGGGTGGCCTGGGCGGCGGCCCGTCGGCTTCCGCGGGCAAGATGCCCGACCTGGGCTCGGGCGGCCCGAACATCGGGTCGAGCGCGCACCCCGACCTCTCCTCCGGCGGCGGCTACACCCCGTCGACCGGCACCGGCTACACCCCCTCCACCGGATACCCGTCCACGGGCACCGGCGACTACGGCACCGGGCTGGCCGGCGCGGGCACCGCGACCGCACCGGGGCTCGGCTCGGGCGGCGGGCTGCCCGGCAGCACCGGGCTCGGCGGCAGCGGCGGTGGGCTGGGCGGTGGTGGGCTCGGCGG
>NZ_QGKS01000033.1 GCF_003172935.1 Micromonospora sicca | reverse complement strand
GGGGCGGGTGGTTCAGGGGTTCGTTGACTGAGTCGGCTCGTCGTCGGGCTTGTTGATCCACGCGGCCTCGGGTAGGGCGGGTGGTTGTGGGATGCCGCGGACGAATCGTTCGGGGTTGCGGGTGTAGGCGGTGGTCAGGACGTCGGTGCGGGCGTCGCGGACTCGTTGGGCGTGGCCGTGGTGGACGTCGTGTGGGGTGTGCCAGCCGATGCCGGAGTGCCGGTGGATCGTGTTGTACCAGGTGAAGAAGGCACGGCAGTGCGCTCGGGCGTGCTGGATGCTGCCGAAGCGGTCGGGGAAGTCGGGCCGGTATTTCAGGGTCTTGAACTGGGCCTCGGAGAACGGGTTGTCGTTGCTGACCCTGGGCCGGGAGTGGGACTTGGTCACGCCGAGGTCGGCCATCATCTGCGCGACGGTCTTGGACGCCATGGAGGTGCCACGGTCGGCGTGGATGGTCAACTGCTCCTGGGGGATGCCCTGCTTGGTGATCGCGTCGGACAGCAGCCGTTCGGCCAGGGCGGCGTCTTCGCGTTCGGCGAGCAGCCACGCGACGGTGTAGCGGCTGTAGATGTCGATCACGCTGTAGAGGTGGTAGAAGTCCCGTTTGGCCGGGCCGCGCAGCTTCGTGATGTCCCACGACCACACGCGATTGGGGGCGTCGGCGATCAGCTCGGGCTTGACCTTCGGCGGGTGCACCGCGTGGCGGCGGCGCTCCCTGACTTCGCCGTGGGTGCGCAGGATCCGGTACATGCTCGACACCGACGCCACGTACACGCCCTCGTCGAGCAGGGTGTGGTAGACGGCCGCGGGGGCCATGTCGGCGAAGTCGGGGCTGTTGAGTAGCGCCCGGACGCTGTCACGCTCGGCCAAGGTCAGGGCGCGTGGCTGCGGCCTGAGTTCGCGCGCCGGCCGTGGTGGCAGGGGTGTCTGGCGGTGGCGGCGGTAGTGGTTGGCCTGCGGCCGGCCGGTGGCCCGGCACGCCGCCCGGACCCCGATCAGCGGCGTCAGCTCGGTGATCGCAGCGTCGATCATGGTGTCGGCTCGCTCCCGCTGTGCTGGCTGTCGGTCGCGAGTTGCCCCAACAGCGCGGAGAGTTTTCCCTG
>NZ_QGKS01000034.1 GCF_003172935.1 Micromonospora sicca | reverse complement strand
CGTGAGGGGGTGGGGGTCAGCGGCCCCGGGTCTGGCGGAAGGCGCCGCGTGGGGGGCGCATGTTCTTGGGGATCGCGCCCTTGGGCATCTGCGGACGGGCGGTGAGCGCCTTGAGCCGCTTGTCCAGGGCGTTGACGTCCTTGGGGGCCAGCGTGCGGGGCAGCCGCATCAGGGTCATCCGCAGCTTGCGGATGGGTAGCTCATCCTCGCCCTGACCGATCACGTAGTCGTGCAGCGGGGCGGAGCCGATCACCTTGGCCAGCCGCCGCTTCTCCTGCCCGAGCAGGCCGCGGACCCGCTGCGGGTTCCCCTCCGCCAGCAGGATCACGCCGGGCCGGCCGATGACCAGGTGCACCATGTCCATCTGGGTGGTGGAGCTGACCGCCGGGGTGACCCGCCAGTCGCCGCGCATGCTCTCCATGATCTGCGCCGCCGCGCCCGGCTGGCCCTCGGCGGCGTTCATCATCGCCTTGTTGGACCGCAGGTTCAGCACGATCAGCACGGCGAGCAGGATGAACAGGATGCCGATCGGCAGCCAGATCCAGCCCCAGAGGATCACCGCGACCACGGTGAGCGCGAGCGGGATCAGCACCGCCGCGGCGGTCAGCGGCGCGAACCACCTGTCCTGCTTGGCGGTGAACTGGAACACCATCCCGATCTGCTTCAGCCGCTGGCCGAACGAGACCTTCTCCTGGGGCTTTGCCATGCCGAAGAGTCTAGTGGGCGCCGCACGCCCCGTTGATCCGCGGCCGCCCCTCCGCCAGGGGCTGAGTACCTTACGTCGCCGCCCGGCCGCTGAGGCCCCCCGGTAAGGAGGGGGAGGGGGTGAAGATCAGGCGGCGGACCCATGCCCCGGGGCCACCTTCGCGCGGAAAGTGAATCTCGACAGCGAGCACACCGCACGACAGGGGAACCGAGAATGTTCGGCAACGACGCAGACTTCCTGCTCACCATCCACCGTACGCACGCCTCCGAGCTGCAGGCCGACGCGGCCGCGGACCGGCTCGCCCGGGCGCTGCCCCGCCGCCACCCGCGCGGCTGGCTGAGCCGGCGGACCCACGCCGGCCGCGCCGTCGACGCCCGCCGGTGACCGCCGCCGCGCTGCCGGCGTGGG
>NZ_QGKS01000035.1 GCF_003172935.1 Micromonospora sicca | reverse complement strand
ATCGGGACGCGGACGGGGACCGGCCGGCCGGCACCGGGTCGGGGCGGCGCTCCACCGGGCCGGTGCCGCTGGAGATGACCGCGTCACCGCGTTCCAGCATCTCCCGGGCGGCCTCGAGCAGCCGGCGCGCGGGTGGGGTCAGGGACTCCTCGCAGGCGAGCGGGATGGACAGGGTCACCGTGAGCACGGGTGTGGCCGTGTTCGCGGGGCGACGCTGGCCGCCGGGAGGACGACCGGGAACCGCGGGTTGGGACGTATGCCATCCGGCGCGCGACGAGGCGGGGCTGACCGACATGGTCCTCCTTGGCTGGTCCGGGTATCTCCCCACGGCCCGGGACGCCGCTTCATCGATGCTTCCCGGCGCCTGTGCGAGGGTCAAGGGGCGGCTACGTTGCATGAATGTGACAATTGACGAACACATCGGAGCCACCCGCTCGCTCTCCGTGCGAGGCCAGATGATTACAGCAGAGTCGTCGGGGCGACCGGTCAAGGGGGGTGCCCGGCCGGTTCACATTGGCCGGTGGCACCGCTGGGCCCCTGCTCACGCGGGGGAACGCGGCCGGAACACGGGGACGCCGGACGCCCGGGGCCGCGGCTCCGACCCGGGCGCCCGGAGCGACGGATGGCTCCTCCCGTCGGTTCAGTGCTCCCGGTCCACCTCGACGCGGGCCTCGTCGGCGAGCCGGTAGCCCACGCCGTGCACCGTGGTCACCAGCGGGGTGTCGGTGCCGAGCTTGGCGCGCAGCCGGCGGACGTGCACGTCCACGGTGCGGGCCACCGCGTGCTCGTAGCCCCAGACGTTGGCGAGCAACTGCCGGCGGGTGAAGACCCGGCGGGGGTGCTCGGCGAGGAAGAGCAGCAGGTCGTACTCGATCCGGGTCAGCGGGACGTCCCGCGGACCGTGGCGGACGATCCGGGGGCCGGCCAGGATCCGTACCGGGTTCGGATCGGCCGGTACGGCCGGCGGATCGGCCGGCAGGTCGGGCTGTGTCGGCGGGGCGACCGGATCGGCGGCGCGCGACCGGCCGGCGAGGGCGCGGCCCGGCGTCTGGTGGCGGAGCATCCCCTCGCCCGTCTCGGCCAGCTCGCCGAGCAGGTCGACCAGCCGGGCCAGGCCGGGCGTCAGCGCACCAGCGGGGATCTCGAGGGTGATGGTCAGGGTCGGGG
>NZ_QGKS01000036.1 GCF_003172935.1 Micromonospora sicca | reverse complement strand
CCTGTGGGGCTCGAATACCCGGTTCGACCGTCTGAAGTGCGGTTCTGTGCGGGCTTGAGCCCGGTGCAGCCGTCATGCTCGTGGTCATGAGCGCGTCGTTGGTGTACCTGCTGCCTCGCCAGGTCCTGCAGATGTTGTCCCAACTCGCCCGCGACGGTGGGGCCAAGGATGTGGAGATCCTGGTGCTCCGCCATCAGGTGGCGGTGCTGCGCCGTCAGGTGACCCGCCCCGATCTCGAACCGGCCGACCGGGTGGTGCTGGCGGTGCTGTCGCGGCTGCTGCCCCGCCCTCGCTGGTCGGTGTTCGTCGTGACCTCGGCGACGCTGCTTCGTTGGCATCGTGAACTCGTCGCCCGGCGATGGACGTACCCGCACGCCCGGCCGGGCCGGCCACCAGTGAACGCACAGGTCCGCGACCTGGTGCTGCGACTCGCGGCGGAGAACCCGTCGTGGGGGCACCGGCGCATCCAGGGCGAAATGCTCGGCCTGGGCTACCGGGTCGCGGCGAGCACGGTGTGGAAAATCCTCAACCAGGCCGGGGTCGACCCGGCACCCCGGCGGTCCGGACCGACCTGGAAACAGTTCCTGACCGCCCAGGCCCACACGATCCTGGCCTGTGACTTCTTCACCGTCGACACCGTGATGCTCAAGCGGATCTACGTGCTGTTCTTCGTCGAGATCGCCACCCGCCAAGTCCACGTGGTTGGGGTGACCGCCCATCCCACCGGTGCCTGGGTGGCCCAGCAGGCACGGAATCTGCTGATGGACCTCGACCAGCGCGCGGCTGAGCTGCGGTTCCTGCTCCGCGACCGCGATATGAAATTTACGGCGGTCTTCGACACGGTGTTCACCACGGACGGCATCGAGGTGATCAAGACCCCACCGCAGGCACCCCGGGCGAACGCGTTCGCCGAGCGGTGGGTGGGCACCGTACGCCGGGAGTGCACCGACCAGATGCTCATCGTCAATGAACGGCACCTCGCGACCGTCCTCGCCGAGTACACGGCCCACTACAACAGCCACCGACCACATCGATCGCTCTGCCAACAGCCGCCAAACCCGCCGTCGGGAGTCACTGACTTGACCGCCGCCAGGATCCGACGGCGCCCGATCCTCGGCGGGTTGATCAACGAGTATTCGCAGGCAGCATAGCCGAACCGGCTTTACGAGCCCCACAGG
>NZ_QGKS01000532.1 GCF_003172935.1 Micromonospora sicca | reverse complement strand
GTTCGGCGACCGCCAGGGCGGCGCCGAGGGCGACGCCGAGCCACACCGGCCGGGCCAGCCGGTCCCCGTCGGCCGCGCCGACCCGCGGCACGGACCCGGTGACCGGCCCGACGGCCGCCCCGGCGGCGAGCCGGCCGGCCGGCGGCGCGACCGGTACGCCGAAGCCGACCGGCACCACGAGCGCGCCGGAGAAGCCCAACCCGTACACGGCCGGTCAGGCGTGCGGCAGCGGCTACCAGGTGATCGACTCGGCGGCGCTGACCGCGGGCGGGACCCGCAGGGGCCGGGTCTACCTGCTCTACAACGCCGGCAACGGCTACAACTGCGTGGTCACCCTCAAGGACACCGACGTCGGCCGGGCCACCACCGTCTCGGCGTACCTGGAGGTGCAGGGGAAGGCCCGCAGCATCGACAGCGGCGCGTTCGAGTACTACGCCGGCCCGGTCCGGGCGAGCGCCGCGGGGGCCTGCGTGAAATGGGGCGGCGCGGTGGCCGGGGCCAGCTACGGCAGCCCCTTCGAGCACTGCGGTTGAGCCCCGCCGCCCGGACCGGCCGGCACGTCGTCCGCCGGCCGGGCGGCGTACGGGGCGGCGGGCGGCGACCCGCCGGGCGGCTTTAAGGTACGGGCATGTCCGTTGACGGGTGGAACACGCTCCTGGTGCTCGGCGGTATCCGGTCCGGCAAGTCCGAGTTCGCGGAATCGCTGGTCGCCGACGCACCGACGGTCCGCTACGTGGCCACCGCGCCCGCTGGGGACCCGGAGGACACCGAGTGGGCGACCCGCCTGGCGGCCCACCGGGCCCGGCGGCCGGGCAGCTGGACGACCGAGGAGACGGCCGACGACCCGCGCCGGCTGGCCGACGTCATCGCCGCCGCCGGGTCGAACGAGACGCTGCTCGTCGACGACCTCGGCGGCTGGGTGACCGTGCTGCTCGACCCGGCCCACCAGCCGGCCGACGACACCGCGACCGTGACGGAACTGGCGGCGGCGATCCGGGCGAGCGCCGCGCGGGTCGTGCTGGTCACCCCGGAGGTCGGGCTCTCCCTGGTGCCGACCACCCCGCTCGGCCGGGCGTTCACCGACGCGCTGGGCGCGACCAACCGCGCGGTCGCCGACGCCTGCGACGCCGTGGTGCTGGTCGTCGCCGGGCAGCCGACCTGGCTGAAGCCGGCCGCCGCCCCGCGGGCCGCCGCGGTGCCCGCGCAGGCCGGCCCCGGCCAGGCCGGGGCGCCCGAACAGCCCACGC
>NZ_QGKS01000037.1 GCF_003172935.1 Micromonospora sicca | reverse complement strand
TTCGCCGCGGTCCGCTCCTACCTGTCCACCGCCGCCAAGCACGGCCTGGACGCACTCGACGTGCTCAAACAGCTGTTCACCACCGGACCGTGGATGCCCCCAGCTCACTCAAGCTGAATACGTACGGGCGATAGGGAGTATCTCGAAGCGGGAGGACCGTGAGGGAGTGAGTACCGTCGCGGGGCGCGCTGGCGGACCGGTTCGTAGTAGCGGTGAAGGTCCTGTAATCGGACTGGAGCGAAGGGGCCGGGTTGTTCGTGACTGTGTTCGTTCGATCAACCGGACGTGAGTCCGGGAGGAGTCGCGTGGACGAGTTGAAAGCACCAGGCAAGCCGTTCGATATTTCGAAGCGGGCTGTCTGGGAGGCGTGGGAGAAAGTCAAGGCGAACAAGGGTGCACCGGGTGTGGATGGGAGATCGATCGCCGCGTTCGAGGCTGACCTCAAGGGAAATCTGTATAGGGTCTGGAATCGGATGTCGTCGGGATCGTATTTCCCGCCGCCGGTGCGTGCGGTGGAGATCGCGAAGGCTACGGGAAGGGCACCAGAATTTTGGGGGTGCCCACGGTGGCCGATCGGGTCGCGCAGACGGTGGTGGCCAGGGTGTTGGAGGGCAAGGTCGAGTCGATCTTCCATCCGGACTCGTATGGGTATCGTCCGATGCGTTCTGCCCTCGACGCGGTAGCGGCGTGTCGCCGGCGGTGCTGGCAGACGAACTGGGTGATCGACTTGGACATCGCCAAGTTCTTCGACAGCGTGCCGTGGGACCTCGTGGTCAAAGCAGTCGAGGCGAACACCGAGTTGCCGTGGGTGGTGCTGTATGTGAAACGGTGGCTCGAAGCGCCGTTGCAGCTGCCCGACGGGTCGTTGCAGATCCGGGAGCGGGGGACCCCGCAAGGTTCCGCGGTCTCGCCCGTACTCGCCAATCTATTTCTGCACTACGCGTTCGATGCATGGATGGCCCGGGAGTTCCCGGGCGTCGGCTTCGAACGCTATGTGGATGACGCGGTGGTGCACTGCGTCAGCGAGGTCCAAGCCCGGCAAGTGCTGGCGGCCCTCGGGAAGAGGATGGCAGAGGTAGGGCTGGAACTGCATCCCGACAAGACCAGAATTGTGGGCAGGTTCAGCCGGTCGTAGCATTTGATCTTGGCGGTTGGGTGGGACAGGATGTTCCGCTGTGCGTGCGATGTTGACCTTGGGTGATCGGGAAGAGATATCCCGTGGCCTGGCCGAAGGCTTGGAGTTCAAGCAGATCGCGGTCCTG
>NZ_QGKS01000403.1 GCF_003172935.1 Micromonospora sicca | reverse complement strand
AAGGTGAGGGCGTCGAGGGTGAATGGGAGGGGGGCCGCCAGGGTGAAGAGGAGGCCGGCCAGCGGGGCGCCGAGGAAGCCGCCGGCGAGCGCCGTACCGGCCTGGAGGCGGCCGTTGGCGGTGGGCAGCGCGGCCGCCGGCACCAGCGCCGGCAGCACCGCGAAGGAGGCGGCGTCGAAGAGCGTGCCCAGGGTCGCCAGCAGCGCCGCGGTCGCCGCGAGCACGAGCACGCCGGCCCGGTCCGTGGCGACCAGCACGGCCAGGGCGGCCACCACGACGGCCCGCAGCCCGTCCACCGACGCCATCGCGCGGCGGCGGTCCCAGCGGTCCGCGTACACCCCGCCGAGCAGGCCGAACAGCAGCGGCGGAAGCTGCCCCGCCACGGTCACCGCGGCGATCGCGCGGGGATCGCGGGTCAGCATCGCGGCCAGCAGGGCCAGTGCCGGCGTACGCAGGGCATCGCCGAACCGGGAGGAGACGGCGGCGGACCAGAGCAGCCGGTAGTCGCGGCCGAGCGGGGTAGCGGTCATGTCGACGGACCCTGCGGCCTGCACCCGGTCGAGGGTCAAGCGCCAACGCGACCGGGCGGGGAGCGTGAGGCAACCGACGGGTAACCGAGCCTCCACCTCGTCGCGGTCGCGGTCTAGGCTTGCCCGGTGGCGGTGGAACAGCAGGCGCGGGGTGCGGCGAACGGCGCGACGGGCGCGGGTCGACGCCGGTCCCGGCGGGACGAGATCCTGGAGATCGCGGTCGGCCTCTTCGCCGCCCGGGGCTACCACGGCGTGTCGATGGACGACATCGGCGCCGCCGCCGGGGTGACCGGTCCGGCGCTGTACCACCACTTCGCCGGCAAGGAGGCGATGCTGGCCGCCGCGCTGATCCCGGTCAGCGAGGGGCTGCTCGCCGGTGGTCGGGAGCGGGCCGCGAACCACCCGGACGACCCGCGCGGCACGCTGGAGTCGCTGATCGACTTCCACGTCGAATTCGCGCTGGCCAACCCGGCGGTGATCGCCCTGCACCTGCACGAGCTGGATCGGCTCCCCGACGAGCCGCGCCGCCGGATCCGCCGGCTCCAGCGCCTCTACGTCGAGGAGTGGGTGACCGTGCTGACCGCGCTGCACCCGGGCCTGCCCGACGGTGAGGCGCGGGTGCTGGCCCACGCGGCCTTCGGCCTGATGAACTCGACCCCGTTTCTCGGGGGCGAGGTCGACCGCCGGCGCCGCGCCGAACTGCTCCGCGCCGCGACCCTCGCCGCGCTCCTCGCCCCGACCAC
>NZ_QGKS01000388.1 GCF_003172935.1 Micromonospora sicca | reverse complement strand
GGGCAGCGGCGGCGGTGTTTCGGGCTGCTGCGCTCCGCCGGTGACCTGTGGGCGTGTGTGCTGGAGGTCAACGCGTGGCGCCGCCGCCGCGGCGGCGCGCCGCTGGTGGGCTATCAGCAGTTGTGCCGGGAGCTGTCCGCGTCCGGGCCGGGCACCTTCGGAGACCTGGACACCACAGGTGCCCGGTCGGTGTTGCGCCGGTTCTCCGATGCGTGGTTCGCGGCGGCGAAACGCCGCACCGCCGGTGACCTGTCGGCCCGGTTCCCGCGTCGGCGGCGGGGCTTGGTGCCGGTGCGCTGGTACCACGGCACGTTCACCCTCGACGGACTTCGGGTCCGGATCCCGACCGCCAGAGGCGCGTCCCCGTTGTGGGTGCGCCTGGCGCGGGAGGTGCCGTATCCGGTCGAACAGGTCCGGTCGGTCACCCTGCTCTGCGAAGGCGGCCGCCTGTTCCTCGACGTCACCGCCGAGGTCCCGGTGACGGTCTACCCACCCGGTGAACAACCGGACCCGGCCCGGGTCGCCGGGGTGGATATGGGAATCATCCACCCCTACGCCGTGGCCGGCCCCGACGGGGAGGGGTTGCTGGTGTCCGGGCGGGCGATCCGCGCCGAACACCGCATGCACCTCGCCGACACCAAGGCCCGCCGCCGAGCTGTGGCCCGGCAGGCGCCGAAACCGGGTGAGAAGGGATCCCGGCGGTGGCGCAAGTACCGTCGCCGGGCCCGCCTGGTCGAGGGCCGGCATCGACGCCGGGTTCGGCAGGCCCAGCACGAGGCCGCCCGTAGCGTCGTGTCCTGGGCGGTGGGTCAGCGGGTGGGTGTGCTGCACGTGGGTGATCCTCGCGGGGTGTTGGACCGTCCTGCTGGACGGCGGCACAACCTGCGGCTGCGGCAGTGGCAGATCGGCCGGCTCCTCCAAGTCCTCACCGACAAGGCCACCCTCGCCGGCATCACCGTCCACCTGGTCGACGAACGCGGCACCTCCTCGACCTGCCCCGCCTGCCACCGCCGGGTACCGAAACCCCGCGGACGGACCCTGTCCTGCCCGCACTGCTCATTCTCCGGCCACCGCGACCTCGTCGCGGCGGCCATCATCGCCACCCGCACCCCGGGCGGCGGACCCACCACCCCGACAGCGGTCGTGCTGCCGGAGGTGGTCACGCACCGTCGAGCCGGCCGACACCTGCCCGGTACCGGACGGTCCCGACGTGACCCCCGCCGCCCACCCCGGGCGGCGCGAGGATCAGTTGGCCCGCGGAGGCCCGCCCCACCCACAGGTGGTGGGGAGTCGCTCGCCCCCAAGGCGAGGATCCACAACACCC
>NZ_QGKS01000510.1 GCF_003172935.1 Micromonospora sicca | reverse complement strand
CCGGACGCTCCTATGCTGCGTCAAGCTCTGAGGGCGGGGTTTCGAGGCGTCGGTAGATTTCGCGGGCGATGTAGCGCTTGAGGCAGCGTTTGATCTCTCGGTCGGTTTTTCCTTGGCTGCGGCGGCGCTCGGCGTAGGCGCGGGTGCGTTCGTCGCGTTGTAGGCGGGTCAGGACGACGGTGTGCAGGGCGCGGTTGAGTTGGCGGTCTCCGGAGCGGTTGAGGCGGTGGCGGACGGTCTTGCCGGAGGATGCGGGGATCGGGGCCACGCCGGCGAGCATGGCGAACGCGGCGTCGTTGCGGCAGCGCCGTGGGTGGGACCAGGCGGTGAGCACGGTGGCGGCGACGATCGGTCCGACGCCGGTGAGGTGGAGCAGGTCCGGTCGCCAGGAGCGGACGATCGCTCGGATCGCTTTCTCGTGCTCGGTGGCTTCGGCCTCGAGGAAGCGGACGCGGCGGGCGAGGTCCCGCAACACGGTCAGGCAGGTGAACACCTCGACGTCCGCGTTGGTGGTGGGGCGCAGTCGGGTGGCGGTGGTGAGCATGACCCGGGTGCTCTGGCCGCGGAACCGGGCCCGCACCACCTCGGGAGCGGTGATCACCATGGCGTGCAGCTGCCGCTGGGCGTCCGCGCCGGCTTCCACGGCTGCACGGCGGGCGGTGAGACGCATCTGCAGTGCGGCCCGCTCGGGCCCTGTCTTGGGCTGGGCCAGGCGAGTACGCGCCAGAGCGTCGCGGGCGGCGCGTTCTGCGTCGATCGGGTCGGACTTCGCCCCGGCGCGGCGGGCCGGGCGCAGCGGCCGGTCCAGTTCGACGACCAGTTCGCCGGCCTCTGCCAGATGCCGGGCAAGGCCGGCGCCGTAGCCGCCGGAGCCCTCCAGCGCCCAGGCCCGCAGTCCTGAGTGTTGCTCGGCCAGGGCCACCAGTGCGGCATAGCCGTCCGGGTCGGTGCTCACCGTGGCCCGTGCCAGCACCCCGCCAGTGCGGGTATCGAGCAGCGCCGCGGTGTGGGTGTGCTTGTGCGTGTCGACGCCGATGACGACCTCGACCAGTTCTGCCAGCATGGACATGCGTTCTCTCCTCACCGTGGGGACGCAAGGGTCCGGTCCGGTGCGGAGATGGCAGGACTGTGATGAGACACGCCAGCTGCTACTGGCGGTCAAGCTCCTGATCAGGCCAAACGTCTCCCGCCGGGCCGGCGCCGGCAGCAGTGGACGGACAAGTCCGGTCAAAGGCACAAAAAGCCAGTCAGGCCAAGAGTCACGCCCACCGCTGCCAACTGTCAGCTCACCACTGCTGAACCGACCCCGCCATGCTCACAGTCAG
>NZ_QGKS01000038.1 GCF_003172935.1 Micromonospora sicca | reverse complement strand
CCCCCGGCGACCAGGCCGGCCCCCACCCGGGCCACCCCAAACGCACCACGGCCAACCGTCACGCCGGCCCCGACCATCCAGACGATGATCGTGTGCCTGCCCGACGAGCTGCCTGCCGAGGCGCTCACCGCCCACCAGCTCGACAAGCACTTCGGTGTCACCGGCACCCTGAAGCCGCTGTTCTGGGCTGTCCCCGCGCTGCGTCTGTGGCAGCGGCACCAGATGGTCAGCCTGCGCAAGGGCCGCCCGCCGGCCTGCGCCGGTGGGCCGGTCAAGCTGCTCGACCTGCAAGGCATGCGCCACGCCGCGGGTGTCGGCGCCGGCATCCGCTACCAGATCTGGCAGCAGACCGTGCACGGCACTCGCCCGGCCACCCCGTGGCCGGTGTTCGAAGCCCGCCACCTCGCCGACCCCGACAGGTACACCCTCGACGCCGCCGCGGCGGACTTCCACGCGCAGCCCCGCGTCAACGCGATGCGGATGCACGCCGCCGCCACCCCCGGCACCGGACAGCCGAGCGTTGGAGAGCTGGAGATGTACCAGGCAGGCCAGATGGCCTACCAGCACTACAGCGCCACCAGCGCCATCGCCGGCGACGCCCTGCTCACCGCCGACGGCCGCAAGCTGTCCCCGGCCAGCGACGCCCTCACCCACCGGGTGACCTACCTCGAGCAGGCCCTGCGCCACCTCGACACCCTCGCACCCCCGCAGCGGCTGATCGCCGTCGCCCTGTAACACCCGCTCACCAGGTGCGCTGCCCGCCGATCACCCCTCTGGCGCCGGCGCGTAACACCCGGCCGGCCAGCATCGCTGCACCGCCGCCCCTCACCGCTGCTCGCAGCTGAACCAACAGGCTGAGGCCCGCACACCGCCCTGGCGCAGCCGCTGGCCACGTACCGGCAGACAGCGCCCCACGCCGCAGACGCACGGCACACCGCATCACGATCTCCCCCTCTACCACCGCCGGCTGGGGGCCGATAGCCGCTGCGCGAGAACACACAGCACGCCGGGCACCCCGGGCTCGGGGCGCCCACCCAGCTCGGCCTGCGACAGGCCGCCCTGTTCCTCTTCCCGCCCCATCGACAGAAGGCACCCATGCTGATGTCCACCCGACTGTGGTTCCGACTGGAGGACGTCCTGCCCCTGGCAGAACACGCCCTCGCCTGCCCCACCCACCGCCTCACCGGCGCCCAAGCCGCTGCCGGCGGATCCAACGGGCCGGCACTGACGCTGACCTACACCACCGCCACCGGCGTGCTGCCCTCCAACGGCGTCCCCGCCTGGCATGACGCACACGGCGAGCAACAGACCGTCCACAGCGCTTCGTGGCGCCCCACCGTCGCCCGCAC
>NZ_QGKS01000109.1 GCF_003172935.1 Micromonospora sicca | reverse complement strand
ACCCCCGCCTGACCTCCACCCACCCCTCGCGATCTTGCAGTTGAGGCCCGCGACTCGCGGCTTCTGTCGCGTTCGCCGGCGACAAGTGCAAGATCGCGGGGGCGTGGCGGGTGAGCGGCCTGTCACCGGAACGTCATTTCTGGTTACCCTGATCACGCCGTCGGGTGACGGTCGTCGGCTGGGGAGGCCGCGATGCGCCGTGCGATGAGGAACCTGGTCGCCGCGTTGGTCGCGGGGGCGGTGCTGACCGGCTGTGCCTCGCCCGCCGGGCTCGACGGCGACGTCACCGACGACTGGGCCGCCCTGCCGGCGGCCGGCGCGTTCACCCCGTCGGCCGGGGTCTGCCAGGTGGCCGACCCGGGCGGCACGCTGACCCTCGCCGCGTACGAACCGGTCGGGTGCGACCTGCCGCACCGGGTCGAGACCGTGCACGTCGGCGCCTTCCCCGCGGAGCGGGCGGCCCCGCCGGCCGTCGGCTCGGTCGAGCTGCGGGGCGCCTTCGCCGACTGTGACACCCGGGCCGGCGGGTACGTCGGTGACGACTGGCGGGCCGGCCGGTTGCGGCTGGCCGTGGCGGTGCCCTCGGCGCCCGGCTGGACGGCCGGCTCCCGCTGGTACCGGTGCGACCTGGCCGAGCTGAGCACGGTGGAGGCGAAGGCCGAGGTGGTCACCCGGACCGGCAGCCTGCGGGACGCCCTGAAGGGGACGTCCGCGCTGCGGCTGGGGTGCCAGCGGACGGGGACCGGCGACGGGCGGGGGGTGCGCACCCTGACCCCGGTGGCCTGCGGCACCAGCCACGACGCCGAGTTCGTCGGGGTGTGGCGGGCGCCGGACCGTCCGTACCCGAGGAAGGACGCCGACTGGGCGCCCTTCTACACCGGCTGCGGCACGGTCCTCGCGAGGTACACCGGGGTGCCGGACGACCCGACCCTGCGCTTCCGCAGTGGCGTGGTGGTCCGCCCGCCCGCCGCCGGGCGCTGGACGGTGGGCGACCGCGGCGTCCGCTGCTACCTGTGGCTCAGCGACCGTACGGTGACCGCCTCGTTGAAGGGGGCCGGCCCGGCCGGGCTGCCGGTCCGGACGCGGTAGCCGAAAACACTCGTCCCGCCCCCGCCGCCCGGAAGGAGTGGCCTTCGGGTTGACTGTGTTCATGGACCTGCCGACCGTCGAGCTGCCGGCCCTGCCCAGGCTGCTGGCCGCGCCCGCACCCGGCTGGGTGGAGACCACCGACGTGATCGTGGTCGGCTCCGGGGTCGCCGGCCTGACCGCGGCGTTGCACCTGCGCGAGGCGGGGCTGCACGTCACGGTGGTCACCAAGGTCAACATCGACGACGGCTCGACCCGCTGGGCGCAGGGCGGCATCGCCGCCGTGCTCGACCCGGCGGACAGCCCGGCCGCCCACGCGTACGACACGGAGGTCGCCGGGGTCGGCCTCTGCGACCCGGCCGCGGTGCGGGTCCTGGTCGAGGAGGGGCCGACCCGGCTGCGGGAGCTGATGCGGATCGGCGCCGAGTTCGACCGGAACCCGGACGGCTCGCTGATGCTCACCCGGGAGGGCGGCCACCGGGCCGACCGGATCGTGCACGCCGGTGGCGACGCCACGGGCGCCGAGGTGCAGCGGGCGCTGCACGCGGCGGTCCGCCGGGACCCGTGGATCCGGCTGGTGGAGCACGCCCTGGTGCTGGACCTGCTCCGCGCCCCGGGCGACGGCCCCGGCGGCCTCGGCCCGGCCTGCGGGATCACCCTGCACGTGCTCGGCGAGGGCAGCGAGGACGGCGTCGGGGCGCTGCTGGCCCGCGCGGTGGTGCTGGCGACCGGCGGCATGGGGCAGGTCTTCGCGGCCACCACCAACCCGGCGGTCTCCACCGGCGACGGGGTGGCCCTCGCGGTGCGGGCCGGCGCGGCGGTCACCGACGTGGAGTTCGTGCAGTTCCACCCGACCGCGCTGATCGCCCCGGCCGGGGTGGGCGTGCCGGGCGCCACCCGGGCCCAGCAGCCGCTGGTCTCCGAGGCGCTGCGCGGCGAGGGCGCCCACCTGGTCGACTCCGACGGCAAGCGGTTCATGGTGGGGCAGCACGAGCTGGCCGAGCTGGCTCCCCGCGACGTGGTGGCCAAGGGCATCCACCGGGTGCTGCTGGCCACCGGCGCGGACCACGTCTACCTGGACGCCCGGCACCTCGGCGGGGACTTCCTCGCCGGGCGCTTCCCGACCATCGTCGCGTCCTGCCTGGCCATCGGCGTCGACCCGGCCACCGATCTGATCCCGGTCGCCCCGGCCGCCCACTACGCCTCCGGCGGCGTCCGCACCGACCTGCACGGCCGGACCTCCATCCCCGGCCTGTACGCCTGCGGCGAGGTGGCCTGCACCGGGGTGCACGGCGCGAACCGGCTGGCCAGCAACTCGCTGCTGGAGGGGCTGGTCTTCTCCCGCCGGATCGCCGAGGACATCGCCGCCGGCCTGCCCGAGCAGGCCAGGCCGGCGGAGACCGGCGCCTGGGTGGGCGGCGCGGGTTGGGTGGTGCCCGCCGAGGGCACGCCGGCCCTGCAACGGGCGATGACCCGGGGCGCGGGCGTGCTCCGCTCGGCGGAGACCCTCGCCGGGACGGCCGGCGCGCTGACCGAGCTGGGCGGGGGACGCGGCGTGCCGCGCACCGCCGACTGGGAGGCGACGAACCTGATCACGGTGGCGTCGACACTGGTCGCCGCCGCGTACGCCCGCCAGGAGACCCGGGGTTGCCACTGGCGGGAGGACTTCCCGACGGCCGACGAGCGGTGGCTGGGCCACCTCGTCACGGCCGTCGGGGCGCAGGGCCGGTTGACGCAGCAGTGGGAGGAGTCGGAATGAGGGAGTCGACGGAGCAGGCGTTGCGGGCGGCCAGCCTGGACCCGGTGTGGGTGCAGCGGGTGATCGTCGACGCGTTCGCCGAGGACCTGGGCCCGGACTTCCTCGACGTCACCAGCGTGGCCACCATCCCGGACGCGCAGAACGACACCGCCGACCTGGTCGCCCGCGCCGACGGCGTGGTGGCCGGGCTGGCCGTGGCCGCCGCCGTGTTCGACCTGGTCGGCGAGGTGACCGGTTCGGACCGTACGGTCGAGGTGTCGCTGGTGGCCCACGACGGGCAGCGGGTGGCGCGCGGCGACGTGCTGGCCACGGTGACCGGCCCGACCCGGCTGCTGCTCACCGCCGAGCGGACGGCGCTGAACCTGCTGTGCCGGATGTCCGGGGTGGCCACCCACACCCGTGCCTGGGCGGACGCCCTGGCCGGCACGAAGGCGATGGTGCTGGACACCCGGAAGACCACCCCGGGCCTGCGGGCCCTGGAGAAGTACGCGGTCCGCGCCGGCGGCGGCACCAACAAGCGGATGGGCCTGCACGACGTCGCGATGATCAAGGACAACCACAAGGTCGCCGCCGGGGGCGTCGGCGCGGCCTACCGCCGGGTCCGGGAGGCCTTCCCGGACGTGCCGGTGCAGGTGGAGGTGGACACCATCGCGGAGGCGGTGGAGGCCGTCGAGGCGGGGGCCGGCTTCCTGCTGCTGGACAACATGACCCCGGCGCAGTTGCGCGAGGTGGTCGCCGCGGTGGGGGACCGGGCGGAGCTGGAGGCGACCGGCGGGCTCACCCTGCCGGTGGCCGCCGAGTACGGCGCGACCGGCGTGGACTTCATCTCGGTGGGCGCGTTGACCCACTCCTCGCCGATCCTGGACATCGCCCTGGACCTGCGGGAGGAATGAGCCGGGGAGGGGGTGCCGTCTAGGCTTCGTGCGTGCTGCTCTGCATCGACATCGGAAACACCAACACCGTGCTGGCGACCTTCGACGGCGACAAGCTGGTGCACTCCTGGCGGATCAAGACCGACGCCCGTTCGACGGCGGACGAGCTGGGTCTGATGTTCCGGGGGCTGCTGGCCGGTGACGCCGTGGAGATCACCGGGGTGGCCGCCTGCTCGACGGTGCCGGCGGCGCTCCGCTCGCTGCGGACCATGCTGGCCCGCTACTACGCCGACCTGCCCAGCGTGATCGTCGAGCCCGGGGTGCGGACCGGGGTGCAGCTCGCCATCGACAACCCCAAGGAGGTCGGCTCGGACCGGGTGGTCAACACCCTGGCCGCGTACACCCTCTACGGTGGACCGTCGATAGTGGTGGACTTCGGCACGACCACCAACTTCGACGTGATCAGCGGCCGGGGCGAGTTCCTCGGCGGCGCGTTCGCGCCCGGCATCGAGATCTCCTTCGACGCGCTCGCCGCCCGCGCGGCGCAGTTGCGCAAGGTGGAGGCCACCAAGCCCCGCTCGGTGATCGGCAAGAACACCGTGGAGTGCCTCCAGTCCGGCCTCTACTTCGGCTTCGCCGGGCAGGTGGACCGGATCGTCGAGCGGATGGCCGAGGAGTTGGGCGAGGTGAGGGCGGTCATCGCGACCGGCGGGTTGGCCTCGGTGGTGATCGGCGAGTGCCGCACCATCACCCACCACGAGCCGATGATCACGCTGATCGGCCTACGGATGGTCTACGAGCGCAACACCTGACCCCGGCCGCGCCGGAGCCGGGCGCGCCGCGCGGGCGTCAGCGCCGCCGGGCCCGGAAGACCAGCGTCCGGTACGGCAGCTCGACGGTCTCCCGCCCGGCCAGGTCGGGGTGGGTGACGAAGAGTTCCCGCAGTTCCCGGTCGACCTTCTCCCGCTCCTCGGGCGTGGCCGTCAGCCAGTACGAGCGGGTGCGCAGCATGCCGACCACCTCGGCCGGCGTGAGCGTGGTCCGGTGGCTGAACTCGCCCAGCTCCACCGCGCCGAACGGGGGGCCGAAGTCGGTGACCTTCTCGATCAGGTTGCCGGAGTGGTCCCGCAGGTCGGCGATCCGCCCCAGCTCGGCCACCCAGGGCACACTGGTGTCCCGGGTGTTCCAGATCGGGGCGAACGTCCCGCCCGGCCGGAGCACCCGGGCGATCTCGACGTGCGCGCGTTCCTTGTCGAACCAGTGGTACGCCTGGCCCACCAGCACCGCGTCGGCCGCGCGGTCCGGCAGCGGCACCGACTCGGCGCTGCCGGCCAGGGCGGTGACGCCCGGGGTGGCGGCGTCGAGCTGGGCCCGCATCCCCGGGTCGGGTTCCACCGGGACCACCTGGTGACCCAGGGCGAGCACGCCGCGGGTGAGGATGCCGGTGCCGGCGCCCAGGTCGACGACCCGGGCCGACGGGTCCAAGCCGTCGAGCGCCCAGCCCAGCGCCGCCTGCGGATAGCGGGGTCGGAACCGGTCGTAGTCGGCCGCCGCCGCGCCGAAGGACAGGGCCTGAGTGGGGTCGGTCATGGCGGGCAGGTTATCCGGTAACGGCCACCTGGGGGCTTGAGTACGCTCGGGTCCTGACCCCGCCGATATCTCCTTCCCGAGGAAGCGTGCCGTGACCGAGCAGAACGCCGTGCCAGTGGACCCCGCCGACGACCTTCCCGAGCAGATGAAGGTCCGCCGGGAGAAGCGGGACCGGATGCTCGCCGAGGGGGTCGAGCCGTACCCCGTCGGGTTTCCCCGGACCAGCACCCTGGCGGAGATCCGCGAGAAGTACGCCGAGCTGCCTACCGACACCGCCACCGGGGACAAGGTCTCGGTCACCGGCCGGGTGATCTTCGTACGGAACACCGGCAAGCTCTGCTTCGCCACCCTGCGGGACGGGGACGGCATGGAACTCCAGGCGATGCTCTCCCTGGACCGGGTCGGCGCGCAGCGGCTGGACGACTGGAAGCGCCTGGTCGACCTCGGTGACCACGTCGGCGTGACCGGTGAGGTGATCACCAGCCGGCGGGGCGAGCTGTCGGTGCTGGCCGACGAGTGGGCGGTCACCGCCAAGGCGCTGCGCCCGCTGCCGGTGGCGCACAAGCCGCTGAGCGAGGAGGCCCGGGTCCGCCAGCGCTACGTGGACCTGATCGTCCGCCCGCAGGCGCGGCAGATGGTGCGTACCCGGGCGGCCGCGGTGCGCAGCCTGCGCGATTCCCTGCACGGGGCGGGCTTCATCGAGGTCGAGACCCCGATGCTGCAGTTGCTGCACGGTGGCGCGGCGGCCCGCCCATTCGTGACCCACAGCAATGCGTTGAGCACCGATCTGTATCTGCGAATCGCGCCGGAACTGTTTCTCAAGCGCGCCGTGGTCGGCGGCGTCGACCGGGTCTTCGAGATCAACCGTAACTTCCGTAATGAGGGAGTCGACTCGTCGCACTCTCCCGAGTTCGCGATGCTCGAGACCTACCAGGCGTACGGCGACTACGACACGATGGCGGAGTTGACGCGCAATCTGGTGCAGGGCGCGGCGATCGCGGTGAGCGGCTCGACCGTGGTGACCCACGCCGACGGCCGCGAGTTCGACCTGGGCGGCGAGTGGCGTTCGGTGACCCTCTTCGGGGTCCTTTCCGAGGCGCTCGGCGAGGAGGTCACCGTGCGCACCGACAGGTCCCGGCTGGTCGAGTACGCGGACAAGGTCGGCCTCGCCGTCGACCCGAAGTGGGGGCCGGGGAAGCTGGCCGAGGAGCTCTTCGAGGAACTGGTCGTTCCGTCGCTGCAGGCCCCGACGTTCGTCCGGGACTACCCGGAGGAGACCAGCCCGCTGACCCGGGCGCACCGCAGCGAGCCGGGCCTGGCCGAGAAGTGGGACCTCTACGTCCTCGGCTTCGAGCTGGGCACCGCGTACTCGGAGCTGGTCGACCCGGTGGTGCAGCGGGAGCGGCTGGTGGCCCAGGCGCAGCTCGCCGCCCGTGGCGACGACGAGGCGATGCGACTGGACGAGGACTTTCTCCGGGCGATGGAGTACGGAATGCCGCCGGCCGGTGGTATGGGAATGGGAATCGACCGGCTCTTGATGGCGCTGACCGGGCTGGGAATTCGGGAAACCATCCTCTTCCCGTTGGTCCGCCCGGAGTAGCCGTCAACCTTCTCCGGCTCGTTACCGCGTCCTATTGACGCGGTAAGCGGCGCGCGGGTTATTGTGCTCCTGGATTGTGGCAGGAGACCCTGCTCGAAAGGAATGTGGGACGTGGCCAAGCAGATCATTCACAAGCTGGTCGATGACCTGGACGGCGGGGACGCTGACGAGACCGTCAAGTTCGCGCTGGACGGCGTGCAGTACGAGATCGACCTGTCGGTGGCCAACGCCGAGAAATTGCGTGAGGTATTTGCGCCGTACGTGGCGCACGGCACCAAGGTCGGCCGGGGCGGCGTGGTCGTCGGCGGGCGGGCCGCGCGCGGGCGGGGCGGCGCGACCGCCGACCGCGAGCAGAACAAGGCCATCCGCGCCTGGGCCAAGAAGTCGGGCAAGGACATCTCCGACCGGGGTCGGATCCCGCAGGAGATCGTCGACGAGTACCACTCGAAGGCGGGCCGCTGAGCCCTGGGCTCGTCACCGGGCGAGATCGACGCCGGACCGGAGTGCCACTCCGGGCCGGCGTCGCCGTTTCCGCCCTCCCGTGCCGATTGCCCGGTTCGCGGCCGGTGGCCCGCTCGCGCCCGTTGGGGCCCGCTGCGAACCCCGCCGCCGGCTGGGAAGAACCCCGGGTGGGTGGGCGTTGTCCACAGGCGGTGGAGATTGCATCCACAGGCTGTGGACGAGATGTTCCCGGGTGACCCGGTCGAAACGGGTCCGGCTCGGTGCGTCCGCAGCGCGTGCGAATTTCGCTCTGCGCGTACAGGTAGGGGTACCGGAACACCTCCTGAGCGCGGACGGTTGTCAGAAACGACGCGTACACGGCATTCCGCAGGGACACACGACCTCAGCGGAGTCGGTCCGCGGCGATAGAGTAAGGAGGCACGGACGCCCGTCCCGGACGTCCGCGCACCGGCCCCGCCAAGATCTAGACCATCAAGGCGCACGGCACGTGAGGAGCACGAGGGCATGTTCGAGCGGTTCACCGACCGAGCGCGACGGGTTGTCGTCCTGGCCCAAGAAGAGGCCCGGATGCTCAACCACAACTACATCGGTACGGAGCACATCCTGCTGGGCCTCATCCACGAGGGTGAAGGCGTCGCGGCAAAGGCCCTGGAGAGCCTCGGCATCTCCCTCGAGGGCGTCCGCCAGCAGGTCGAGGAGATCATCGGCCAGGGCCAGCAGGCGCCGAGCGGGCACATCCCGTTCACGCCGCGGGCCAAGAAGGTGCTGGAGCTGTCGCTGCGCGAGGCGCTGCAGCTCGGCCACAACTACATCGGCACGGAGCACATCCTGCTCGGCCTGATCCGCGAGGGTGAGGGCGTCGCCGCCCAGGTGCTGGTCAAGCTCGGCGCCGACCTCAACCGGGTCCGCCAGCAGGTGATCCAGCTGCTCTCGGGCTACCAGGGCAAGGAGCCGGCCGCGGCGGGCGCCGCGCCGGGCGAGGCCGCGCCGTCGACCAGCCTCGTGCTGGACCAGTTCGGCCGCAACCTGACCCAGGCCGCCCGCGAGGGCAAGCTCGACCCGGTCATCGGGCGCGAGAAGGAAATCGAGCGGGTCATGCAGGTGCTCTCCCGCCGTACCAAGAACAACCCGGTCCTGATCGGTGAGCCCGGCGTCGGTAAGACCGCCGTGGTGGAGGGGCTGTCCCAGAAGATCATCAAGGGCGAGGTGCCCGAGACCCTCAAGGACAAGCAGCTCTACACGCTCGACCTCGGTGCGCTGGTCGCCGGTTCCCGCTACCGCGGTGACTTCGAGGAGCGCCTGAAGAAGGTGCTCAAGGAGATCCGCACGCGGGGCGACATCATCCTGTTCATCGACGAGATCCACACCCTGGTGGGTGCGGGTGCCGCCGAGGGCGCGATCGACGCGGCGAGCATCCTCAAGCCGATGCTGGCCCGTGGCGAGCTCCAGACCATCGGTGCCACCACGCTCGACGAGTACCGCAAGCACCTGGAGAAGGACGCCGCTCTCGAGCGCCGCTTCCAGCCGATCCAGGTGGGCGAGCCGTCGCTGGCTCACACCATCGAGATCCTCAAGGGCCTGCGCGACCGCTACGAGGCGCACCACCGGGTGAGCATCACCGACGCCGCGCTGGTGGCGGCGGCGACGCTCGCCGACCGGTACATCTCCGACCGCTTCCTGCCGGACAAGGCGATCGACCTGATCGACGAGGCCGGGGCCCGGATGCGCATCCGCCGGATGACCGCGCCGCCAGACCTGCGCGACTTCGACGAGCGGATCGCCCAGGTCCGCCGCGACAAGGAGTCCGCGATCGACGCGCAGGACTTCGAGCGGGCGGCGCAGCTCCGCGACAAGGAGAAGCAGCTGCTCGGCCAGAAGGCCCAGCGGGAGAAGGAGTGGAAGGCCGGTGACCTGGACGTCGTCAGCGAGGTTGACGACGAGCAGATCGCCGAGGTGCTCGGCAACTGGACCGGCATCCCGGTTTACAAGCTGACCGAGGAGGAGACCTCGCGCCTGCTGCGCATGGAGGACGAGCTGCACAAGCGCGTCATCGGCCAGGAGGACGCGGTCAAGGCGGTCTCGAAGGCGATCCGGCGTACCCGGGCCGGCCTGAAGGACCCGAAGCGCCCGTCGGGCTCGTTCATCTTCGCCGGTCCGTCAGGCGTGGGTAAGACCGAGCTGTCCAAGGCGCTCGCCGAGTTCCTCTTCGGCAGCGAGGACGCCCTCATCCAGCTGGACATGTCCGAGTTCCACGACCGGTACACGGTGTCCCGGCTGGTGGGTGCCCCTCCCGGCTACGTCGGCTACGACGAGGGCGGGCAGCTGACCGAGAAGGTGCGGCGTCGGCCGTTCTCGGTGGTCCTCTTCGACGAGATCGAGAAGGCTCACCCGGACGTGTTCAACACGCTCCTCCAGATCCTGGAGGACGGGCGGCTGACCGACGGTCAGGGTCGGATCGTGGACTTCAAGAACACGGTCATCATCCTGACCACCAACCTCGGCACCCGGGACGTCGCCAAGGCGGTCTCGCTGGGCTTCCAGGCCTCTGAGGACTCCGAGTCGAACTACGACCGGATGAAGCAGAAGGTCAACGACGAGCTCAAGCAGCACTTCCGGCCCGAGTTCCTCAACCGGATCGACGACACCATCGTCTTCCACCAGCTGCGCGAGAACGAGATCCTCTCGATCGTGGACATCATGATCCAGCGGATCGAGACGCAGCTGCGCAACAAGGACATGGGCCTGGAGCTGACCGACAACGCCAAGAAGTACCTGGCGAAGAAGGGCTTCGACCCGGTGCTGGGCGCGCGGCCGCTGCGTCGCACGATCCAGCGCGACATCGAGGACAACCTCTCCGAGCGGATCCTCTTCAACGAGCTGACCCCGGGTCAGATCGTGGTGGTGGACTGCGAGGGCGACCCGGAGAACATCGACAAGTCCAAGCTCGTCTTCCGAGGCGCGGACAAGCCGGTGGAGGTTCCGGACGCCGTCCCGGCCGATCTCGGTGGCGCCGCCACCGCGGGCGCGGACGAGTAAGCGACACCTGACAGGGCGACGGCCCCGGTTGGCGAAAGCCACCGGGGCCGTCGCCTTTCCGCATCCCCACCCGCCCGCACCTGGCGCGCCGGTCGCCGCCGATCCGTTCGGGCTTGATCAGCTCAACCTCGCGACGGGATGGCCTCGGCGTGCCGCGCGGACCCGACATATGGCCGGAGAGCGGTATGCCTGAGAGGCATAAGAGGTCGCGCAGATTGGTGGTGATCATCGGCGGCGGGTGGGGCGGTTGTCCCACCGGTAGGTGGTCCACGCTCGCCGATCAGGCTACGGACGGTCATGATCGCGTCGGCGAGGTCGAAGAACGCGTCGATGACCTGTTCGGTTCGTTCGTAGCAGCGTTGCAGTCGGTTGAACGCGTTGTGCCAGATGTTCGTCCGTTCGCGTGCCACCGTTGGGATGGGCGCCTTGTCGCCCTGTGGGCGATCTTGCCGGTCAGGCCGCGTTCGGCCAGCAGCATCGAGTGACCGCCGAGTCGTATCCGGCGTCGAGGTGCACCGTGATGGTCTCGGGGAGTGGGCCCAGGTCGTCGAGCCGGTCGAGGGTGGGGCCGGCAGCGGTGAGTCGTGTCGGTTCGCGCCGGCCAGGACCCGGCCGAGGGGAATGCCGTAACCGTCGACCATCGATGAGCGTTTCATTCCCTGCTTGCCCCGGTCGACCAAGGCCCCCGGCGCAGTCACCTCCGCCGGGGGCCTTGGTGATGCAGCCGTCCACGGCGATGTCGTCCAGGACCAAGCCGACGAGCCGGTCGTAGGCGTCGTAGGCGCAGCCGAACTGCAGCACCTGAATCAGCTTGTCGAACACGATCCGGTCATCGATCCGCCTGCGGTGACAGCCCAACGGATGCGTCGGGGCGCACGTCGGCCGATCAGGTAGCAGCGCGGTGAACTGGACCCACAGTGGCTCGATCAGCCATGCTGGGATGGCAGGCACAGGATCTCCCGGTGATCACGAGGCGTAAGCACCTTCATGATCATGGATCCTGTGCCTGCACTCGTTCAGACACGCCCGCCCCGCCTCGCCATTCTGCGCGGGCGCTTATCGCCCGTAGACGGCAGCGATGTCGTGTCGGTCTGGTACTACGGCGCCTCGGGATGAACTCGCTGCTGACTTCGCCTCAGCGGAGGCGAAGTCCAGCGATGAGGAGCTCGACCAGGCGGCGCGCGTCGTAACGGGGGTCGCTGCCCGCGCCGATGCAGAGATTACCGACGCCGCGCAGCAGTCCGTAGGCGTCCATGTCGGGACGGATCTCGCCCGCTGCGACGGCGGCGTCGAGCAGCTGGTCGCACACCGGGACGAGGCGGTCGAGGAAGTAGGCGTGCAGGGTCCGGAAGGCGGCGTCGTCAGACTGTAGCGCCGCGGCGAGGCCGTGTTTGGTGATCAGGAAGTCGACGAACAGGTTGATCCACTGCACCAGGGCGGTGTGCGGTGTGCTGCTGTCGGCCAGCAAGGCCGGACCCGCCTCGGCGCACGCCTCGATCTGGTGCCGGTAGACGGCGACGATGAGGTCGGCTCGCGTCGGGAAGTGGCGGTAGATCGTGCCCACGCCGACGCCCGCCCTGGCGGCGATGTCGCGCACAGGCACGTCGACGCCGGAGGCGACGAACGCCGCAGCGGCAGCGTCCAGCAGGGTCTTCTCGTTGCGCCGCGCGTCGGCCCGCTTGCGCGAGGCCGGTCGCTCCGAGCCGCTGTCGATGTCGGCCAAGGCCCCGTTACCTCCATCACACCGCTTGGCATCCGGAACGCCGTTCCGTATCTTGGTTATCGGAACACTGCTCCGCTTGTTCAGCATACTGATCAGGCGCGCCACCACCAAACGATGCAACGCTGCACGGTTTCCAGGAGGAACAGTCATGCAGTACCGCACCTTGGGCCGCACGGGTGTGCAGGTCAGCACCCTCGTGCTCGGCGCAATGAACTTCGGCAAGATCGGCAACACCACCCAGGAGGAAGCCACCGCCATCGTTGACGCGGCGCTCGATGCGGGGATCAACCTCATCGACACCGCCGACGTCTACAGCGGCGGCCAGTCCGAGGAGATGGTCGGCAAGGCCATCGCCGGCCGCCGCGGCGATGTCGTGCTGGCCACCAAGGCGACCCTGCCGATGGGCGACGAGCGCAACCACCGGGGCGGTTCGCGCCGCTGGCTGGTCACCGCGCTGGACAACAGCCTGCGCCGCCTCGGCGTCGACCACGTCGACCTTTACCAGATGCACCGGTGGGACCCGACGAGCAGCGACGAGGAGACGCTGTCGGCGCTGACGGACCTGCAGCGCGCCGGAAAGATCCGCTACTTCGGCTCCTCGACCTTCCCGGCCTACCGCATCGTCCAGGCGCAGTGGGCCGCCCGGGAGGGGCACCTGAGCCGTTACGTGACCGAGCAGCCGAGCTACTCGATCCTGCAGCGTGGCATCGAGACCCACGTGCTGCCCGTGACACAGGAGTACGGCATGGGCGTGCTCGCCTGGAGCCCGCTGGCATCGGGCTGGCTGTCCGGCGCGATCCGTGCCGGCCAGGAGATCAGCACGAACCGCTCGGGCTTCATGCAGCAGCGCTACGACATCAGCATCCCCGCCAACCGCGCCAAACTCGACGCCGTCGAGCAGCTCGCCAAGGTTGCCGACGAAGCCGGCCTCAGCATGATCCAGCTCGCGCTCGGCTTCGTCACCGCGCACCCGGGCGTGACCAGCGCGATCATCGGCCCCCGCACGATGGACCACCTCCGCTCGCAGCTCGCCGCCGCGGACACCGTTCTCTCCACCGACGTGCTGGACGCGATCGACGCGATCGTGGCTCCCGGCGTCGACCTCGCCGCCCACGAGAAGAACGACACCCCGCCCGCCCTGCTCGACCCGGCGCTGCGCCGCCGCTGATTACTTGGCACGTCAGTGACCAGGCGGCAGACGCGCGGCGGCTTGCGCGTCCCCCTGCCGCCTGACACGCCGCAAGGCCATGCCTTCCCAGGCTCACGTCGAAAGGACGATCGGACCCATGCCACTCACACCCCGGCCCAGCTTCGGGATCATGACCGCCCCGATGCAGGTCGGCTACCACGACATCCTGCGGGTCTGGCGCGAAGCGGACGCCATTGCCGACATCGAGCACGCGTGGCTGTTCGACCACCTCATGCCGATCGTAGGCGACCTGAGCGGACCGACGTACGAAGGCTGGACCCTGCTCTCCGCCCTCGCCGCTCAGACCGAGCGGCTACGCCTTGGCGTGCTGGTGACCAGCAACCGCTTCCGACCACCCGCGATGCTGGCCAAGATCGCCACGACCGTCGACATCGTCTCCGGCGGGCGCCTCGATTTCGGCATCGGCGTTGGTTCGCGGCCCGGTCACCCACTCGCAGCGCGTGAGTACGCGGCGCACGGCCTGCCCTTCGCCGACACTGCCGACGCCGTGGGCAGCCTCGCCGAGGCGCTCACGGTCATCCGGCGGCTATGGACCGAGAACGAGCCGTTCGACTTCCACGGCACGTACGTCAACCTCACCGGAGCGTTCGGCAGCCCCAAGCCCGTGCAGCGCCCTCACCCGCCGATCATCATCGGTGGCCGCTCCGCCGCGACTCTGCGGGTGGTCGCCGAACACGCGGACGTATGGAACAACCCCAGCGGCGATCTCGACGACGCCGTTAGCCGCACCGCCCTGCTGGAGCGCTACTGCGCCGAGGTCGGTCGCGACCCCGCGTCGATCACCCGCTCGATCAACCTGCCCGTCTCCTACAACCAGCCGGGCATCACAAGGGATGCCATCGGCAAGGCGATCGACGCCGGCTTCGGGCACATCGTGCTCGGGCTGCCGGCGCCCTACCCCGACGGCGTCGCGCACTGGATCACCGACGAGTTCATCACCACGTCGGCCTGACAGCGGCGCCCAGGCCTGGCGTTCCGTGGCGGCGCTGGCGGCCCGGCAGAGCATCCCGGCGGCGGTGAAACTGTCACTGATGCACTCGTACAGGCCGTGCCGGCACGCTCGCCGTACCTTATCCCCACTGATCGCACGCGCGACGGCCGTGGCGGCGAGGGTCAGAACTCCCAGTGATCACTAGGCGTAGGAACCTTCATGATCACTGATGTCTGTGCCCGTCTCCTACCCGCCCAATCCTCACTGACCTATTTGCGCGGCCTCTAAATATGACTCTCAGGCATATCGCTTGTGGGGTGGTGTGCTTGTCCCGAGCGGGCGCGCGGGACCTCGTGGCCCGGGGCGTCATGTCGGTGACATGAAGCCACGCGGCCATCGCTGGAGGAACGGCCGCGGCACCGTTCAGGGGTGGGGAAGTGGGGCCGGTGCGCCGTCGCCCAGCAGGCGGAAGGCGTCCTCGCCGACCGGCTCGACCAGGCCGTCGGTGACCAGCCCGGCGAGCGCCCGGGACCGCTGCATGTCGTCGGTCCAGACCTGGTCGAGGCGCTGCCGCGGCACCGGTCCGGTGGCCTCCCGCAGCACCGCCAGGAGCAGGCCGCGGACCTGGCGATCGGTGCCCGCGTACCGCTGAGGGCGGCGGCTCGGGCCGGCGGGCGCGACCTGGCCGGAGGCCCGCCAGGCGCAGACCGCTTCCACCGGGCACACCGCGCACCGGGGCGAGCGGGCGGTGCAGACCACGGCGCCCAGCTCCATGAACGCGGCGCTGGCCAGCGCCGCGGCGGCCGGCTCGACGGGCAGCAGCTCCTCGGTGGCGACCAGGTCGGCCGGGCGGGTGGCCGGACCGGCGTCCGGTTCCCCGGCGACGGCCCGGCAGACCACCCGGCGGACGTTCGTGTCCACCACGGGGTGCCGTTGCCCGTGCGCGAACGCCGCGACCGCCCGGGCCGTGTACGTCCCGACGCCGGGCAGCGCGAGCAGCTGGTCCAGCCGGTCCGGCACCTCGCCGCCGTGCCGCTCCACGATCGCCACCGCGCAGTCGCGCAGCCGCACCGCCCGGCGGGGGTAGCCGAGCCGCCCCCACATCCGGATCGCCTCGGCCGGGCTGTCCGCCGCTAGGGCGGCCGGCACCGGCCAGCGGGCCAGCCACGCCTCCCAGGCGGGCAGCACCCGGACCACCGGCGTCTGCTGGAGCATGACCTCGCTGACCAGGATGGCCCACGCGCTGGTGCCGGGCTTGCGCCACGGCAGGTCGCGGGCGTTCTCCTCGTACCACCGGCTGACCAGGGTGGCGAAAGTGGGCTCAGACATCGCGCTGCCGATGATGTCACGGGCCGGATTCCCGCAGGATGGGCGGCCGGGCCGGGGCGCGCGGACGGCCCCGGGCGGGCGGGGCAGAATGTCCGGATGAACGAGCTCGCGATCACCGTCATCGGCCGGGACCGGCCGGGCATCGTGGCCGACGTCGCCGAGGCGCTCGCCCGGCTCGGCGCGAACCTCACCGACTCCACGATGACCCGGTTGCGGGGACACTTCGCGATGACGCTGATCTGCGTGGGACCGGCCGCCGCCGATGTCGAGGCCGCGCTGGCCCCGCTCGCCGCCGACGGCCAGCTGCTGGCCACCGTGCGCGCGGTCACCCCCGACGGCGAGACCACGGCGGCAGGCGAGCCGTACGTGCTGGCGGTGCACGGTGCCGACCGGATGGGCATCGTCGCGGCGATGACCCGGGTGCTGGCCGACGCCGGTGGCAACGTCACCGACCTGAGCACCCGGCTGACCGGCTCGCTCTACGTGGTGGTCGCCGAGGTGGAACTGCCGTCGGGCAGCTCCGACGAGGTGGCCGGCCGGCTCGCGCGTACGGCCGCGGAGCTGGGCGTCGGGGTCAGCCTCCGCCCGGCGGACACGGACCTGCTGTGACGGCGGAGTACGTCGGCCTCGACGACTGGACCCCGGAGGTGCTCGCCGTGCCGGGCGAGGTACTCCCGGTGGTCTCCGCCCCCGACCCGGTGCTCAGCCGGCCGGGGCCGGAGGTGGACCCGACCTCGGACGAGGTGGTCCGCCTCGCCGCCGACCTGGTTGCCACCATGCGCGTCTCGCCGGGCTGCGTCGGCCTCGCCGCGCCGCAGGTGGGGGTGAGCGCGCAGGTGTTCGCGGTGGACGTCGCCGGCCACCCGAAGGCGGTCACCGTGCACAGGACCTTCGTGCTGTGCAACGCCCGGGTGGTGGAGGCCAGCCGGTGGAAGGCCGGGCGGGAGGGCTGCATGTCGGTGCCGGATCTGACCGGTGACGTGAAGCGGGCCAGCCGGCTGGTGGTCGAGGGCGTCCTGCCCGGTACGGGCAAGCCGGTGCGGCTGGTCACCGACGGCTTCGAGGCGCGGGCGCTCCAGCACGAGATCGATCACTGCGCGGGGCTGCTCTTCCTCGACCGGGTCGCCGGCGCGCACGCCATCTACCAGCGCAAGGTCTACCTCTGACGTTCTGCGGGGGTGCCGCGCCGTTCGGTGAACGGCCCGGAGCCCAACACCGGCGCGACACCGAGGTCCGCGTCCTCGCCGGCGAGTTCCGCACCGTCGGCGAACTCGCAGCCGTCCGGACCGGTGCTGACTCCGCAGACGGACGATCCGTCCGCCGCACCGGATGATTCCGGCGGCGGATCCTCGGGCGGCCCGGCGGGTGGCGGCACGGTCGACGCCCCGGCCGCGCCGGCGGCCCCGGTGGTCGACGACGGGACCTGCACCGACGCGGAGATCCTGGTGACCCCGGTGGCCCAGCCGGCGACCGCGCAGCGGGGCACGGTGGTGAACCTCCAGCTGAAGATCAAGAACAAGTCGCAGCGTACCTGCAGCCGGAACGTTGGGGCGGACCTCCAGGAGCTGTTCATCAAGTCCGGCGCGGAGAAGATCTGGTCCTCGGACACCTGCGGCACCGGCAAGGGTTCCGACGTGCAGTCGTTCACCCCCGGCTTCGAGCGCCTCTACGAGCTGGGCTGGAACGGCCGGGAGGCCAATCGCTGCGCCAACGGCCTCGCCAACGGCGACTACGCGCCGATCGGCTCGTACCAGGTCTTCGCCCGGGTGGGCACCAAGCTCAGCGAGCCGGTCAAGCTGACCATCACCGGCTGAGGGGCGGCCGGACCGGCCGGCTCAGACGTACCGCTCCAGGATGGACGCCTCGGCGAGCCGGGAGAGGCCCTCGCGGACGCCCCGGGCGCGGGCGTCGCCCACCCCCTCGACCGCCTGGAGGTCCTCCACGGTCGCGCCGAGCAGCCGCTGGAGGCTGCCGAAGTGCACCACCAGCCGGTCGACCACCGCGACCGGGAGCCGGGGCACCTTGGCCAGCAGCCGGAAGCCGCGCGGGCTGACCGCCGCGTCGAGCGCGTCGGACGCGGACGGGTAGCCGATCGCCTTGGCGACCGCCACCAGGTCGATCAGCTCGGTGGCGCCGAGCAGGTCCAGCTCGACCAGGGCCTCGTCGAGGGTCCGCGACTTGCGGCCCACCGGCAGGTAGTCCCGGATGACCAGGGTGCGGTCGGCGTCCACGCCGGCCATCAGCTCGTCGAGCTGGAGGGCGAGCAGCCGGCCGTCGGTGCCCAGCTCGACGACGTAACCGGCGATCTCGTCGGCGATCCGGCGGACCATCTCCAGCCGCTGCACCACCGCCACCGCGTCCCGGACCGTGACCAGGTCCTCGATCTCCAGGGCGGAGAGGGTGCCGGAGACCTCGTCGAGGCGCAGCTTGTAGCGCTCGAGGGTGGCCAGGGCCTGGTTGGCGCGGGAGAGGATCGCCGCCGAGTCGTCCAGCACGTGTCGCTGGCCGTTCACGTAGAGGCTGATGATCCGCATCGACTGGCTGACCGAGATGACCGGGTAGCCGGTCTGCCGGGCCACCCGCTCGGCGGTGCGGTGCCGGGTGCCGGACTCCTCCGTCGGGATGGACGGGTCGGGCATCAGGTGCACGCCCGCCTGGACGATCCGGCTGCCGTCGCTGGACAGCACCACCGCGCCGTCCATCTTGCACAGCTCGCGCACCCGGGTGGCGGAGAACTCCACGTCCATCGGGAAGCCGCCGGTGCAGATCTGGTCGACCACCTTGTCGTAGCCGAGGACGATGAGCGCGCCCGTACGGCCGCGCAGGATCCGCTCGAGCCCGTCGCGAAGCGCGGTGCCCGGCGCCATGAGAGCGAGATTTGCCCGCAGCGGGTCGCCGCCGGCCCCGCCGACGCTCCCGGTCACGCTGACACTGATCGGACGGGCGGGCGAGCCCACCGCGCCGGTGCGGGCGTGCGGCGTCGCCGCGGCGGCGGGCTTGGTGGCATCGCGGTCGATCGGCACGGGCACAGTCTACGGACTGCGGTGCAATGGGTGCTCTCGTGGTTACTGTGATGTGTCACGATGTCCGGCTTCCGCCGCCGCTGACGGGTCGGTGAGCTGTCCGATATCGCCCAGCCGGTCCCCTCGCGCGGTCACCCTGGGTCATTCCGCCGATGCCCGGGCGGCAGCCTGGAGCGCCGCCCGAACATCGGTGACCTCGATCACGCGCATGTTCTCCGGGGCCGTCCCGCTGCTGCCGGGGCCGCAGCCGGGCGGCACCAGGGCCAGCCGGAACCCGAGCCGGGCCGCCTCGGCGAGTCGGCGGGGGACCGCCCCGACCCGGCGCACCTCGCCGGTGAGGCCGACCTCGCCGATGGCCACCAGATGCGGGGCGATCGCGAGGTTGAGACCGCCGGACGCCACCGCGAGGGCGACCGCCAGGTCGGCCGCCGGCTCCACCACCCGGATGCCGCCGACCGTCGCGGCGAAGACCTCCCGGTCGTGCAGGGTCAGCCGCTCGGTACGCCGCTGGAGCACGGCCAGCACCATCGCAAGCCGGGCCCCGTCCAGCCCGGACACCGTACGCCGGGGGGAGCCGGCCACGGTCGCGCCGATCAGCGCCTGCACCTCGGTCACCAGGGCCCGCCGCCCCTCCATCGCCACCGTGACGCAGGTGCCCGGCACCGGCTCGGAGTAGCGGGTGAGGAAGAGACCGGACGGGTCGGCCAGGCTGCTGATGCCGCCCTCGTGCATCTCGAAGCAGCCCACCTCGTCGGCGGCCCCGAACCGGTTCTTGACGCCGCGGACCATCCGCAGCGAGGAGTGCTTGTCGCCCTCGAAGTGCAGCACCACGTCGACCAGGTGCTCGAGCACCCGGGGACCGGCGACCTGGCCGTCCTTGGTGACGTGGCCGACCAGCACGGTGGCGATCCCGCGCTCCTTGGCGACCGCGACCAGGGCGGCGGTGACGGCGCGCACCTGGGTCACCCCGCCGGGGACGCCCTCGGTGCCGGTGGTGGAGATCGTCTGCACCGAGTCGAGCACCAGCAGCCCGGGCTTGACCGCGTCGAGGTGGCCGAGCACCGCCGACAGGTCGCTCTCGGCGGCCAGGTAGAGCTGGTCGTGCAGGGTGCCCATCCGCTCCGCGCGCAGCCGCACCTGGCTGACCGACTCCTCGCCACTGACCACCAGCGACGGGCTGCCCGCGTTGGCCGCCCACTGCTCGGCGACGTCGAGCAGCAGCGTCGACTTGCCCACCCCGGGCTCGCCGGCGAGCAGCACCACCGCGCCCGGGACGAGGCCGCCGCCGAGCACCCGGTCCAGCTCGCTGACCCCGGTCGCCCGGGCCCGGGCCGGGGCGGCGCTGATCGTGGCGATCGGCCGGGCGGGCTCGGCGGGCATCCGGGAGCTGACCACCCGGCCGGAGACCAGCGGACCGGTGACCGTGCACTCGACCACCGAGCCCCACTCGCCGCACTCCGGGCAGCGCCCGACCCACTTGGGCGGCTGGTGGCCGCAGGCGTCGCACTCGTAGGCGGGGCGCGGCTCGCGCGCCGAGCCCCGGGCCCGGCCGGCGGTGGACGCGCCGCGGGGGGAGGTCGAACGGGAGGTGGTCACCCCCGGAACGCTAACCGGGCGGTACGACGAAAACCCAACCGGAAACGAGAACACCGCCGGCGTGGCGGTCGCCACGCCGACGGTGCTGTCGACGGTTGGTCCCGCGGGTCAGCCGGCCTCGGTGCCGCCCTCATCGCCGCCGCCACCCTCGCGGGTGATGATCGGCGAGGCCGGCGCGGCCGGGGTCAGCGGGACGCCGATCGGGGCCGCGGTCTTGATCGTCTTGCCGTTGCCGAAGTCGAAGACCAGGTTGACCTGCTGGCCGGGGAGCAGCTTGTCGTTCAGCCCGACGACCTGGAGGCGCTGGCCGTTGCCGCCGGTGAGCTGGGCGTAGCCGAGGGCCGGGATCTCGATCCGGGCCGGCTGGCCGGCCGGGGCCGAATCGCTCGCCGAGGCGGACGGGCTGGCCGAGGGGGACTTGCTGGCCCCGAGCGACCGGCTCGGCGACGCACTGGGGTCGCTCGCGGTCGGCGACGCGGAGGCGGGCTCGGTCGCCGACTGGCTCGGGCTCGCCTGGGCACCGCTCGGGGTCGAGCCGGCGAGCACGACCTCTCGGGCGCTGTCGGTGGTGACGGTGACGGTCACCGGGGCCTTGCTGTCGTTGTAGATCACGACGTTCAGGAGGGCGTTGCCGCCCGCCTGGTAGCCCGCGGCGCCCGGGTACTGCACGTAGAGGCCGCGCACCTTGTAAAGGCTGTCGGAGGTCTGGACGTTCACGCCCTGCACCGACGGGTTCTTGTTGGCGGTCTCGGCCACCTGGCCGGCGCCACACCCGGACAGCAGCAGGCTCGCCGCCGCGGCCGTACCGGCCAGCAGCAGGGCCGCCCGTCCGGAACCCCTGATCGAGCGCGTCACGTCGGTCCTCCTCGTCACGATCCCCACCCGGCCGTACCCCGGGCACGGTGGTCATACCCGCGCAGACCGCGCTCCAGGGTAGTTGGGGCTGATCGACGGTCGCACGCCGACCCGGCAACGCCACCTACCCGGGGAGCGGTCACACCACCCGGCCGCTGGCCACCAGCAGGACCACGTCGATGAGCGCCACCACCATCACCGCCCGGAAGGCGGCCACCGGCCGGCCACCGGCCCGGGTCGCGGCGCGTCCGCCGTACCCGCCGACGGCCGGCACCAGGACGGCGGCGGCGACCGCCGACAGCCCGGCCCACGACGGCGGCCCGGGCGGCCCGAAGACCAGCGTGACGGTCGCCGCGAGGAGCAGCCCAGCGGCGGCCGCCCGGCTGCCCGCCGGACCGAGCCGGTGCGGCAGGCCGCGCACCCCGGTCCGGGCGTCGTCGGCCAGGTCGGGCAGCACGTTGGCGAAGTGCGCCCCGGCGCCGAGGCAGGCCGCGGCGGCGACCAGCCAGACCGGCGGCGCGGGCGCGCCGGGCAGCGCCAGCACCACGAAGGCCGGCAGCGACCCGAAGGAGACCGCGTACGGCAGCACCGAGACCGGGGTCGACTTCAGCGGCCAGTCGTAGAGCAGGGCCGAGAGCAGGCCGGCGGTGGCCCAGACCGCCGCCGCCGGGTTCGTGGTCAGCGCCAGCACCGGCGTGGCCAGCGCGGCCAGCACCGCGGCGAGGCCCGCGACGCGCCGCCGGAGCGCGCCGGTGGCGACCGGCTTGTCGGTACGCCCCACCGTGGCGTCCCGGTCGGCGTCGAGCGCGTCGTTGCTCCAGCCGACGGCGAGCTGGCTGGCCAGCACGGTGAGCACCACGGCGGCGATGCCGGCCGGCCGGTGCCCGACGCCCCACGCCAGCAGCCCGGCCACCGTGGTGACGGCCGCGGCCGGCTCCGGGTGGCTCGCCCTGACCAGCACTAGCACCGTTGACGACATGAGGGAAGTCTGGTCGTTACCGGGGAGTCGTGCCACGCTCGGTCCATGCGAGACGCGGCCCCGGTGACCATCCCACCCCGCGTGCTGCCGCCCAACGACCCCCGCCAGTACGACGACCTCGTCGACGAGTGGTGGCGGCCGGACGGCGCCTTCGCGATGCTGCACTGGCTGGCCCGGGCCCGGGCCGCACTCGTCCCCCCGGCGTCCCGGCCCGGCGCGGTCCTGGTCGACCTCGGCTGCGGCGCCGGCCTGCTCGCGCCGCACCTGGCGGGGAAGGGCTACCGGCACGTCGGGCTGGACCTCACCCGGTCCGCGCTGGCGCAGGCCGCCGCGCACGGGGTGACCGCGGTCAACGCCGACGCCACCGCGGTACCGCTGGCCGACGGCTGCGCCGACGTGGTCTCCGCCGGCGAGCTGCTGGAGCACGTGCCGGACTGGCGGCGCGCGGTCGCCGAGGCCTGCCGGCTGCTGCGCCCGGGCGGCCTGCTGGTGCTGGACACGCTCAACGACACGCCGCTGGCCCGGCTCGTCGCGGTGGAGATCGGCGAGCGGCTGCCCACCGTGCCGCGCGGCATCCACGATCCACGGTTGTTCGTGGACGCCTGCGAGCTGGTCGCCGAGTGCGCCCGACACGGCGTCGAGCTGCGGCTGCGGGGCATCCGCCCGGAGCTGCGGGGCACGCTGGGCTGGCTGCTGCGGCGGATGCGCGGTGGACCCGCCGGCCGTCCGGTGGGGACGGACGGAGGCCGCGAGCCGCGGATCGTGCCGACCCGCTCCACCGCGGTGCTGTACCAGGGCCGTGGGCTCCGGGGCGGGTAGCCGGGGCCGCCCGGGGTAAAGGGGACGCCGAGAAGGGGGCTACATGACTGTGCACGCGCTGGAGGCGGCCCGCCGGTTGGCGCCGCGACTGGCCGCCCGGGCGGCGGAGCACGACCGGGAGGGTTCCTTCCCGGTCGACGACTTCGCCGACCTGCGGGAGGCCGGGCTCTTCGGGCTGATGGTGCCCCGCGAGCTGGGCGGGGCGGGGGCCACCTTCGCCGAGTACGCCGCCGTCGCCACCGAGCTGGCCCGGGGCAACGGTGCGACCGCCCTGGTGTTCAACATGCACGCCTCGGTCACCGGCGCGCTCGGCGCGGTCACCGAGGAACTCGCCGAGGCGCTGGGCGTACCGGAGGAGGCGCTGGCCGCCCGGGACCGGCTGCTCCGCGCGGCGGCGGCGGGCTCCTGGTACGCGGTGGCGATGAGCGAACGCGGCGCGGGCGCCCGGTTGTCCCAGCTCAGCACCGTCTACGAGCCGGTCGACGGGGGCAGCTGGCGGCTCAAGGGCAGCAAGACGTTCTGTTCCGGCGCCGGGCACGCCGACGGCTACCTGGTGGCCGCCCGCAGCGTCGCCGACCAGTCGGTGGTCTCCCAGTTCCTGGTGCCGGCCGGCGTCGGGCTGACCGTGGAGCCCACCTGGGACTCCCTCGGCATGCGCGCCACCTCGTCGCACGACCTGCACCTGGACGTCACCGTCCCGGGCGACCGGCTGCTCGGTGGGGTCGAGGGGCTGGCCCTGGTGGTCGCCCAGCTGATGCCGCACTGGCTGGTGGCCAGCTACGCCGCCGTCTACGTCGGGGTCGCCCGAGCGGCGATCGACGCCGCCGCCGAGCACCTGAACGCCCGCAACCTCGCCGGCCTGCCGGCGGTCCGGGCCCGGCTGGGCCGGGCCGACGCGGCGGTCGCGGCGGCCGGACTGGTGGTCGCGGAGGCGGCCCGCCGGGTCGACGAGGCGTCCGGCGACGCGGAGACGAACCGCTGGGTGTGGCGGGCCAAGCTGCTCGCCGGCACCACCGCCGCCGAGGTGGCGGCGTCCATGCTGGAGGCGGCGGGCACCTCGGCGACCCGCCGGGGACACCCGCTGGAACGGCTCTACCGGGACGCCCGGTGCGGTTCGCTGCACCCGGCGACGTCCGACGTCTGCGCCGACTGGCTGGGCATCGCAACGCTGGGCGGCGACCCGGACCGCGACGGCTCCGCTCCTCGTTGGTGAAGCGTGAGGGTGCAGGGGGAGCACGACGAGAGGTGGGGGAGATGGCCGTGCCGGTGATCGCGGGTCTGGGTACGGCGCAACCGCCGGCCGCCGCGCAGGACGAGCTCTGGGAGGGTTTCTTCGCGAAGCACTTCTCCGGCACCACCCGGGCGCTGGCCGAGCGGATCTTCGCCAACTCAGGGGTGTCCCGGCGGCAGGCGGCGGTCAATCCGCTGCTGGAGGACGTCTCGGACTGGCCGACCGAGCGACGGATGCGGCGGTACCAGGTGGAGGCCCTGCCGCTGGGCAAGGAGGCGGTGGGCCGGGCGCTCACCGCGGCCGGTCTGGACGCGGGGGACGTCGGGCTCTTCGTGGTCTGCTCCTGCACCGGGTACGCGACCCCGGGGCTGGACATCCTGCTCGCCCGGGACCTGGGCATGGCCCCGGACGCCCAGCGGATGTTCGTCGGGCACATGGGCTGCTACGCGGCCCTGCCGGGGCTCGGCGCGGCCGGCGACTTCGTCACCGCCCGGGGGCGGCCGGCGCTGCTGCTCTGCGCCGAGCTGACCAGCCTGCACATCCAACCCGCCGGCGCGCGGGTGGACACCCAGCAGATCGTCTCGCACGCCCTCTTCTCGGACGCCGCGGTCGCCGCGGTGGTCGTCCCCGGCGGCCGGGGGTACGCGCTGCGCGAGGTCGCCTCGGTCACCGACACCTCCACCGCCGACCACATGACCTGGGACGTGACGGACACCGGCTTCCGGATGGGGCTGTCGCCGAAGGTCCCGCAGGTGCTCTCCCGCCACGTGCGGGGCCTGGTCGACGGCCTGCTGGCCCGGCACGGCCGGACGTCGTCCGAGGTGGACGGCTGGGCGGTGCATCCGGGCGGCCCGCGCATCCTCAACGTGGTGGAACGGGAGCTGGCGTTGCCACCGGAGGCGCTGGCGGCCTCCCGGGCCGTCCTGGACGAGCACGGCAACTGCTCCTCGCCGACGGTGCTGCTGATCCTGGACCGGTTGCTCCGGGCGCCCGCGCCACCGGACCGGATCGTGATGCTGGCGTTCGGCCCCGGCCTGACGCTGTACGCCGCCCTCCTCGAACGCGACGCCTGACCCCGCCCCGGCCGGCGAGCCCGCTGTCCGTGGCGGGACGCACCGCCCGGGGTCCCCGGGCCGACCGGATCGCGCCGGGCGGATCGACCCTGGTCGCTGCCAGTGGCCGGACGCGGGTCCGACCGGAGACTAGGCTCGCCGCATGGACGCGCGGACGGACGACCGGTGGCGGGGTGGGCTGCTGGCCGGGCTGGCCCTGGCCGCCGTGGTCGCCGGGGCCTGGTGGTGGCGGCAGGCGGCGCCGGCCATCGGCCCGGTGTCGGCGGCGGTCAGCTCGGCGGCACCCAGCCCGGCCCCGGCGGGGTTGCTCCGGGTGGTCGTCGATGCCGAGGACGGTCACCTCGTGGAGGGGCCGGTGGCCGACCCGGACCAGCCGCTGGTGTTCCACCGGGAGTCCGGCGCGGCGGGAGCGCCCGAGCGGTCGGAGACCATCTGGGCGGATCGGTCCCACCTGTCGCAGGGCGGCCCGCCCCTGGTCCGGCAGACCGGGGCGGAGATGGGCGGCCGGTACCTCCTGGTGGCCGGTTGTGTCGGCAGCGGCCCGGTCACGATCCAGGTCGCGGGAGCCGACGGTGCGCCGGAGGAGCGCGCCGACTGCGGCGGACCGCCGGTGCTGCTGCGACTCACCGCCGTGGGCGGAACACTCGAGGTGCGGTTCACCGCGGACGACGGTCCGGCCGACCTGGATGCCCACCTGTCCGTGCTGTCCTGAGCCACCGGTCAGCCGGCGAGGCGAGCCAGGTCGGCGCGGTACTCCTCGACGCTGTTCAGCACCGGCACGACCCGCACCAGGTTGCTCTCCCGGTCCACCAGCAACGCGGTGGCGGCGCCGGGGCGGGCGGGCAGGTGGAGGTACGCGCGCAGGCCGCCGGCCGGGTCGGCCAGGGCGCGTACCGGCGCTCCCGCCGTCGACGGGGCGGGGCGGGCCTCCCGGCCGCCGGCCACGGTCACCACGGTGACGCCCGGCGACACGGCGCCGGCCGCCTCGGCGATCCGTTCGGTGCAGGTGCAGGCGTCCACGAGGAGGATCACCGCCGGCAGCAGGGCGCGCAGCGGCACCGGCGAGTCCTCGGCGTCGACCAGGTCCAGCGCGGGGAGCGGCCCGACCGGCCCCGGGGCCGCCGTCGGGTAGGGGACCACCGTCGGGCTTCCGCCGGAGCGGGACGACCGGGGCCAGGTGACCGCGGCCAGCCCGCCGAGGGTGGTCAGGACGGCGACCAGGAGGATCAGCACCGGGAGGCCGAGCGCGGGCAGGCCGTCCGGGCTCCGGGTGAGGCCCAGCCGGCGGTGCCAGGCGGCCCGGCGCCGGGACCGGCGCAGCTCGCGGCGGAGCTGGCGGGCCTCCTCGGCGAGCGCCGAGGCGTCGTCCGGTACGACCACCCGACCCCACTCCGGGGGCAGGTCGGGCAGCCCGTCCGATGGCCCGTGGCCTTCTGCGTCAGGCATGCCCATCGGACCCCCAGGAACCGTCGCGGTGAGCGGACGTCGTGTCCACCTCCAGCGTCCCGCACCGACCGGCGTACCGCTACACCTGGGCGCAGCTTGGATCGGCGGGATACCATGGAGGAGCGCATTGCCCTAGATATGGACGCTCCGATCACCCGTACCGGGTTGTCATCCGTTGGTCACGGAGCGTGTTGAAACCATCGGTTTGACCGCCTGTCAAGCTGAAGAAATACCTCTCACAGGGCCCCTGAGCTGCGCCAACGGTCAGGACAGCGGTGAGACATCGGTGCCTGAGCGTGTTACCCTAGACACAGCGAAAGGGGTTTCGAACCTATGGTTTTCAGTGTCGGCGAGACCGTTGTTTACCCCCACCACGGGGCCGCACTCATCGAGGCAATCGAGACTCGGGTCATCAAGGGCGAGCCTAAGCAGTACCTCGTCCTGAGGGTCGCGCAGGGTGACCTGACGGTCCGGGTGCCCGCCGAGAACGCCGAGATCGTGGGTGTGCGCGAGGTGGTCGGCGAAGAGGGCCTGGGCAAGGTCTTCGACGTGCTCCGTGCACCGCACACCGAGGAGCCGACCAACTGGTCGCGGCGTTACAAGGCGAATCTGGAGAAGCTGGCCTCCGGTAACCCGCTGAAGGTCGCCGAGGTCGTCCGCGACCTGTGGCGCCGGGAGCGGGAGCGGGGCCTGTCCGCGGGCGAGAAGCGGATGCTCGCCAAGGCCCGCGACATCCTCGTCGGTGAGGTCGCGCTGGCGGAGAAGAGCACCAAGGACGAGGCGGAGTCGCTGCTGGACAAGGTGCTGGGCGAGGCCTAGTCCCCGCAGCATCGTCGTACCCACCCCGTAGCAAAGAAATCCGAGGACCGCGACGTGACCGCGCAGCTCAATCCGCGCGGTGACGTCGCGGTCCTCGTTCCTGCGGCGGGCACCGGCGTACGCCTCGGCCCGGGCGCGCCCAAGGCGCTCCGGCCGCTGGCCGGCGAGCCGCTGCTGGTGCACGCGGTACGCCGCATCGCGGCCGCCCCGTCCGTGCACACCATCGTGGTGGCCGCCCCGGCGGCAGACGTCGAGTCGGTCCGGTCGATGCTCGCCCCGGTGGCTCCGGTGATCGTGGTGCCCGGCGGCGCGGAGCGGCAGGCCTCGGTGGCGGCCGCGCTGGCCGCCGTCCCGGCCGGCCCGGAGATCGTCCTGGTGCACGACGCGGCCCGCGCGCTCATCCCACCCGACCTGGTCGAGTCGGTGGCCGAGGCGGTCCGCTCCGGGCACGACGCGGTGATCCCGGTCCTGCCGGTGGTCGACACGATCAAGGAGGTCGACGCCGGTGGGCGGGTCCTCGGCACGGTCGACCGGTCCGCGCTGCGGGCCGTGCAGACGCCACAGGGCTTCCGCCGGTCCGTGCTGACGGCCGGGCACGCCGCGGCGGGTGACCCGCTGACCGACGACGCCGGCCTGGTCGAGAAGCAGGGCGTCGCGGTGGTCTGCGTGCCCGGCTCCGAGCACGCCCTGAAGATCACCCGACCGTTCGACCTGGCCCTCGCGGAGCATCTGCTGGCGGCCGGGGCCTGACGCGTACCCTCGGATCATGATCGTTCCTCGGGTGGCCATCGGCACGGACGTCCACGCCTTCGAGGCCGGCCGACCCTGCTGGGTCGCCGGCCTGCACTGGCCGGGCCAGGACGGCCTGGCCGGCCACTCCGACGCCGACGTGGTCGCGCACGCCGCCTGCAACGCGCTGCTCTCCGCGGCCGGCCTCGGCGACCTGGGCGCCAACTTCGGCGTCGATCAGCCCGAGTGGGCCGGCGCGTCCGGGGTGGCGCTGCTCACCGAGAGCGCCCGGCGGGTCCGCGCGGCCGGCTTCCGGATCGGCAACGTCTCGGTCCAGGTGATCGGCAACCGGCCGAAGATCGGTCCGCGCCGCGACGAGGCGCAGCGGGTCCTCTCCGCGGCCGTCGGCGCCCCGGTCACCGTCTCCGCCGCCACCACCGACGGGTTGGGTTTCCCCGGCCGCGGCGAGGGGCTCACCGGCATCGCGGTGGCCCTGGTGTACGAGGCGTCGACGGTCTGACGCCGGGGACCCGGTCACCCGGGCCCCCGACCGTCCACACGGCTCAGTCCACGTCGGTGCAGACGTTGTGCGTCGTGCCGTGGAGCATGGTGATGGTCTTCCGATCCGCGCCGGTTCACCGTCCGGACCTGCCCGGACGAGCGCTGCGGCTGGCTCTTCCTGGACGAGAGCGGCCTTCGACGCTGGTGCAGCCTGGGCACCTGCGGTCGGCCGGTCGCCCAGTCGCCCTGCCACAGCGCCTGACCGATCTGCACGGGGGCCCGGACGCGGTCCGGCCGGACCGGCGGTGGTCGGCGTTCCCCGGGGAGGCCAGCTAGGCTCGCCGGGATGTCGAGTGACGCGTCCCCCGACCAGTCCGCCGCCGACGGCTACCTCCAGCGCGCGCAGCTCCTCGCCGAGCTGAGCCGCTACGACGAGGCGGCCGGTGAGCTGGGCTTGGCCATCGCCATGGACCCGGCGAACGCCGCGGCGTTGACCATGCTGGCCCGGGTGCACCTGGCCGCCGACCGGTCCGCCGAGGCGCTCACGGCTGCCGAGGCCGCCGTCGCCGCCGCCCCGGGCGCCGTACCGCCGCTGGTCGCGCGCGGGCTCGCGCTGGCCGACCTGCGGGAGTTCCGGGCCGCCGCGGGGACCGCCGACGAGATCCTGGCGCTCGGCCCGACCGACGCGTACGCGCAGCGCAGCGCCGCCGCGATCCTGGCCGGCTCGCGCAACGGGCAGCAGGCGCTCAACGCCGCCTGGCGGGGCGTCGAGCTGGCCCCGGAGGAGCCGCAGGCGCACCTGGTGCTCGGTCTGGTGGCGGCCCGGCTCGAGGTGTACGACCTCGCCGAACGGGCCTACCGGGAGGCGCTGCGGCTGGACCCGGAACTGGCCGTGGCCCGGCACGACATGGGCGTCATCCGGCTGGAGCAGCGCCGCTACGCCGAGGCGCTGGAGCACCTGGTCGAGGCGGCCGTGATGGATCCGGCGGGGACGGACTCCGGGCGTACGATCGCGGACGGTCTGCGCCGGTTGCTGCTCTACGGCGCCGGCTGGTCGCTGGTCGCCACCGTGCTGGTCGCCTTCCTGGCCCCGGGCGGGCCGGGCCTCTCCCGGGTCTTCGCGGCGCTGGCCGCGCTCGGCGGGGCGCTGGTGGTGTGGCGCCACGCGACCCGGGTGCCCGGGCTGGTCCGGGCGATCCTGCCCGGCCTGCTGCGCTCCGACCGGACCCTGGCGTGGGCGCTCTACGCGGTGGCCGCCGGGCCGGTGCTGCTGCTGCTCTACGCGCTGGTCGGCACGCCGTGGCCGCTGGTCGCCGCGATCGTCGCCGCTTCATTGGCCGAGCTCGCGGTCTTCTCCCGTTCCCTGCGCTGACCGGTGGCCGAGAGCAGCCCCTGGACGGCGACCGACCTGGGGACGGTGACCACCCCGACCGCGACTACGCGCGTCGCGCCCAGGTCCAGGCGTAGCCGTCGTCCTCGCAGGCGGACGCCGCGTCGCAGAGGTCGAGGGGCCGGAAGGTGTCGACCATGACGGCCAGCTCGTCGAAGAAGTCGACGCCGATCGAGCGCTCGGCGGCGCCCGGCTGCGGGCCGTGGGTGAAGCCGGACGGGTGCAGCGAGATCGAGCCCTGCTCGATGCCCGAGCCGCGCCGGGCCTCGTAGTTGCCGCCGGTGTAGAAGAGCATCTCGTCGGAGTCGACGTTGTGGTGGTTGTACGGCACCGGGATGGCGTCCGGGTGGTAGTCCACCTTGCGCGGCACGAACGAGCAGATCACGAAGTTCGGGCCCTGGAAGGTCTGGTGCACGGGCGGCGGCTGGTGGATCCGGCCGGTGATCGGCTCGAAGTCGTGGATGGAGAACGCCCACGGGTACAGGTGCCCGTCCCAGCCGACGACGTCGAACGGGTGGTTGGCGTAGACGTACCTCGTCCAACCGCGACGGTGCCGGACCAGCACCTCGACGTCGGTGCCGTCGACCAGCAGCGGCGCGTCCGGCCCCCGGACGTCCCGCTCGCAGTACGGCGCGTGCTCTAGGAACTGGCCGCGTACCGAGAGGTAGCGCTTGGGCGGGCCGATGTGGCCGGTCGCCTCGACGGCCAGCAGCCGGGTCGGCTCGTCGCCGGTGGGCACCAGCCGGTGGATGGTCGAGGTGGGGATGATGACGTAGTCGCCGGCCACCGCGTCCAGCACGCCGAACGGGGACTCCACCCGCAGCGAGCCGGACTCCAGGTAGAGGCAGTGGTCGCCGGTGGCGTCGCGGAACAGCGGGGAGGGCCGGTCGGCCAGCACGTACGCGATCCGGACGTCGTCGTTGGCGAGCAGGTACTGCCGGCCGAGCACCGGGTCCGCGCCGGCCCCGTCGAGCTTGTGGGTGCGCAGGTGGCGGGGCTTGAGGGGCAGGTTGGGTACCCGGGTGAAGGCGGGCGGGGTGAACTCCTCGGCGGCGGTGATCGCAGTCGGCGCGTGCCGGTGGTAGAGCAGGGACGAGTCGGAGGAGAAGCCCTCCTGACCGACCAGCTCCTCGGCGTAGAGGCTGCCGTCGGGCTGGCGGAACTGGGTGTGGCGCTTGCGCGGCAGCTCACCGACGCTGCGGTAGTACGGCATCTCGCCTCCCGATATGTCCCGTTCTCCGGCCGATTGCGTCCGATAATCGGACGCTGTTGTCCGTTCCTTGTAGCGTCCCGTAAGTTCTTGTCTCGTGTCAACGCACGTGCCCCGACTCTTCGCCGGTCTCGTCGACGACGCCGCTGTCTTCCCGCCCGGCAGCGCCGCGCTGCCCGACGCGGTGGGCGCCCACCGGCGGCACCGCACCGCCTGGTACGCCGACCTGGTCGGCCCGCTGCTGCTGCCCGCCTCGACCCTGCCGGAGCTGCCCGACCTGCTCGGCCCGGACGAGCCGGTGGCGGTCGGCGTCATCGGCGACGTGCCGATCGGCCAGCTCGACGCGGCGCTCGCCGAGGCCGATCCCCGGATCACCGTCCGCCAGGTCGAGGCGGCGGTCGCCAAGCGTGGCGAGGACCCGCAGCCGGGCCTGGCCGAGCTGGTGAAGCTCGCCGAGCGGCTGGGCGCCATCCCCGTGTACGCGGAGATCCCGCTGACCTTCGGGCTGATGGGGGCGCTGGACGCGGTCGCCGGGGCGCGGGCCGGCGGGCTGCGGGTCGCGGCGAAGTTCCGCACCGGCGGACTGGCCGCCGAGCTCTTCCCGACGCCGATCGAGCTGGCCGCGGTGATCTGCGCCTGCCGGGACCGGAGGCTGCCGTTCAAGCTGACCGCCGGGCTGCACCACGCGGTGCGGCACCGGGACCCGGAGACCGGCTTCACCCACCACGGCTTCGTCAACGTGCTCGCCGCCACGCTCGCCGCCACCGAGGACGCCGAGGTGGACGTCGTGGCTGAGCTGCTCGCCGCCACCGACCCGGTCCGGCTGGTGGAGCGGGCGCGGGCCGACCGCGAGACGGAGCGTCCGCTCTGGATCGGGTACGGCTCGTGCAGCATTGAGGAACCACTGACCGATCTGATCCGGCTGGGGCTGGTGAACGGGGGATACGACGAATGACCTGGGTGACGGGTGCCGACGGTTCGCCGTACGGGGTGCGGAACCTGCCGTACGGCGTGTTCCGGCGCGGCGGGCAGGAGCCGCGGATCGGCGTACGCATCGGGAAGTTCGTGCTGGACCTGGCCGGCGCCGAGGCGGCGGACCTGGTGCTGGCCGCCGGGGCGCTCGGCCGGCCCACGCTGAACGACTTCATGGCCCTCGGCCGCCCCCAGTGGACGGCCGTCCGGCAGCGGGTCACCGAGCTGCTCACCGACGAGACGCACCGGCCGGCGGTGGAGCCGCTGCTGGTCCCGCTGCGCGAGGTGGAGCTGCTGCTCCCGTTCGAGGTCGCCGACTACGTCGACTTCTACTCGTCCGAGCACCACGCGGCCAACGTCGGGCAGATCTTCCGCCCCGGCCAGCCGCCCCTGCTGCCCAACTGGAAGCACCTACCGATCGGTTACCACGGCCGGGCCGGCACCGTGGTGGTCTCCGGCACCCCGGTCGTCCGCCCCCGTGGCCAGCGGGCCAGCGCGCAGGGCCCGACCACCGGCCCCTCCGTACGCCTGGACATCGAGGCCGAGGTGGGCTTCGTGGTCGGGATGCCGAGCGCGCTCGGCGATCGGGTCTCCGTGGCCGACTTCGCCGACCACGTCTTCGGTGTGGTGCTGGTCAACGACTGGTCCGCCCGCGACATCCAGGCCTGGGAGTACCAGCCGCTCGGCCCGTTCCTCGGCAAGTCCTTCGCCACCTCGGTCTCGGCCTGGGTGACCCCGCTGGACGCGCTGGCCGACGCCTTCGTGCCCGCCCCCGACCAGGACCCACCGGTGCAGGGGTACCTGCACGACACCCCGCACCTCGGGCTTGATCTCCGGCTGTCGGTCGAGTGGAACGGCGAGCGGGTGAGCCGGCCGCCCTTCGCCACCATGTACTGGACGCCGGCGCAGCAGCTCGCCCACCTCACCGTCAACGGCGCGTCGCTGCGTACCGGCGACCTCTACGCCTCCGGCACCGTGTCCGGCCCGGACCGCGGCCAGGTCGGCTCGTTCCTGGAGCTGACCTGGGGCGGCGCCGAGCCGGTCAAGTTCGCCGACGGTGGCACCCGGACGTTCCTGGAGGACGGCGACACGGTCACCATCACCGCCACCGCGCCGGGCCCGGACGGCACCACGATCGCCCTGGGCGACGTCACCGGGAGCATCCTCCCCGCCCGCTGAGCCGGTCCCGTCGTCCACCGTTCCCCGGTCGCCCCCGGTCGCACAGCGGGTGCGACCGGGGACCGCGCATTCCGCGTTGATCGTCGCGGATTCCGACGCCACGAGCCGTCCGCGGCCGGTCGTGGCGCGCGAGCGGACAGGAGGTAACGAGGATGACCGAGCTCACCGGCGCCGTCTGGCGCACCAGCAGTCGCTCCAACGACCAGGGTCTCTGCGTGGAGGTGGCGGCCAACGTGGTCGCCGTGCACGGAGTGGTCGGGGTACGCGACTCGAAGGACCCGTCCGGGCCGACGCTCGCGGTCAGCCCACCGGGCTGGACGGCGTTCGTCAGCGCGATCCGCGCCGGGGCGTTCCGGCGCTGACCGACCCGTTCCCCGGTGCCCCGCCCGGGGCACCGGTGGCGGAAATGTCACCGAGGGCTCCCCGTTTCGCGTTCACGCGCCGTACCGTGGACGACACGGGAGGTGCCATGTCGACGGTGACGGTTACCGCATTCATCGAAGCGCGGGACGTCGACGTCTGGCGGCTCCTCACCGACCTCTCCGCCCGGGCCGACTGGCTCTCCGCCGTCGGCGCGGTGGAGGTGCTCACCACCGGGGCCCTCGCCGCCGGCACCGCCTGGCGGGAGACCCGGGTCCGCCCGGGCGGCGACGAGCAGTCCGAGGAGTTTCTCGTGGTGGAGGCGGTCGCGCCGCACCGGCTGGTGCTCAGCTCCCGGGGGGCCGGCGTGGACTACCGGATCGCCTGGACGCTGCGGACGGTCGAGCGGCGCCGACGCGGCTGCACCCAGGTCACCGTCGAGCAGGAGGCCGTGCCGACCGCCCCGTACGGCCGGGTGCTGGCCCTGATCCTCGGCGGCCTCGCCGCCCGCGCGGTCGAGGGCGCCCTCCGGCGTGACCTGGCCGACCTGACCCGCGCCGTCACACCGGCCTCCTCCGCCGAGGCCGCCTGACCCGCCGGCCCCGCCTGGCGGCCGCCCGACCCGCCGACGCGGCTCCGCCGGCTCGACCTGACCGGGATGCGGGGGGTCCCGCTGGGTAGGGTGCCGGGCGGAGGTGCGGCATGGGCTTGCCCGAGGGGCGGCGGCGGATCACGGTGGCGGTCGCGGCGGTGCTCACCGTCGCGGTGGTCGCCGCCATCGTCTACCGCGTGCTTGCTCCCGCCGAGGTGATCACGCCGGCCCGGGCCGCGTACCCGCCGGCGGCGACCCCGCCCGTGGGGGTGATCGGCCGGCTGCCGGTGGCGCCGCTGATCGTGGACGGCCGGCTCCGGGTCTACGCCGGGACCCGCCAGGTGTACGCCGACCAGCCGGTCGACGGGAAGCACCGGGTCACCCCGTTCTGGTCGTACCGGCGCTGGCCGGCCAAGCTCGTCGGCGTGCTGGCCAGCGGGGTGACCGTGGTCAGCCGCTGGTCCGACGGGAGAGTGGTGGCGCTGGACGCAAGGACCGGGCGGGTCGCCTGGCGGGCGGACGGGCCGGAGCCGGGACCGGTGTCGAAGCCCCGGCGTACCTTCGCGTCGACGGTCTGGGACCCGGCGGGGCTGCACGTCACGCGTACCGCCGACGGTCGCGCGGTGCTGGTGGCCGCCGGTCGGCGGCAGGTGGGTGGGTACGCCCTGGCCGACGGCCGGCAGCTCTGGCGGGTCGACGCGGGCGACTGCCGTACCGACGTGGGGACCACGGCCACCGGCGCGCTGATCGCGGTCGACGGCTGCGCCATGCCGACGACGGTCGAGTTCCGGGACGCGGCCACCGGAGCGGTCCGCACCCGCTGGCACCCCCCCGGCGGCGGGAGGGGGCTGGTGGTGACCCCGGTGGGCTGCGTCGACGGGCACTCGGCGTGCCGGGGGCTGCGGACCGCGGGGTCGGGGGACGACGCCGGCCGGGGCTGGCTGGTCGGGGCCGGCGACCCGGTCGCCGCGCCCGGCCTGAACGGGCCGGACGCCGAACTCGCCGGCGAGCGGGCCGTCGGCAGCACCGGTGGGGTGCTGACCGGCCGGTCGGCGCGGACCGGCGAGGACCTGTGGCGGCGGGCCGACCTGGGCCTGGTGCGGATCATCGCGGTGCAGCCCGGTCGGGTGCACCTGCTGACCGAGCGGAACGACCTGGTCACCCTCGATCCGAGCACCGGCGCCGAGCGGTCCCGCTTCGCCATGGACATCGGCCACGACGGGGTGGCCTGGGTGCCCGGGCGGGCGTACGCGGCGGACGGCTACCTCGCCCTGGAACGGCTCCGCAAGGGCGCCGGCCCGGACTCGGATGACCAGGCGTACTTCCTGACGGCCGAGCCCGTGCTGCTCGCCGCGACATAAGGTCGCGGCGAGCAGCGGGGATGTCAGGCCAGCGCCGACTCGGCGGCGGCGAGGAAGGCGTCGTTCTCCCCCGGGGTGCCGATGGTGACCCGGACCCCGTCGCCGGCGAACGGCCGGACGATCACGCCGCGCGCCTCGCAGGCCTTGCCGAACTCGACGGCCCGGTCGCCGAGCGGCAGCCAGACGAAGTTGGCCTGGCTGGCCGGCACGTCCGGGACGAACTTGCGCAGCGCCTCGGTGACCCGGTCCCGTTCGGAGACCACCAGCGCGCACCGGCGCTCCACCTCGTCGGCCTGGGCCAGCGCCGCAAGGGCGCCGGCCTGGGCGGCCATGCTGGTGGAGAAGGGGGTGACGACCTTGCGGACGGCGGCGGCCACCTCCGGGGCGGCGACCAGGAAGCCGATCCGCAGCCCGGCCAGGCCCCACGCCTTCGACAGGGTGCGCAGCACGACGACGTTCGGCCGGTCCAGGTAGGTCAGGCCGTCCGGCACCTCCGGGTCGGTGACGAACTCCCGGTAGGCCTCGTCGATCACCACCAGCACGTCGTCCGGCACCGCGTCGAGGAAACGGTCCAGCTCGGCCTTGCGGACGGCGGTGCCGGTCGGGTTGTTCGGGTTGCAGACCAGGATCATCCGGGTCCGGTCGGTCACCGCCGCGGCCATCGAGGCCAGGTCGTGGCCGTGCCCGGCGTCGTTGGGCACCCGCACGCTGGTCGCGCCGCTGGTCGCCGCGATGATCGGGTACGCCTCGAACGACCGCCACGAGTAGAGCAGCTCGTCGCCGGGGAGGCAGGTGGCCCGGACCAGGTGCTCGGCCAGCGCCACCGAGCCGCAGCCGGTGGCGATCCGGTCGGCGTCCACGCCGTACCGGTCGGCCAGGGCCTGGCGCAGCGCCACCACGCCCATGTCCGGGTAGCGATGCGAGCCGGCCACCGCCTCGGCGACCGCCTCCACCACGCCGGGCAGCGGGCCGTACGGCACCTCGTTGCTGGCCAGCTTGATCGCCTCGGGCAGGCCCAGCTCGCGGGCCAGGTCCGCCGGGCTCCGGCCGGGCACGTAGTTCGGCAGCGCGTCGAGGTCGGCGCGGGTCAGCCGCAGCGGCGGCTGGTGACGTCCGGTGTCGGTCATGGTGTGTCTCCCGGGTGGTTGGCGCGGTCGTGCGGGGCGGTACGGGTGTCGGGCGTGGCGCGGGGCACCTGCACCACGACGGTCTGCGCCCGCTTGTCGTGCAGCGCCTGGCGCAGCGGGTGGTCGAAGAGCGGGGAGACCGCGTCGACGAACTGGAGCAGCAGGCCGAAACCGCAGCAGTACCAGAGCAGGGTGGGCAGGCCGAGGGTGCTCCACCGCCGGGTCGCCCGGCCGAAGCCGAGCGGCTGGTCGGCCTCGATCGGGACCGCCCGCACCCGCATCACCCGCTTGCCGAACGTCTGGCCCTGGGCCGCCATCGACGGCACCTCGTAGGCGAACCAGAGCGCGGTGGCGATCAGCAGGATGGCGATCTGCAGCCCGGCGGCCTGCTCGCCCGGCTGGGGCAGCCCCTCCGTGGAGGTGTTGCCGGAAAGCGACCGGCGCACCGACTCCCGCAGGTACGGCGAGATCTCCTCGACGTACCGCCAGACGAACCAGCCGTTGACCACGGCGTTGAGCAGGAACACGGCGCCGAAGTCGATCAGGCGGGCGACCAGGCGGACGCCGTACGAGGCCAGCGGCAGCCCGTGCGGCCGCGGCTCGGGCGGCCGCCCCGGCCAGGTCGGGTACGGCCAGCCGGGCGGCGGCCCCTGCGGGTGTCCCGGCCCGGGGGCGTACCCCGGGCCCGGCCAGCGCCCCGGGCCGGGCTGCGCCGCTCCCGGGTGACCGGGGTGCGGTGCCGGGC
>NZ_QGKS01000039.1 GCF_003172935.1 Micromonospora sicca | reverse complement strand
TCATACCACCGCCGCCCGTCCCCCAGGCCAGACTCAGCGGTCCCCGCCGCGACGCCCTGACGGCTCGCCGCCGACCCGTCAGCACTGCCGGGCCTTCTGGCGCGGATCGGCCTTGTTGATCACGAAAACTTTGCCCCGCCGGCGTACCACGATCGAGCCCACTTTCCGCTTCAGCCCGCGAAGGGAGCTTCTGACCTTCATGGCAAGTCATCCTTCCCTGGTGTCGTCGGCGCATCGCGTACCCGGCGGGCCAGGGCTCATACCTGGCGCGGGCGGCAACGGGCGGTGATCGCCACCCTCCGACGAAGCCAAGCGCATCGATGCTCTTGAGCTTGTGTCCGGCGTGGCCCAGTTGCGATTCGCCGACTCCGTCGGCGGTTGGCGGCGGCGCTACTCTGATCCCGTGGATCGTTGCGACGAATGCGCATTCGTCTTCGCGAGCGTGTCCGCGCGGGAGCTGCCCCGGCACCTGCGCGGGCTGGGCGCGCGGTACACCGCCGCGCTGGACGAGGTGCGGGACGTGCGCCGCAGGCCGGCGGAGGGGGTTTGGTCGCCGCTGGAGTACGCCTGCCACGTACGGGACGTGCTCCGGGTCCAGGGTGAGCGGCTCGCGCTGGCCCTGGTGGTGGAGGAACCGGAGTTCGCGCCGATGGGTCGCGACGAGCGCGCCGTCACCGACGCGTAAAACGAGCAGGACCCGATGGTCGTGCTCGCCGAGGTGGCCGCGGCCGGCGACGACCTGGCGGCCCGGTTCGCCGGGCTGGGTCAGGCGGAGCTGGCCCGGACCGGCGTGTACTGCTGGCCGCAGCCGCAGGTCCGGACGCTGCTCTGGCTCGGTCGGCAGACCGTCCACGAGGGCGAACACCACCTGCTCGACATCGGACGGGCCGTCCGGTCGCAGGCCGCGGAGGCTTGACCCCGACCCGGACGGCCCCGCCCGCCGGCAGGCCGCGCCAAGCTATGGCGTCGCGGTGGCACCGGCGCAGGGTTCGTCGCCCACCGTGCAGCCCTCGGGCGCCTTGGCGCGCGGATCGGGATCGCGGACGTCGAAGGTGAACGTCTGCGATCCTCCGGCCGGTACGGGCGGCCCGGTGAAGGTGACGGTCTGCCCGTCCTGCCGCCAGTCCGCCCCGCGGGCGCCGGCGACCGTGCCCCCCTTCGACAGCGTGACGACCACGGTCCAGTCCGCCACCGGTACGTCACCCCGGTTGTCGACCACCACCTCGCCGGTGTAGCCGAAGATCCGCGTGGAAACGGTGGTGTAGCGGGCGGTCACGCCGGGGGCCGGTGGCGGCAGCGCGGTGGGGGTACGCGACGGCTTCGCCACGGACCGGGTCGGGCGGGCGGAGGC
>NZ_QGKS01000040.1 GCF_003172935.1 Micromonospora sicca | reverse complement strand
GCCCATCCCGGGCGGCGCGAGGATCAGTTGGCCCGCGGTGGCCCGCCCCACCACCCGGTGGGGAGTCGCTCGCCCAACAGGCGAGGATCCACAGCACCCACCGGACACCCGGTGAACGTTAGTTGACACCGCACTAGCCTGGGAGCAGTAGATGTCGAGCGAAGCAGGGGTTTTCAGGTGCCGACGGGTCGAGTGAAGTGGTACGACGCGGCCAAGGGATACGGGTTCGTCACCAGTGACGAGGGTGGCGACGTGTTCCTGCCCAAGGGCGCGCTACCGGCGGGCGTCAGCGACCTGAAGGGTGGTCAGCGGGTCGACTTCAGCGTGGTCGACAGCCGCCGGGGCGCCCAGGCGATGGGGGTCAAGCTGCTGGAGGCGCCGCCGTCCGTGGCGGAGCTGCGCCGCCGGCCGGCCGAGGAGCTGCACGGACTGGTCGAGGACATGATCAAGGTGCTGGAGGCGAAGGTCCAGCCGGACCTGCGCCGGGGCCGCTTCCCGGACCGGAAGACGGCGCAGAAGGTCGCTCAGCTGGTCCACGCGGTGGCCCGCGAGCTGGAGGTCTGAGGGACGAGCCCGGCGTCGGCGGCCCGGCCCAGCAGCGCCTCGACGGCGGCGAAGCCGGCCTTCCCCAGGTCGGCGGTGAACTCGTTGACGTAGAGGCCGATGTGCTGGTCCACCACGTCGGGCTCCATCTCCTGCGCGTGGGAGAGCACGTACTCCCGGCTGGCCTCCGGGTCGGCCCACGCCTGGCGTACCGACTCGCGGATCCAGGCGGCGGCCTCGACCGGGTCGACGGTGCCCTTGTGGGCCAGGATCGCGCCGAGCGGGATCGGCAGGCCGGTGTCGCCCTCCCACCACTCGCCGAGGTCGACCAGCGCGGTCAGCCTGTGCCGGGGGTAGGTGAACCGGGCCTCGTGGATCACCAGTCCGGCGTCGTACCGGCCGGCGGCGACGCCCGGCATGATCTCGTGGAACGGCACCACCTCGATCCGCGCCGGCGGCCGCTCCGCCGACCAGAGCCGGAAGAGCAGGTACGCGGTGGTCCGCTCGCCGGGCACCGCCACGGTGGCGCCGGAGAGGTCGGTCCGGTCGCCCCGGGTGAGCACGAGCGGGCCGCAGCCCCGGCCGAGCGCCCCGCCGCACGGCAGTAGGTGGTAGTCGTCCAGCAGCCACGGCAGCGCCGCGTAACTCACCTTGACCAGGTCGAACGCCCCGCGCTCGGCGGCCGTGTTGGTGACGTCCACGTCGGCGTAGGTGACCTCGACCGGCGGGGCGCCGGGCACCCGCCCGTGCACCAGGGCGTCGAAGACGAACGTGTCATTGGGGCAGGGCGAGATCGCCAGAGAGAGCGCCACGCCCCCACGTTA
>NZ_QGKS01000041.1 GCF_003172935.1 Micromonospora sicca | reverse complement strand
CCCCGTCAGGGGCTTGGCCTTGATGCCGGCTCCGGGTGGCGCATGATCGTGGCGCCGGGAACAGGGGGTTCGGTTGTGGGGGCCGTCTCTCCAACGTCCGGTGTGGACGAGGTGGCAACTGTCAGAACCGGGGGTCTGGTTGCCGGTCATCCCTTCGCCGCCGACATGGGCGGCATGGAGTGGTACGGCCGCAGCCAGGCGGGGTCGATCAGATGCGTCGACCGCGCCACCGGCCGGTGGGGGTCAGACCTGCGTCGGCCTCGCGTCCTGGCTGCGTCCAGACTGTGCTCACGCCGATCGGGCCAGGCAACGGATGTGTCCGTCGCGGAGGCCGTAGTAGACCAGCGTGAGGAGTTTGCGGGCGGCGGCGACCTTGCCGATGTTCGCGCCGCGGTGTTCGCCTATGCGGGCCCGGGTGGCGGCGATCGGGCCAGGGCGTACGCGTTGCACCGCCTCGACCGCGGCCCACCGCACGAGGGTGGAGCCCTGTTTGGTGATCCGACCACGCCGGACCTTGGTGTCGGACTCGCGGTGGCGTGGGGTCAGCCCGGCCCAGGAGCACAACTGCTCCGGTCGGGTGAAGCGGTGCACCTCGCCGATTTCGGCGACGAACACCCCGGCCAGGATCGGGCCGACACCGTCGATGGCCTGCACCGCGACATAGCCGGGGTTGGTGGACAGGCGGGCGCCGGTCATCTTGGCGTACAGGTCGATCTCGAAGCCGAACGCGTCGATCAACCTACGTAGTGAGGCGATCCTGCCGGCGTAGACGTCCGGCAGGCGCAGCTCGGTGAGCAGCTGCTGCCCGGCGACGCCGAACAGATCGGTCATCGGCACGCTCACGCCGCACTTGGCCAGCACCGCATGCACCCCTGCCTTCAACCCTGAACGCACTGCGACCAGCTTCGCCCGGTGACGCACCAACTCACGTAGCTCACGGGTGGCCGGTGGCGCGATCCACGCCTCGGGCAGCCGTCCCATGCGCAGCAGATCGGCAAGATCAGAGGCATCACGCACGTCGTTCTTGACCCGCCGGTAGGCGAACCCCTTCACACCCAGCGGGTGGGCCAGGTGCACCTGCGCGCCGGCGTCGGCCAGGACGTCCGCCGCCCAGTACCAGCCGTAGGTGGCCTCCAACACCACCTGCGGCGCCTCACCCCACCCGGCGACCTGATCAGCCAGAACGAACGGGTCATTGTCGATCCGCGTGACACCCAACCGGTCACCGACCTCGCTCTGCTGCACGATCACGGTGCGCCGCCGGTGCAGATCGATACCCACCACCTGCCGACCGTCGTAGTCTGTGTTCACAGGGGCCTCCAACGTCGTGACGGACGTGAACACCTCCAAGTGAACGCCCAACGGCACGCCCAGAGCGAGATTCACGAGGAGCGG
>NZ_QGKS01000042.1 GCF_003172935.1 Micromonospora sicca | reverse complement strand
GCTGGTGGTCGGTCAAGCCCGCGAGCAGGTCGTGGTCCAGAGCGGCTCCGGTGCGGCGGAGTTCGTCGACTGTTGTTCGTCCTGCCGCGGTGATGACGACGGCGCGCTTGCGTCGATCGGTCTGATCGCTGGTACGTGCGATCAGACTGTGGGCTTCGAGCGTGTCGAAGATCGGCACGGCGTTGCGCGGGTCAACGCCGATTGCCTCGCAGAGCCGCTGCTGGTGTGTCTCGCCGTGTTGGTCGAGTGCCATGAGCACCCCGAAGTGGTGAGGGCTCAGGCCGCGCTCGGACAGCATCCGGGCCCACCGACGTCTCGACTCGGCACCGAGGCGGGCGAGCAGAAAGCCGGTACTGGACGTGAGCTCGGGCGGCTCATCGGCTCCCTCTTGCGCCATTGCGCCATCGTAGCCCACTATGCTCATGAGCCATGATGTTCATGAGACATGACTGTCTGGCCCGATGAGTCCGAGACTGGTCCGGCCCCCATGGCAAGGGGAGGAGACGGGTGAGTGATCCTGAGGTCCTGATGGAGGGTGTCGTGTTCGGCGAGTCGCCCCGCTGGCACGACGGCAGAATCTGGTTCTCCGACTGGGGCGCGAATCAGGTGATCGCGCTCAGCACCGACGGCAGCCACGAGGTGATGGCGACGGTCGCCTCTTTCCCGATGTGCATCGACTTCCTGCCGGATGGGCAGCTGCTCGTCGTGGACTCGGCACAGCAACGGCTGCTGCGCCGCAAGCCGGACGAATCGTTGGTCTGCCATGCCGACCTTTCCGGGATATCGCAGAAGCCGTGGAATGACATCGTGGTCGACGAACGGGGCAATGCCTACGTCAACTGCATCGGGTTCGACTTTCCCGGCGGCCAGTTCGCCCCGGGCCTGATCGTGCTGGTCACGCCGGAGGGCACCGTCAAGCAGGTCGCCGACGACCTCGCATTCCCCAACGGCATGGCGATCAGCCCGGACGGCGCGACCCTGGTCGTTGCCGAGTCGTACGCGAACCGACTCACGGCCTACGACATCGATGCCGACGGAGGCCTCAGCAGCCGGTGCGTATGGGCAGACACACCCGGCGACCACCCCGACGGGATTTGCTTCGACGCCGAGGGCGCGGTCTGGTACGCCGACGTCGGCAACCAGCGCTGCGTTCGGCTCCGCCAGGGTGGCGAAGTGCTGGCCACCGTCAGCCTCGACCGGGGTGCCTTCGCCTGCACGCTCAGCCGAGGCCATCACCCGCGCCTATTCGTCGTCGGCCAGAACTGGGCCGGACCTGAGCCGTCACAACCCAGCGGGCAGGTCGTGGCTTTCCCAGCACCCGCACCGGGGGCCGGCAGACCCTGACCCGACCGTCGCTCGCCACGACGGCCGGCCCGGACCGCCTCGCTCTTGGGGCTGGCCGCCAGCA
>NZ_QGKS01000043.1 GCF_003172935.1 Micromonospora sicca | reverse complement strand
CTCCCGGCTCCCCGGCAGCAGCCGCACCATCCCGCACCTGGGAGCCCCGCACCGTGGGCGCGCAACATCCCGCAGGTGGCGGCCTCAGAACGGGAGAAGGCAGCAACCTTCCACAGCCGGTGTGGATCTTGGATGGGGCCAGCGTCTCTGGTTTCCTATGTGATCCTCAGCAAGCCGGGCATCCCGCGGGTACTAGCGTCCCTGTGGGTGACGGGGGTGGCGTGTACGTGGCGGTGGAAGCCGCGGCCGAGGACTGCCCCGCGAACCCTGTGAGGGTGTCGCGGGGCGGTGGTGGGAACCGTGTGCGGCACCTGGCGACCGGGCCTTGAGGGGTTGGTCTCCTGGGGTGTCCGTCCCGCCGGACGCTTGCCGGCAGGCCCCGCTGTGGGGTTTGCCGGGGCGGGAACCTGCCGTCGCATGGGCAGCAGGCGTGAAGTCTTGACCGGTCGGGTCTGCTTCGGGGTGGGTTTGGTCTTGCGTCGATCCCGCACCCGTCTGGTGGTGGCGGTTCGGGTTGGTCGACGCGTCCGGTGACGCACTGGTGTGTCGGTGGCTGTCCGGATCGCGGCGTTGCCGCTGCGGTCGCGGCGGGTCTTGGCCTGGTTGGCGAGGCCGCGGGCGGCGATGCGTTGCGCGGCGGCGTGGTCGCGGTCCATTGACAGGCCGCACGAGCAGGTGGCCCACCGGTATCCGGCCACGTTCCGGTCCGGTGTCTTGACGTGCTTGATCGGGCCGTCGCAGCGGGGGCAGCCGGACGAGGTTCCACGCGCCGGAACGGTGACGACTGCGATACCGACCTTCGCGGTGAGGTGAGCGATGGCGGTGAACACGGTGCCGCGTACGGCGCCGGAGAGTCGCCGGTTGAGGCTGCGTGAACCGCCGCGCCCTTCGAGGGTGGCGAGGTTCTCGACGTAGATGACGGTGGCCCCGTGCGCGGTGGCGTGGTCGACGAGCCACCGGGCCGCGGACCAGGCAAGTGCCTGGTTGAGATGCCGGATCCGGGCGCACACCGCCACGTGTTCGGCCTGCAGGCGGGCAAGCTTCACGGTCAGCGCCGGATCGGCGTGGGCGAGGCGGCCGTCAGCCAGCCGGGACATGAAGTCGTCTAACAATTCCTCGACCCCACCGGCCGAACCCTTCGAGTGGAGCACCTCCACGCTCACCCCGTCACGGGCCAGCAGAGCCGTCAACCACGCCATGCCGAAACGGGCCAGCCGGTCCTGTGGACCACCCTCACCACAGTGAACTCGCCGGCCGCCGCACAGTCACAGGATGAACGCCGATGAATTCAGCGACCGGACCCAGCCGCAGCAACGACATGATCGAAAAAATATCACATACGATCGCGTAGCTAATCAGCCAACAGTTGCACACCCTGGCGGACCGCAGGCGGGAGTCGCCCCGGCGTGGAGGGTCAGGCGGGGTGGGGGTC
>NZ_QGKS01000044.1 GCF_003172935.1 Micromonospora sicca | reverse complement strand
TCTGCCGATGACAGTGCAGTGCCGACCGTAGAAGCTGACGATCTCATGCGGGTATCGGGCCGATCTGATTGCGTCGGGGCCGGCCGCCGCTGCGCGCGGGGTTTCGATCGGGATTCGTGGGCGCTACCGCAGTTGGTCGCGGCGGCGGGTCAGGTTGGCGGTCTGGGCGGTGTTGCCGGCCAGCTCGATGGCTTTGTCGTAGGCCGCGCGCGACTGCTGACTTTGGCCCAGCCGGCGCAGCAGGTCGGCGCGGGTCGCGTGGTAGGCGTGATAGCCGGCCAGCTTGTCCTCAAGACGGTCGACGGCCGCCAGTGCCACCTGCGGGCCGTCGAGCTCGGCGACCGCGATGGCCCGGTTGAGGGCGATGATCGGCGAGGAGTCGAGGTGGACGAGTTGGTCGTAGAGGGCGACGACCTGCGACCAGTCGGTGTCGCGGATGTCGCGGGCGGAGGTGTGCACGGCGTTGATCGCGGCGAGGATCTGGTAGCGGCCCGGAGCCACCCCGGCGGCGGCAGCGGCGAGGCGCTCGCGCACGAGCCGGTGACCCTCGGCGATCAGCGCCGTGTCCCAGGCCCCACGGTCCTGCTCGTCGAGGGTGACCAGTTCGCCGCTGGCCGAGACCCGGGCGGTGCGGCGGGCCTCGGTGAGCAGCATCAGCGCCAGCAGCCGGCCACCTCACCGTCCTCCGGCAGCAGAGCGCGGATCAGGCGGGTGAGCCGGATCGCCTCGGCGGTCAGGTCGTGACGTACGGGATCGGTGTCGGGGCCGGTCGCCAGGTAGCCCTCGTTGAAGACGAGATACAGCACGGCGAGTACGCCGGAGACGCGTGCCGGGAGATCCTCGGCGGCCGGCACGCGATAGGGGATCCGAGCCGCTTTGATCTTGGCCTTGGCGCGGGTGATCCGCTGCTCCAAGGTGGTCTCCTGCACCAGGAAGGCGCGGGCGATCTCGGGCACGGTCAGGCCGCCGAGCATGCGCAGTGTCAGCGCCACGCGGGCTTCCATCGCCAGCGCCGGGTGACAGCAGGTGAAGATCAGCCGCAGCCGGTCGTCGTCGATGGCGCCGAGAGGCTCGGGCGGGTCGTCGTCGTACACCATCTGAGCCTCCTTGTGCTTGTCGTCGCGTTTGTTCTCGCGCCGGATCCGGTCGATGGCCTTGCGAACGGCGGTGGTGGTCAGCCAGGCGCCGGGGTTGGGGGGTACGCCGTCGGCCGGCCACCGCTGCACGGCGGTCGCGAACGCCTCGGCCGCCGCCTCCTCGGCGATGTCGAGGTCACCGAACCGCCTGGTCAGCGAGGCGACCACCCGGGCCCACTCCTCGTGGTGGGCCCGGGTGACCGCCTCGCGGACGTCGACCCTGTTCACAGGAAGGGCCGCACCTCGACCTTCCGATCGCAGACCTTCGACGCCTCGGTGGCGAGCTTGAGCGCCACATCCAGATCGGGG
>NZ_QGKS01000045.1 GCF_003172935.1 Micromonospora sicca | reverse complement strand
GGGAAGGCGTGCTGGAGGGGGTCGCCGTGGGCGATGGAGCGTTGCACAGCGCCGGCTCGTTGACCACGCGGACGTAGCCGTACCCTGCGATCTCCAGCTTCCAGCGGTCGGTCGGCTTCACCCAGTCTTCCGTGATGTAGGTATTGCCGGGCAGCGCGGTGCCGGTCAGCTCCTCGCCGCGCTGCTTCGTCAGCTTGTACTGGCGGGCCCCGTCGGTCGCGTTCTTGATCCGCAGCGTGACCTGGTACGGGCTGGGCCGGCAGTCGATGATCAGGTTGAAGCTCGCCGTCGTGGTGCCGCATGCCTTGAGCGCGTCGGGTGAGACCGAGGCAGAGGCGACGACCACGCCTCCGACCGTGACGTCCACGCTGTAGCCGCCGATCGTTTCCCGGACGACGCTGCCGCCGGCCGGGATCGTGAACACCGGGGGATACGGGGAGGCGGTGTCGTTGGTGATAGCGGCTTCGATGTCGGCTGAGGTGTGATTGGTGACCGTCCAGTACACCCAGCTGTTGCCGTAGGCGGGCTCGTAGCAGGGGGACGACACCGTCACGTCCCCTGTGGCGGCCTGGGCCGGGGCTGCGGCGAGGCCGGCGAGCGCCAACACGAGGGTCGCACCGGCCAGGACTGAGAACAGGAACTTCCTCACGTCTTCTCCTCGGAGACTGAGGGGACGACCCGGCTCCGCCAAGCGGAGGGAGCGTCCATGTGTGACGGCAGGTTATACGGAGGGTCGGACAGTGTGCCCGAGCCGATTTCAGCGTCCGTTGACGACCCGGAGTGACCCTCGGATCACACTTCCTCAGCCGCGCATAATTCCGACTATTCGCAGGCACGTGTCCGCTGCCCGGCCGAACTCGTGCCTGTTCGTGCCTGCGGTAGCCCTGTGAAACCCGAATACGGTGGACGCATGATCTGGATCGATGGTCACGAGTACGGCACCGCCGCCGAGATTGCCCAACGGCTCGGCCCCGACGTCACCGCGGCCCGGGTACGCGATTGGGCACGCCGCTCCGCCAACCCTGCCGACTCGCTCCACGGACTTCTGCCTCGCCGCCACGTACCCGGAAGAGGTCGAGGAACCACCTGGTACCGCATGGCACAGGCCGCCAACGTGGAGCGGATCACCCGGCTCACCAAGGGCGGCCCGGCTCGCATCGGGACATCAAGCGGCCAAGCGCGCCGAGTTGACGTCCATGCGCCCGTGCCCGAGGATGGCATCACACATTCAACGTCAGGTGGAGTGTGCCCACAGCCCGAGCGGCGCGACCAGCGCTCCGGGCTGTAGTCGTATCGGGCCCTACACAAGTGCCGCCAAGGTGCTCTTGACGGGTACCTGTTTCCGTGTCCCACTTCCCCGCAGTGGGTGCTGCGCGCCCAAATTCAAGACGGAGCTCAAAGTCAAGGCGGAACCGATGAGCGGTGCCGCCTTTTTTGGTGCCCGCC
>NZ_QGKS01000419.1 GCF_003172935.1 Micromonospora sicca | reverse complement strand
GATCAGACCGATCGACGCAAGCGCGCCGTCGTCATCACCGCGGCAGGACGAACAACAGTCGACGAACTCCGCCGCACCGGAGCCGCTCTGGACCACGACCTGCTCGCGGGCTTGACCGACCACCAGCAGACGACCCTGCACCGGCTGCTACTCAAGGTGTTCGACACGATTGTCGACAGCAACCACAGCACGATCACAATGCCAGCACGGCCGGCCGACCGATCGGCCGCATCGAGAACTTGAACAGAACGTCGCCCACCCTGCGACAACCTCACCCGCACTGCACGCATGCGCCGCACCGGTCCGCACCTTGAACGGCCGACCTGGTCTTCCGACGCTCCTCCGGGCATGGGCGACGGGGTGGCATCCGCCACTGTGCGCGCTCATCGGCAGATCCGTGCGCTGAGCGCCGCGATCCATCTGTTACACGGCGTGACGCGCGGATCGCGGCAGATCCGCACACCTGATCTTGGACGGCTCGCTGGCGCGTGTCGGCCGCAGCGCACCTGGCAGCGGAAGCTACGCGCCGCCGACCGGGCGTACGCCGACGTCCAGCACCATGCCACCCGCAGGTTGAGCGTGGACCGGCGCAACTACCGTGCGCTGTACCGGCACATGGGTGCGGGTCTGCGGTACCGGCTCGCGGAGTTGCCCGGCGGGAGCCGATGCGGCGGGATGGTCACGTTGGGGAGCCGGTCGACGCCGCGTTGCCCGCATTTCGGGCGATGATTGCGGGCCGCTTCCTCGGCGATGTCGAGGTCACCGAAGCGCCTGGTCAGGGCGGCGACCACCCGGGCACACTCCTCGTGGTGGGCCCGGGTGACCGCCTCGCGGACGCGAAGATCCTGACCGGTGGTGGCGGGCGTCGAACGGCTCGGGCGCGACGGCAACCTCGTCGGTGGCGTAGCCGCCGAAGCGCTGGATGCGGGCGGTCAGGCCGAGCGGCGGTGCGCAACCTCGGGGGCCGACAGGCTCGACTCCGACGTGCTGCCGAAGAGGCGTCCCGGAAAGTTCTTCAAAGAAATCCGGGAGGCGGTGTCGGATCGGGGCGGTGGTGTTCGTAGCAGGGGTGAGGCCGCCCACGAGGGGCGGCGCCAAGGCAAAGGGAACCGCGATTATGAAGCTGACGACCATGACTCAGGTCACCATCGATGGAGTGATGCAGGGAAACGGCGGCGCGTCGGATGAGGACCGCAGGAACGGATTCGAGCGCGGCGGATGGGCCCGCGGGAAGGGTGACGACGAGACCAGGACGTTCATCACGCAGACCTACCAGCGCGCCGACGCGTTCCTGTTCGGCCGGCGCACCTACGAGTTGTTCGCCGGCTCCTGGGGATCAATGCGCGCACATCCCATCGGCGTGGCCTTGAACGAGGCCCCCAAGTACGTTGCCTCGACCACGCTCACCGCGCCGCGTTGGGAGGACACGACCGTTCTCCGCGGTGACCTCGCGGCGGCCATCAGCG
>NZ_QGKS01000046.1 GCF_003172935.1 Micromonospora sicca | reverse complement strand
GTACGTGTTCAGCCTGAGGTGAGTCGCTGATCGGGACCTGTTGTCCACTGTGGCTGGCGTGCTGGCATGATCTTCGGGTGTCGTCCGAGCCGCAGCGTCCCTCTTATGAGGATCTTGTGGGGATGCTGGCTGAGTTGGGGGCCAGGGTTGAGCGGCTGGAGGCGGAGAACGCCGAGTTGAGGCGTCGGTTGGGGTTGAACTCGACGAACTCCTCGAAGCCTCCGTCGTCGGATGGGTTGGGTCGGCGGACGCCGAAGCCGACCGGTGGGGGGTCTGGTCGGCGTCGGGGTAAGCAGCCGGGTTCGTCGGGGTCGACGCTGCAGTTGATCTCGGATCCGGATCACACGGTGGTGCACCGGCCGGATCGGTGTGTGAACGCGGCGTGCGGTGCGGACCTGGTTGATGCGGTGGAGTTCGGGCGTCAGCGCAGGCAGGTCTTCGAGTTGCCTGAGCCGCGGATGGTGGTCACCGAGCATCAGGTTGTGGCGGTGTTGTGCGGGTGTGGGCAGGTCAGTGAGGGTGAGGCCCCGGTCGGGGTGACCGGTCGGGCGCAGTACGGGACCGGCGTCAAAGCTGCGGCCGTATATGGGCGGGGGGCGCAGTTCCTGCCGTTCGCGCGGGTGTCACGGCTGCTGGGTGATCTGTGCGGGGCGCCCGTGTCGATCGGGTTCGTGCACGCGGTGGTCGCTGAGGCGGCCCGCCGGCTGGGCCCGTTCACCTCACACCTGGCCGCGTTGCTGCACGTGGAGCGGGTGCTGCACGTCGATGAGACTCCGGCGCGCCTGGGCGGTGGGTTCAAGTACGTGCACGTGGCCTGCACCCCGGGGTTGACGTTGTTCCACGTCGGCGGGCGCAGCAAGGCCGACATCGACGCCGGTGGGGTGTTGCCCGGCTTCGACGGCACCATCGTGCGTGACGGCTACGCCGCTTACCAGCACCTGAGCGACGCCGAGCACGCCTGGTGCGGGGCGCATCTGATCCGTGACCTGCGTGCCGTGCACGAGCAGGATCCGGCCGGCCAGCAGTGGGCGGAGGTGATGGCCGACACGCTGCTCATGGCCAAGGCGATGACCGAGCAGGCCGTCGCGGCCGGCCGGGAGGCGTTGACCGACGCCGAGATCAGCCACATCCGGGCCTGCTACGCCGGCGCGATCGCCTACGGCCGCCAACAGAACCCACCCAACCGCCACGGCGAGCTGTCCCGGGCCGGGAAGCTGGCCGAGCGTTTCCACACCTACCGCGGCATGATCCTGCGGTTCGTCGTCGACCTGGCCGTGCCGTTCACCAACAACCAGGCCGAACGTGATCTTCGTCCGGTCAAGCTGCAGCAGAAGATTTCCGGGACCTGGCGAACCCTGCAAGGACTCGCTGACTTCGCCGCGGTCCGCTCCTACCTGTCCACCGCCGCCAAGCACGGCCTGGACGCACTCGACGTGCTCAAACAGCTGTTCACCACCGGACCGTGGATGCCCCCAGCTCACTCAAGCTGAATACGTAC
>NZ_QGKS01000232.1 GCF_003172935.1 Micromonospora sicca | reverse complement strand
AGCCGGCCCCGCCCTGGACGACTTCCTCGCCGCGGCCCGCGACGAACGCTTCGATCTGGCGTTGCAGCTGCACGGCGGCGGCCGCAACTCCAATCCACTCGTCGCCGGGCTGGGCGCCCGGGTCACCGCCGGGCCGCGCGCCGAGGACGCCCCGCCGCTGGACCGCTGGATCCGGTACGTCTACTACCAGCACGAGGTGATCCGCTACCTGGAGGTCGCCGCCCTGGTGGGGGCGCCGGCCACCACGATCGTCCCGGCCCTCGCGGTGACCGAGGCGGACCGCGCGGAGGCCCGGCGGGTGCTCGGCGAGCCGCGGCAGCCCCGGGTGGCGCTGCATCCGGGGGCCACCGACACCCGGCGGCGCTGGCCGTCGGAGCGGTTCGGCGAGGTCGCCCGCGCCCTGGTCGGCGACGGGTACGAGGTGCTGGTCACCGGCACGCCCGCCGAGCGAGAGGTGGTCGAGGCGGTGGTCGCGGCGGCCGGGGTGCCGGTACGCCCGCAGGTCGGCACGCTCAGCCTCGGCGGGCTGGCCGCCTGCTACGCCGGTTGCGCGCTGATGGTCTCCAACGACACCGGCCCGCTGCACCTGGCCGCCGCCGTCGGCACCCCGACGGTCGGCGTCTACTGGATCGGCAACCTGATCAACGGGGCCACCCCGCTGCGCGCCCGGCACCGGCCGATCGCCTCCTGGACGACGCAGTGCCCGGTCTGCGGCATGGACTGCACCCGGGATATCTACCCGCACCGCCCCGGCGACGGCGACTGCCCGCACCGGGACTCCTTCGTCGCCGACGTGCCCACGGTCGAGGTGGTCGAGGCGGCCCGCGAACTGCTTCGCGGCTGATCGGGCGCTCAGGCGGGCTGCGGGGTGTCGGACTCGGTGAGGACGACCTCCCAGGCCTCCACGTCCCGCTCGGTCACCGTGGTCGGCGTCTCCAGGTGGTACGCCCCGCTGGGCAGCACACCCGCGCCGCCGTGCCGGGCCATCACCGCGAGCTGCGCGGCCACGTCCTCGCCCTGGTGCCGCTCGGGCAGCCGCCGCCAGAACTCGAAGCCACCGGCGTCGACCAGCTTCGCCCGGTCGTAGAGCACGCAGCCGCCGATCCAGGAGATCTTGTACGCGCGCCACGCGCCCGCCGGCAGCCGCAGCTTCTCGGTGACGTGCAGCAGGTTCGCCGCCGGGTGGATCTGCGCCCGGTCCCAGGCCGGCGTGCCGGGGCGTACCCGCTCCGGGGTCGGGGTGCCCTGCCACTCCTCGTAGTGCCCGTGCGTGTCCGGCCGCACGTCGTCGGCGTAGGACAGGCCGTGCACCGCATTGCCGACGAATCCGCAGCCCAGCTCGCGGATCGCGGTGACCAGCCGGGACAGCGTGCCCGGCTCCAGCCAGACGTCGTCGTCGAGGCAGAGGACGTACCGGGCGACGGACCGGTCCAGCAGGTAGGCGCGATGTTCGGCCAGCCCGCGCCGGGGTAGCCGGCGGGTCAGCAGCACCGGGTGGCCCCGGTGGCGCAGCGCCCGGACCATGGTGGCCGCCGCCGGGTGGAGGTACGCGGCCTCGTCGTCGGACTGGTCGCTGACCACCACCCCGAAGTCGGGTACGCCCTCCTGGGCGGCCAGCCCGGAGAGAGTGACCGCCAGCTCGGCCGGGCGGTTGCGGGTGGGGATCAGCACGTCGAGCTGCCGCTGCCGGCGGAACTCCGCGGGCGCGCCGAGGTCGAGCGGTCGGTTCACGTCCGCCTGCCGGGCGCGCCGTCGGTGACGGTCGAGGGCTGCGGCGCGGCGCCGTTGCCGCTGACGGACTGCGCCGCGGCGCCGTTGCCGGTGGCCGACTGCGCCCGGATCCGGTCGATGATCGCCGAGGTGGACCGGTCCGGCACGTAGCCGAGGGTGCGCACCTGGCCGCCCAGCCGGCGGACCAGCGGCGCCTCCGGCACCATCTCCGGCGGGTAGTCGCCGCCCTTGACGTAGACGTCCGGGCGGACCGCCTCGATCAGCGGCGCCGGCGAGTCCTCCTCGAAGACCACCACGTGGTCGACGCACTCCAGGGCGGCGAGCAGCGCGGTCCGGTCCTCGACCGGGTTCACCGGCCGGTCCGGCCCCTTGAGCCGGCGTACGCTGCCGTCCGAGTTGACCGCCACGACCAGGAGATCGCCCAGCGCGCGGGCCTGGGTCAGGTAGCGGACGTGCCCCGGGTGCAGCACGTCGAAGCACCCGTTGGTGAAGACCACCGAGCGGCCGGAGCGCCGGTGGTCCTCGACGATCGAGGCCAGCTCGTCGGCGCCGACCAGGGTCGGGTGGCCGGTCTCGTCCCGCCCGGCGCCCAGCGCTTCCAGCAGGTCCTCCCGCCGGCACACGCAGGTGCCGGTGTCGGAGACCGTGATGGTCGCGGCGAGCTGGGCGAGCTGGGCGGCGGTGGGCAGCGTCGCTTCGGCCGCCAGCGCCAGCGTCATCGCCGCCAGGTACGCGTCCCCGGCGCCGACCGCGTGGCTGGCCGGTACCGGGGTGCTGTGGCTGCGTCGGGGCTCCCCGTCGGCCCCGCCGACCACCGCACCCTCGGTGTCCAGGGTCACCGCCACCACGTCGGCGCCGGTGTGCGCGCGCAGCTCGGCCAGGCGTGACTCGGCCAGCACCGCCCGGTCGACCCCCTCGCCGGCTGCCGCGTTAACGGTGACACCGGTGCCGGTCACGCTGAGCCCGTCGCCGGTCATCGCCACCCGGTCCTCGCCGGGCGTCGGCTCCCCGGTCGGCCCGCCGCCCCCGCGCCGTCCGGCCGGGCCGAAGTTCGCGCCCCGGTCCGCCGCGCGCGGGTGGGCGTCCGCCGACCGGGTGCCGGTCGGGCGTTCGCCCGCGCCGGGGGCTGTGCCGACGCTGAGCTCGGAGGGGCCGTCCGCCGGGTCGTCGACCGGGTGGTCCAGGTGCAGTTCGGGGCCGGCGTGCTCCCGGGGGGCGGGGCGCGGGTCGGCGTTGAAGCCGACCGCGGCGCGGGCCAGCAGCCGGGCCGCCTCGGCGAAGCTCGGGGTCACCACCGTCGGGTTGAGGCCGCGCCAGTCGGCCAGGTCGTGCGCGTCGAGGGCCACGGTGGCGTAGCGGTCCCGGTTGGCCACCAGCCAGGCGCGCACCGCCGCCGGCAGCGCGCCCAGCCCGTAGTCGCAGACCACCAGGGTCGGCGGTCGGCCGCCCGCGGCGGCCTTCAGCTCCTCGGTCGCGCAGTCGAGCGCGGTGAGCAGCCGCGCCACGCCGTCGTCGTCGAGCGCGTCGTCCGGGTCGCCGGAGTCCTCGCGCAGCAGGATCTGGTTACCGGCGAGCATCCGCCGCTTCACCGGGGTCGGCCGGCCGGGCTGGTTGACCGTCCGGTCCCAGACGCCCGCGCGGTCGAGGCAGTCGTGCAGCTCGTCACCGGCCACGTCGGCGCCGACCGGGGCCACCAGCACGGCCCGGCCGCCCAGGGTGGCGAGGTTCACCGCCGTGTTCGCCGCTCCACCGGCCGCGGAGAGGCGCCGCCGCAGGGTGAGGACCGGCGCGGGCGCCTCGCGGCAGAGCCGCTCGGACTCCGCGAACCGCCACTCGTCCAGCATGGCGTCGCCGACCACCAGCACGGGACGCCCCTGCCAGTCCGCCACCACAGTGGCCAGCCGGCGCTCTTCCGCTGCTGCTCCTGCCATGCCTTCCGGGGTCCCCGTAGGCCTGCCGCTCAAACCTGGGTCGGCCGCCGCCGGACGGCTCCGACGCGCCGTTTGGGGGGACCTGCGTCGGCCGCGTTTCGGGCACCCGGGCCCGGGAAGGGATTCCGGGTACCCCGAGAGGAGAACCGACATGGCAGCGACACTGCAGGGCAAGCGGATCGCCTTCCTGGCCGCCGACGGCGTCGAGGAGGTCGAGTACGTCAAGCCGCGCGAGGCGGTCGAGAACGCGGGCGCCCGGGTCGAGCTGGTCTCGCTCAAGCCCGGCTCGATCCAGTCCTTCAACCACCTCGACCAGGGCAGGACGTACGACGTGGACGTGACGGCGGCCGCGGCGGACGCCGGGGCGTACGACGGGCTGGTGCTGCCCGGCGGGGTGGCCAACCCGGACTTCCTGCGGACCGACGCGGACGCGGTGCGGTTCGTGCGGGCGTTCTTCGACGCCGGCAAGCCGGTCGGTGTGATCTGCCACGGACCGTGGACGTTGATCGAGGCGAACGTGGTGCGCGGTCGCCGGTTGACCTCCTGGCCCAGCCTGCGCACCGACCTGACCAACGCCGGCGCCACCTGGGTCGACGAACAGGTGGTGACCGACCACGGCCTGGTCAGCAGCCGCAAGCCCGACGATCTCCCCGCCTTCTGCGGCAAGATCGTCGAGGAGTTCGCCGAGGGCCGGCACTGACCTGCTGATTTCCCCCGCCGTCCGGGCATGTTCCGCGAGGCGCGGGAAAGAAGGCGGGATGACGACGGAAGCTCACGCCCGGCCCGTGCTGCACGCCCGCCAGATCCGCCTGCTGATGTTCGGCCTGATGACCGGGATGCTGCTGGCCGCGCTGGACCAGACCATCGTCGGCACGGCCCTGCCCACCATCGTCGGCGAGCTGGGCGGGATCAACCACTACTCGTGGGTGGTGACCGCGTACCTGCTCGCCTCCACCGCCTCGACCCCGCTGTACGGCAAGATGGCCGACCTGTACGGGCGCCGGCCGGTCTTCCTCTTCTCGATCGGCACGTTCCTGCTGGGCTCGCTGCTGGCCGGCCTGTCGCAGAACATGACCCAGCTGATCGTCACCCGGGGCGTGCAGGGGCTGGGTGCGGGTGGCCTGTTGACGCTGGCGTTCACCATCATCTCGGACGTGGTGTCGCCCCGGGAGCGGGGCCGCTACCAGGGGCTCTTCGGCGCGGTCTTCGGGCTGTCGTCGGTGGCCGGGCCGTTGGTCGGCGGGTACTTCGCGGAGACCAACTGGCGGTGGATCTTCTACATCAACGTGCCGCTGGCGATCCTGGCGATCGTGGTCTGCTACCACGTCATGCGGCTGATCCCGTTCCAGCGGCGGGAGCACGCCATCGACTGGCTCGGCGCGGCGCTGCTGGTGGCCGGGGTGAGCAGCCTGCTGCTCGCGCTGAGCTGGGGCGGCAACGAGTACGCCTGGGACTCGGGCGTGATCATCGGGCTCTTCGTGGCGGGCGCGGTGCTCGGGGTGCTCTTCGTGGTCCAGGAGGCCCGGGTCGCCGAGCCGATCCTGCCGCTGCGGCTGTTCCGCAGCAGGACGTTCGCGCTGGCCAACTCGGCGGGTTTCGTGCTCGGTCTGGTGATGTTCGGGTCGATCATCTTCATCCCGCTCTACCTGCAGATCGTCAAGGGCGCCTCGCCGACCAGCAGCGGTCTGCTGATGCTGCCGATGATGGCGGGCATCATCGTCACCTCGGTGCTGACCGGTCGGGCGATGAGCCGGATCGGGCGGTACAAGTGGTTCCCGGTGGCGGGCTCGGCGGTGCTGCTCACCGGCATGCTGCTCTTCACCCGGCTCCAGGTGGCCACCTCGCTCTGGATCGCGTTCGGGTTCATGGTGGTGATCGGCGTCGGGCTGGGCCTCTGCATGCAGTCGCTGATCCTGGCCGTGCAGAACGCGGTGGACGTCCGGGACCTGGGGGCCGGTACCTCCTCGGCGACGTTCTTCCGGTCGCTGGGCGGGTCGTTCGGGGTGGCCATCCTCGGCACGGTGCTGTCGTCGCAGCTCACCCGCCACCTCGGCGACCGGCTGCCGACGGCGATCGCGCAGCTCCCGCCGGACCAGCGGGCCGCGGTGGCGGCCAGGGGCGGCGCCAACATCTCGATCAACGACCCGGCGACCATCCTCGCCCTGCCCGGCCCGGTCCGCGCCGCGATCCAGGGCGCGTTCGTCGACTCCCTGCACCTGGTCTTCCTGACCACCGGGCTGATCGCCATCCTCGCCGTGCTGGTCACCCTGGCCCTGCCCGACGACCAGCTGCGCGGCACCGGCCCGCAGGGCGCCACCGGCGGCGCCGACCCGCTCGGCGGCAAGGCCGCCGCCCCCGGCGGCAAGCCCCTGCCCAAGGAGTCGAAGGAGGAGGCCGCCGCCGAGATGGAGGCCAAGTCCCAGACCCTGCTCTGACCCGCGGGGGTTACTTGAGGATGAGGCGGTTGGTCTGTTCGAAGACGTCGAGGTCGGCGAGGGTTTCCGTGACGCTGGCGGAGAGCGGGGCCGGAAGCTCCTCCCGGTGGAAGAAGCCGGCGTCCGTCGTCTCGTCGGTCATCCGGGTCAGCTCGCCGTCCCACTCCTCCACCCGGAACGCGGTGGTGAAGATCTGGTACGTGTGGCCGTACATGTTGGTGTGGGTGCGGTCCGGGCCGGTGTAGAGGGCGAATGCGCTGACCCGCAGGGCACGCAGCCCGGTCTCCTCGCGTACCTCGCGGACGGCGCAGTCGGCGATCGACTCGCCCAGCTCCATGGCGCCGGCCGGCATCGCCCACTGGCCGTTGTCCGAGCGCTGGATCAGCAGCACCCGGGCGGCGTTGTCCCGGACGATCGCGCGGGCGCCGACGAACATCAGGATGCGGTCACCGGCCAGGGCGCGAAGTTGCCCCACGTACGAATCGGCCCACGAGATGCTCACCTGGACAATTTACGAGCGTTCGTCGAGGCCGACCGGTTTTCCAGGGTTCCCAAGGTGTGACCGCCGACACTAGCTTGTTACCCATGCGTAGCACGATGATGGACGCCCCCCTCCAGGTCGCCCGGATCCTCGAACACGGCTCCACCGTGCACGGCACGGCGGAGGTGGTGACCTGGACCGGCGGTGAGCCCCGACGGATGTCGTACGCCGAGGTCGGGCGGAACGCCGCCCGGCTGGCCCACGCGCTGCGCGACGAGTGCGGGGTGACCGGTGACGAGCGGGTCGCCACCTTCATGTGGAACAACAACGAGCACCTGGTGGCCTACTTCGCCGTGCCGAGCATGGGCGCGGTGCTGCACACCCTCAACCTCCGGCTCTTCCCGGACCAGGTCGCCTACATCGCCAACCACGCCGAGGACCGGGTGGTGCTGGTCGACTCGACGCTGATCCCGCTGCTCGCCCGCGTGATCGGCGAGATGGGCACGGTGCGGCACGTCGTGGTGGTCGGCGGCGGCGACCCGGCGCCGCTGGTGACCGCGGCCGGCGACCGGATCACCTTCCACCACTGGGACGAGCTGCTGGCCGGCCGGCCGGAGACGTACGGCTGGCCGGAGGTGGACGAGCGGGACGCCGCCGCCCTCTGCTACACCTCCGGGACCACCGGCAACCCCAAGGGCGTCGCCTACTCGCACCGCTCGATCTACCTGCACTCGTTGCAGGTCTGCATGCCCGAGGGGTTCGGCCTCGGGCCGACCGACCGCGAGCTGGCCATCGTGCCGATGTTCCACGCGATGTCCTGGGGCCTGCCGTACGCGGCGTTCCTCTCCGGCGCCTCGCTGATCATGCCGGACCGGTTCCTCCAGGCCGCCCCGATCGCCGAGATGATCGCCGCCGAGCGGCCCACCCTGGCGGGCGCGGTGCCGACCATCTGGACCGACCTGCTGGCCTATCTCGACAGCCACGACGTGGACACCTCCTCGCTCAAGGAGGTGATCGTCGGTGGTTCGGCCTGCCCGCCGGCGCTGATGCACGCGTTCCAGGAGCGGCACGGCATCGAGGTGATCCACGCCTGGGGGATGACCGAGATGTCCCCGCTCGGCTCGGTCTCCCGGCCGCCGGCCGGGGCGACCGGCGACGAGGCCTGGCGCTACCGCTACACGCAGGGCCGGGTGCCGGCCGGCGTCGCCGCCCGCATCGTGGGCGCGCTCGGCGAGCCGCTGCCCGCCGACGGGACCTCCGTCGGCGAGCTGGAGGTCCGTGGGCCGTGGGTCACCGCCCGGTACGTCGGGGACGAGACCCCGGACGAGGAGAAGTTCCGCGACAGCTGGCTGCGCACCGGGGACGTCGGCACGCTCTCGCCCGACGGCTACATCACCCTGACCGACCGGGCCAAGGACGTGATCAAGTCGGGCGGGGAGTGGATCTCCTCGGTCGAGCTGGAGAACGCCCTGATGGCGCACCCGGCGGTGCTGGAGGCGTGCGTGGTGGGCGTGCCGGACGAACGCTGGGACGAGCGGCCGCTGGCCACCGTGGTGGTCCGGGAGGGGGCCTCGGTGACCGCCGAGGAGCTGCGCGAATTCCTGGCGAAGTCGGTGGCGCGCTGGCAGTTGCCCGAGCGGTGGGCGTTCATCGACGCGGTGCCGAAGACCAGCGTCGGCAAGTTCGACAAGAAGGTGGTCCGCTCGCGCTACGCCGACGGGGGCCTGGAGGTGCGGGAACTGACGGCGCCGTAACGCTTTGCGGCGTACCGTCGCCTGGATGGGTAGGACACTGTCTGTCGACATTCCTCCCCAGGGGCGGCCCCGGCGTTCGCACCGCGCCGGGGCCGCCCGTCTAACGCGGGGCGACCCGCAGGACAATTGTCGCGAAACTTGTTCGCCTCTGTCTCGGTGACGGAGAAATCCGTTTCGTGGTCCTACGTCTCGCTCGTGGTGATGAGCACCTTACCGACCACCGAGCTCTCGACGGCCTGGTGGGCCGCCGCCGTCGCCGCCAACGAATAGTGGTGCAACGGCAGGCCGGCCTCCTCGCCCACCCGGATCCCAGCCTGGGCCGCCGCCGCGGACACGTCCCGCACCGCCTGCGCCTTGGCGGCGTTCGGCGCGGTGTAGATCAGGACGAACTGCCACCGCGCGTTCGGCACCATCAACGGCCGGATCGGCAGGGTCACCTCGTCGCCGCCGTCGTCGGCGTACACGCAGACCGCGCCGCCGGACCGGAGCAGCTGGACGTCCGTGGCGGCATTGCGCGCGGCGGAGACCTCGACGATCGTGTGCACCCCGTCGGGGGCCATCTTGCGGACCTCCTTGACCACGTCCTGCTCGCGGTAGTTGACCACGAAGGAGGCGCCGGCCGCCGCCGCGAGCTGCGCCTTCTCCGGGCTGCTCACCGTGGCGATCACGCAGGCGTCCGCCCACCGGGCGAGCTGGATCGCCGCGTTGCCCACCGCGCCCGCCCCGCCCTGCACCAGCACCACGTGGTCGCTGAGCGCGCCGGCGTGCAGCCGGTCCGGCATGAACTCACCGGCGGTCAGGCACCGGTGCGCCGTCATGAACGGGATGCCCAGCGCGGCCCCCAGGTCGAAGGAGGCGTCGCCGAGGCTTGCCGCGTGCCGGACCGGCACCACCGTGTACTCGGCGGCGGTGCCCCAGGGGCGCTGCCAGGCCGCCTCCCAGAGCCAGACCCGCTCGCCGATCAGGTTCCGGTCGACCCCCTCGCCGACCGCCTCCACCACCCCGGCGCCGTCCTGGTCGGGGATCTGCCAGCCGGCCGGGAGCGGCGACCCGCGCCGCGCCTTCCAGTCCGTCGGGTTCACCCCCGACACGGCCATCCGCACCAGCACCTCGCCGCGGCCCGGCTCCGGTATCGGTCGGTCGACCAGTTGGAGCACCGAGGCGTCCCCGTTGCGCTCGTACACGATCGCCTTCATCGCCGTCTCCTCCCCGCCGGACGCCGGCACCGCGGCCTGCGGTACCCGGCCGATCCCTGATCATTCCGATCCGGTCTGCCCGGGAAACCGTACAACCCGGTAGTCAGTGGCAGGAGGGGTGACATGCGGGACGTACCGGTGGCGGATCGGCCGCCCGCCCCTGGGCGGGCGGCGGCGGAGGCCGGCGGCCCGGAGCGGCCCGCGGACCAGCCGGCACCCCCGCCCGGCCCGTCCCGGCGGTTCCTGCCGAGGTCGAGCCGCAGCCGGGCGATCTGAGCGGCGGCGCGGACGCCGCCCGCACCGGCTCAGCCGAGCCGGTCCACGACGTCCGGGGTGAGCGCGTCGACCGATGCCAGCAGCACGTCCGCGAGCGCCTCCGCGTCCGGATCCAGCGGGTACGACCCGTGCGGGATCGCCACCACCCGCATGCCGGCGGCGGCCGCGGAGCGCACCCCGTTCGAGGAGTCCTCGACCGCCACGCAGCGGGTCGGATCGACGCCGAGCCGCGCGGCCACGGCGAGCCAGACGTCCGGCGCCGGCTTGCCCCGCGCGGTCTCCTCGGTCGACATCGTCGCGCCGAAGGCGTCGGCCAGGCCGGTGGCGGCCAGCGCCGCCGCGATCAGCCGGGTGGGGGAGGAACTGGCCAGTCCCAGCGGCCACCGCGCGGCCATCCGGCGCACCACCTCGTCGGCGTCGTCGATCAGCGGTACGCGCTCCGCGTACCGCCGGGTCATCTCCGCGACCACCTCGGCGGCGACCTGCTCCGGACTCCGGTCGACGCCCAGCTCGCCGCTGAGGTAGGCGGCCCACTCGTCGGTGCTCATCCCCATCAGCCGGCGCTGGGTGTCGGACTGCCAGGTCCCGCCGTGCGCGGCCACGTACGCCCGCCGGACCTCCTCCCAGACCGGCTCGGAGTCCACGATCACGCCGTCCAGGTCGAAGAGCACCGCGTCCACCATGAGCCCATCCTGCCCTGCCCTCCCGCGGCGGCCGGCTCAGGTCAGGAAGGGCGCCCACTCCCGGATCCGGACGACCTCGACGCCGGGCGTGGTGTAGTACGGGTCGGCGGCCAGCAGCTCGTCCAGCGCGGGCCGGTCCGGCACGTCGAAGACCAGCACCGCGCCCGAGTCGTCGGCCAGCGGCCCGGAGATCCGTACCTTGCCCTCGGCGTGCAGGGCGGTGATCCGCTCCCGGTGGGCCGGTCGGGCGGCGAGCCGGTCCGGGACGTCGGTGAAGGCGAGTTCCACGATCCACATGCCGGGCACGCTACGCCTCCGGCATGGCGTTCCGCCGCCGCCCTGGTGAACGGGCCGGGTGGTCAGCCCGGCTGGGTCGCGGGCAGGCCGATCGGGCTCTGCCGGGGAATGATGGTGCGGCAGCGGCGGGCGATCGGTTCGAGCAGTTCGCGCAGCCGCTCCGTACGCTCGGCGCCGAGCGCCCGCCACGGGCCGGCCGCGGCCCGGTCGGTGGCCTCCTCGACCGCGCGGAACGCGTCGCTGCCGTACGTGGTGGGCTCGTGCCCGGCGGTCAGCCAGCCGCGGGCCACCAGCCGCTCCTCGGCCGCCAGCCACTCCTCGTCGGTCCACCCCCGGGCCGGCTGGTGGAACTCCCGGGACTGGTCGACCCGGCAGCGCCAGGCCAGCACCTCGACCGGGTCCAACCCGGTGGTGACCAGGGCGGCGACGTGCCCGTCGCCCCGGTGCTCGCGCAACGTGGTGGCGGCCTGCCAGAGCCGGGCCAGCGGGTACTCGCCGGCCGGCAGGGCGGCGTTGACGCCGCCCAGCACCCGGCCGGCGGTCTCCACCTGGCCGGCGGCCGCCTCCAGCAACTCGGCGGCCTCGACGAGGTGGGTCTCCGGCAGCTCGTAGGTGAACTCGGCGAGCGCCTGGACGGCACCGGTGAGCCGGGCCCGCAACGCCTCCTCCGGGGTGGCCAGCCGCCACACCGAGGGCAGCGCCCGGGCCACCATCCGGGGCGCGAAGCTGAAGAACGCGGCGATCACCGGCGGGGCGGGCGTCGGGCCGAGCGGGGCGGCCCGGCCGGCGAAGTATCCCCGCCAGTAGCCGCGCAGCCCGACCGCCTCGTACGCGGCCCGGGCCCGCGGGTGGAAGTAGGTCACCGCGTGGACCGGCTCGAAGTGCGTCCACATCACCCGGGCCAGCTTGGGGTCGTCCAGCGCCGCCACGTGCACCTCCGCCTCGGTGACAGGTCACCGTGGGCGGGTGGTGCCGCCCACGGTGACCATGAACCTACTGCCGGTAGGTGACCGGACGGAAGACCGGTGTGACCTACTGCGCGGCGAGCACGTCCACGACGAAGCGCAGCGGACCGGCCGGCCGGCCGCCCGCACTGTCGTTGCCGTACGCCAGGTCGGCCGGGATGTCCAGCTGCACCCGGCTGCCCACGGTGACCCCGACCAGGCCCTGGTCCCAGCCCTTGATGACCTGGCCGACACCGATCGGGAAGCTGGCCGGCTGCCCGTTGTTCCAGGAGGCGTCGAACTCCTTGCCGTCCTTGTAGAACACCCCCACGTAGTTGGTGGTGATGGTCTGGCCGGCCTTGACCGCCGGGCCCTTGCCCTTGATCAGCGGGGTGACGGTGAGCTTGGTCAGCTCGCCCTTGCCCGGGCCGACCTTCGGCTTGGTGGCGAGCGCCGGATCCGCGCCCTCCGGGAGCTGCTGCTGGGGTGCGGCGGGCGCGGTGGCCTCGGGAGCCGGGGCGGTGGCGCCGGCCGAGGGGGTGCCGGCGGCGTCCTTCTTGTCGTCGTCCCCGCCGTTCACGACGACGAAGACGCCGATCAGCACCGCGACGACGGCGACACCGGCGAGCGCGCCGAGCAGCGACTGCCGGCGGCGCTTCGCCTCGGCCGCCTTCTTCGCCGCCAGCTGGGCGGCCAGCCGCCGCTCCGCCTTGGTGCCCGGGCCCTGGCCCGCCGACCGGTTCTGCACACGCTCGCTCACGTCGAACTCCCCTGCTGGGTGGGTGGGTGCGGCCCGGCGGCCGCTGCCGAGACCAGCGCACACGGTACCCGTCGGGACGCCCTCGGTGCCCCCTCGCCCGGGCCGAATCGGGCAGGAGACCGGTCGGCGGCGGTTTCCGGTAGTAGGTTCACGACCATGGCGATCCTCACCGAAGTAGACCTGGCCCTGCTCGCCGAGCCGCAGCTCGCCCACGTGGCCACCATCGAGGCCGACGGCACCCCGCACGTCACCCCGGTCTGGGTGGACACCGACGGCGAGTACATCCTTTTCAACACCGTCAAGGGCCGGCAGAAGTACGTCAACATCGAGCGCAACCCGGTGGTCGCGCTCTCGGTCGTGGACAAGGCGGACGACTTCCGCACCCTGTGGGTGAAGGGCACGGCCGAGTTCGTCACCGAGGGCGCCGACGAGCACATCAACCGGATGGCGAAGAAGTACCTGGGCCAGGACACCTACCCGTTCCGCCAGGCCGGCGAGGAGCGGGTCATCGTCCGGATCACCCCGACCGGCAAGCTCGGCCGAGGCTGACGCCCGGTCCCATCCCCTGCCGTGCGATCCGGCTCGGCAGGGGGTGGTCGCAGGTCAGGCGGTCTTACGCGGGGCGGCCTTCTTCTCGGCGGCCTTCTTCGCCGGGGCCTTTGCCGCCTTCTTCTCCGCGGTCTTCTTCGCCGCCGCCTTCTTGGCCGGTTCCGCCTTCTTCGCGCCGGCCTTCTTCGCCGGCGCCTTCTTCTCCGCGGCCTTCTTCGCCGGCGCCTTGGCCGCCTTCTGCGCGGAGCGGGCGGCCGAGATCGGGGTCGGCTCGGCGGCCTTACGGGCGGGCTCCTCGCCGCGCGCGGCGCGGGCCCGCTCGACCGAGGCCTTCAGGGCGGCCATCAGGTCGACCGCGGCGGCCGGTGCGGCCTCCACCTCCTCCGGCTGGACCACCTCGCGGCCCTCGATCTTCGCGTCGATGACCTCCTGCAACGCCGCCCGGTAGTCGTCGGTGAAGGCGTCCGGCTGGAACTCCCCGGCCATCGAGTCGATCAGCGAGCTGGCCATCGCCAGCTCCGGCGGCCGGACCTTCAGGTCCTCGTCCAGGAAACCGAAGTCCGGAGTACGCACCTCGTCCGGCCAGAGCATCGTGTTGAGCAGCAGCACGCCCTCGCGTACGCGCAGGGTGGCGAGCTGTTCGCGCTGGCGCAGCGCCACCTTGACGATCGCCACCCGCTCCGAGTCGGCGAGCGCGTTCCGCAGCAGCACGTACGGCTTGGTCGCCGAGCCCTCCGGCTCCAGGAAGTACGCCTTGTTGTAGAGGATCGGGTCGACCTGCTCGGCGGGGACGAACTCCAGCACGTCGATCGCGCGCGAGGTGGTCAGCGGCAGCTCGGCGAAGTCCTCGTCGGTGAGGATGACCATCTCGCCGCCGCCGATGTCGTACCCCTTGGCGATGTCGTCGTAGGTGACCTCCTCGCCGCAGACCGAGCAGGTGCGCTTGTAGCGGATGCGCCCGCCGTCGTCGCGGTGCACCTGGTGGAAGCGGATGTCCTTCTCCTCGGTGGCCGAGTAGAGCTTCACCCCGATCGACACCAGGCCGAACGACACCGCTCCTTTCCAGATCGCCCGCATCCCGCGCTCCTCTCCCCGGTTCTGACCAGGATCGCAAACGATCGAACGGTACGCACGCTCTTCGCTGCGCAACTACAGTCAGAAGGTGCCCGGCGCGCCCCTGAAGCCGATGCTCGCGATGACCGGGCCGCTCCCGGCCGGTGCCGGCTGGGCGTACGAGTTCAAGTGGGACGGGGTCCGCGCGCTCGCCGACCTCTCCTACGGCGACCACCACCTGTACGCCCGCTCCGGCGTGGAGATCACCACCGCGTACCCGGAATTGATCACGCTGAGGGACCAGGTCGACGACGCGCTGCTGGACGGCGAGGTGGTCCTGTTCAACGAGCTCGGGCAGCCGTCGTTCACCGCGTTGGCCGAGCGGATGCACGTCCGGAACCCGGCCAAGGCGGCGCGGCTGGCGGCCACCGTGCCGGTGACGTACATGATCTTCGACCTGCTCCGGCTGCGCGGCGAGGACCTGACCGGCCGCTCCTACCGGGAGCGGCGGGCGGCGCTGGAGTCCCTCGGGTTGGGGGCCGCGCGGTGGGCCGTCCCGCCGACCTTCGGCGACGGCCCGGCCACCTACGAGGCGGCCGGCGAGCACGGCCTGGAGGGGGTGATGGCCAAGCGGGTCGACTCGGTCTACCGGCCCGGGGTGCGTTCGCCGGACTGGGTGAAGGTCAAGCTGGAGGTCACCGGCGACTTCGTGGTGGGCGGCTGGCGGCCAGGCGCCCGCAAGATCGGCGGCCTGCTGGTCGGGGTGCCCCGCAAGGACGGCCGGCTCACCTACCGGGGCCGGGTCGGCGGCGGGATCGGCGCGGCCCTGGAGAAGGAGCTGCTGCGCGAGCTGGAGCCGCTGCGCACGCCGGCTTCGCCGTTCGCCGGGGACGTGCCGCGCGAGGATGCCCGGGGCGCCAGCTGGGTAACACCGCAGATCGTGGTGGAGGTGAAGTACGGCCAGCGCACGCCGGACGGACGGCTGCGCTTCCCCCGGATCCTGCGCCTGCGCCCGGACAAGCCACCCGAGGAGGTCGACGATGCCAGCTGACCGGTTGAAGGTGGAGGTCGAGGGGCGCTCCCTGGAGCTGTCCAACCTGGACAAGGTGCTCTTTCCGGAGGCCGGCTTCACCAAGGGCGAGGTGATCGACTACTACACCCGGATCGCCCCGGTGCTGCTGCCGCACCTGGCCGACCGAGCGCTCACCCGGATCCGCTACCCCAACGGCGTGGGGGGCGCCTCGTTCTTCGAGAAGAACGCCCCGGCCGCCACCCCCGCCTGGGTACGCACCGAGACCCTGCCCGCCCCCGGGTCGAGCAAGGGCCGGGAGACCATCGACTACGTGGTCGCCGACGACCTGCCCACCCTGGTCTGGCTGGCCAACCTCGCCGCCCTGGAGCTGCACACGCCGCAGTGGAAGATCGGCGCGCACCCGGACATGATGGTGGTCGACCTGGATCCGGGCGCGCCCGCGGCGCTGAAGCAGTGCTGCCAGGTGGCGCTGCTGATGCGGGACCGGCTGGCGGCGGACGGGGTGGAGTCGTACCCGAAGACGTCGGGGAAGAAGGGCATGCAGCTCTGCTGCCCGATCGCCGGTACACAGTCCTCCGATGTCGTCTCCGACTACGCGAGGCGGATCGCGCAGGAGTTGGAGCGGGCGCACCCGAAGCTGATCGTGTCGAAGATGGCGAAGAACCTGCGACCGGGGAAGGTCTTCATCGACTGGAGCCAGAACAACGCGGCGAAGACGACCGTCGCGCCGTACTCGCTGCGCGCCCAGTCGGTGCCGTCGGTGTCGACCCCGCTGACCTGGGACGAGGTCGAGGCGGGCGCGGCGGGCAAGCGGCCGTCGACCAAGCCGTACACGGCTGGCGAGGTGCTCAAGCGCGTCGAGAAGCAGGGCGACCTGCTGGCCCCCCTCCTGGACGGCGGCCCCGAACTGCCGTTGCCCTGACCGGGCGCCACGGAGCCGGTCGATAGGGTGAGGCGATCCGGAGTGAGGAGAGTCTGATGGCCGGACTGCCCACGGCCGTTGCGGGTGCCGTGCCCACCGACGGCGAGCCGCCGCTGCTGACGTACCGGGACGACGCCACCGGCGAGCGGGTGGAGCTGACCGCGCCCCAGCTCGGCGGCTGGGCGGCGCGCAGCGCGGGCCTGCTGCGGGACGGCTGTGGACTGGGCCCGGGCAGCCGGGTCGCGGTGCTGCTGCCGCCGCACTGGCGTACCGCCGCGGTGCTGCTCGGCGCCTGGTCGGTGGGCATGGCCGTGTCGTTCCGGCCGCGGGCCACCGCCGGGCTGCCGGTTCTCGAACCGGGCGGCGACCTGCCGTACGACGCGGTGTTCGTGACCCCTGAACGCCTCGACGACTGGCTGGAGGACGTGCCCGAGGGGCGGCACCGCTACCTCGTCGGCGCCGGGCCCGGACCGCTGACCAACGTGCCCCTGGGCTGGCTCGACTGGTCCACGGAGGTTCTCCGGCAGACCGACACCCCGCCCGACTACACCGCCGTCCACCCGTCCGACCCGGCCAGCCCGGACGGCACCAGCTACGGCGAGTGGGCCGCGGTGGCGACGGGGATCGCGGAGCAGCTCGACCTTCGGGCCGGCGACCGGCTCCTGGTCGACGCGGCCGAGCACGAGCAGCCGTTGAAGTGGCTGCTCGCCCCGCTCTCCGCCGGCGCCTCCGTGGTGATCTGCGCCAACCTGGACCGGGAACGGCTGGCCGATCGGATCGACGTCGAGCAGGTGACCCGGGTGCTCTGAGCACCACCGCCGGGCCGGTCGCCTCCACGACGGCCTGTTGGACCTGCTAGCGCGGCCCGACTGAACCCGATTTCGGGCATGGCGGACTGGAACCCGTTGACAGTGGTTCAGGCCGCGATGCCTACTGCCCACCGGACGCCGTACGCGCCGGCCCGGCACCAGCCGCCACGGCCGGACGTCGTGCGATCGGCGGCAGGCGACAGGGGCAGAGGATCATGGTGGACCGGACGGAACCGGGCGGCGACGCTCTCACGTGGAAAGAGTTCGGCGAGGGGCACCTCGCGGAGTTGACTGAACTGGCTGAGGCGTGCCTGGCCGCCGACGGTGGGCTGTCGTTGTTCGCCCGCCCTCCATTGCTGCGGGCGCGGCTGCTCCAGGACCGTACCCTCGGCGTCTGGCACGAGGGCAGCCTGGTCGCGGCCGTGGGGGTCGGCACCGCCGGGCAGCCCGCCACCAGCACCGCCCTGGTGCATCCGGCCTGGCGGGAGCGGGGCCTCGGCAGCCGGCTGTTGAGCTGGGCGGACGAGCAGGCCGGCGACGCCGACCTGCTCGTGACCACCGAGTCCTTGAGTCCGGGCGCGGAGGCCCTCTTCACGGCGCGTGGGCTCGAGCGGACCTTCGCCGAGTGGGTGCTGCGGCACGACCTCACCGCCCTCCCGGATGTCGCGCGCCCTGACGGGGTGCGTACCGAGCCGGTGACCTGGGAGAGCGGCCCCGAGCTGTTCGAGACCTACCACGCGTCCTTCGCCGACCGACCCGGCTTCGCCGCGCCCTGCGCCGAGGACTGGTTGGCTGAGCTGCGGGAGGACGACGAGTACCGGCCGGACCTATCGATGATCGCTCGCGGTCCCGACGGTACGGCGGTCGGCTTCCTCAACGTCATCGACAACTGGGTCGACCAGGTGGGCGTCGTGCCCGGCTGGCGGCACCGAGGGGTCGGGGCGTACCTGGTGGCGACCGCGTTGCGGTCGCTGGCCGGAGAAGGCACCCGGGAGGCGTGGCTCTGCGTGAACGACAACAACCGGGCCGCCGCGCTGTACCGGCGGCTCGGGTTCCGCGACGCCGGCCGCCGCGCCCGCTACCTGCACCGCCGCTCGTGACCGCCGCCGACGGTGACCCGGCCGGATCTTGTCGAGGCCAGGTTCACGTACCGAATATGGTACCATTCGGTAACAAATGAGCGTCGATGGTCGCTACTCACGTGCCGGCTGGCGAAGTCGCAGGGCCGCCGAAGGGGGACGTCGGCGCCTGTCGGGATGTGCGCTCGACTGGATCGTGCGGGAGGATGTATGGCTCGGCCTCGGACGTTTGATGAGCGGACGGCACTTCGCGCTGCGATGTTCGCCTTCTGGCGGTATGGCTATGAGGGCGCGTCGATGAGCGTCCTCATGGAGGCGACCGGGCTGGGGAAGACGAGCCTGTATCGGACCTTCGGCAACAAAGAGGGGCTCTTTCGCCGAGCGGTGGAGTTGTACCACGAGGAATTCCTGGCGTTCCGGGAGCGGGCGCTGGCGGAGCCGACTCCACGCCGCATCGTGGAGAAGCTTCTCTTCGGCCTGGCGGAACTGCACGGAGACGACTCGACCCCTCCCGGGTGTTTGGAGACAGCCGGGGCGCTGACCTGCGGTCCGGACAACGAGATCGTGCAAAAGCAACTGGCGGCCAACCGAGAGGCGATCGCCGCAGTGCTGGAACGTCGCCTTTCCGAGGCCAGCGCGAACGGCCCGCTGCCTCCGGGCCTCGGCGTCGCCGAGACCGTGGCACTGGTCGTGACCGTGATCCAGGGCATGGCAGTCCAGGCGGTCAACGGGCACTCAACGACGTGGCTTCGTGGAGTTGCCCGCAGCGTGCTGACATTGTGGGGGAACGACGCTTCGTCGTCAGCCACCGATTGACGCGTGATGCGCACACGGTGACGGGCGGAAAGCCGGATGGCCTTCCGCCCGTCACCCATCGCTGGTCGATCAGACCCCGATGAGGCTTGTCTTCACGTGACTGCGCCGTTTGAGGACGACCGTTGCGATGCCCAGCGCGACAACGGCCATGACAACGCCACCCCATGGCGTCGAGATCACGCCTGACGACTGGACGATGAGGCCTCCGAGGAGCGATCCGCCGGAGATACCCAGGTTGAATGCGGCGATGTTGAACCCGGAGGCGGTGCCGACCGCATCGGGGAACTCGTCCTCGGCGATCTGCACCACGCCCGCTTGCATCACCGGATTGATGGCGAATGCGAAGAAACCCCACACCGCGATGTTGATGAACATGGCGACTGCGGAATGCGCGGTGAACGGCAGTGCGGCCAGCACGATCGACGTTCCGATCAGGACGAACGTCAGCGTCGGCTTGGTCCCGAGCCGGTCAGCCAGCCGGCCGCCAGTGATATTGCCTGCCACGGTCGCGACACCGAAGACGACGAGAGCCACGTTCACCGCGCTCGCACTGATTCCCGTGACCTCGGTCAGGAGCGGTGAGATGTAGGTGAACGTCACAAAGGTCGCTCCCCACCCGATCGCTGTCACCAAGTACATCGTCACGAGCCGCGGGTTGCCGAGCAGCCGCGCCTGCGCGATGAGGCTTTCCGGCGGCGTGTGCGCGATCGACGCCGGAAGGAACGCGAGCAGGGATACGAGTGCCACGAGGGCGAGGCCGGCGACAACGAGGAACGGGGCACGCCAGCTCAGCTGTTCTCCGAGCCAAGACCCGAGCGGAACACCGAGGACCATCGCGATGGTGAGACCACCCATCATGACCGCTACGGCCTGTGACGACTTGTTCCGTGGCACGAGTGTTGACGCGACCGCGGCCCCGACGCTGAAGAACACGCCGTGAGCGACTGCTGTCACGACACGAGCAGCCAGCAGCATCTCGAAGTTCGGTGCCCACGCCCCCGCGAGGTTCCCGAGCAGGAACACCCCCATGAGGGCGATGATCAACCACCGCCGGTCGAAATGACCGGTGAGCGCTGTGCCCAGCGGCCCCCCGATCGTGATCGCCAGCGCGTACATGCTCACGAGCAGACCCGCGGTGGTGAGGCTTACGTGAAGGTCGGCGGCCATCCCCGGGATCAGGCCCACGATCACGAACTCGGTCGTGCCGATCGCGAACGTGGAGATAGCGAGGGCGTGCAGGGCGCGAGGCATGGTCACCTGCCTCCGTTCATGGCAAGTGCCACCGCTGCTTGCGCGATGAGCTCATCCTCTTCGACCGAGGCCCCGGAGATCCCGATCGCGCCGATCACCCGTTCCTGGCCGTCACGCAGCACGACTCCGCCGCCGAAGTTGATCAGGCCGCCGTTCGTGTGTTCCACCATGTAACTGGCTCCGGACGGGTGCGCGACGCCCGCGAGGCTCGCGCTGTCCGCCTCGAACAGCGCGGCTGTCCGCGCTTTCCGGTGCGCGACATCGATGGTTCCGAGGATCGCGCCATCCATCCTGAGGAACCCGGCCAGGTGTGCCGCATGATCCACCACGCTGATGTTGACAGGTGGCAACTTGCGGCGTGCAGCTTCTTCCCGTGCGGCGGTGATGAGCTGCTGGGTGAGTTCCGCTGTCAGCGGCATCCTCGCTCCTCCGTTTGGTACCGATCGGTTTGCTACCGAACGGTACCAAACAAGGGGGCAGCTCGGATGTGGTGGTGCTCTCACCGTCGAGGCTCCGGGGAGTAGCCCCGCCGAGTGCGCCGAGGGACAGGTCGCCATAGCGGTGGATCGGTATGGCGACCCCGAGGCGGTGATCCTGCACGCTGGCGCGTCTGCTCCGGCTGAGAAAAGGTGGGGTCGTCCCCGGCTGGCGGCACCGCCGGCTCGGGGCGTACCTGGTGGTAGGCGCGCTGCGGGCGCCGGCCGCCGAGGGCGCCGGCGAGCGGTGGCTCTGCGTCAACGACGACAACCCGGCTGTACCGGCGACTCGGGTTCGGCGACGCCGGCCGCCGCGCCCGCTACCTGCGCCGCCGCCCGTGACCGCCGCCGAGCGGCGCACCCGACCTCAGCGCTGGAGCTCGATCCAGTAACGCCGGGCGGGGCCGAATGTCGTGTCCCGGATGCCCTCGAAGACGCCGCCGCACCGCTCGATCGTCTTCACCGAGGCGACATTGTCGACCGCGCAGACGACCAGCACCCGATCCAGGCCGAGCCCCCGCGCCTCGTCGAGCATCCGACCCAGAGCCCAGGTGGCCAGCCCGCGCCCGCGGGCGGACGGCCGGATGCCGTACCCGATGTGGCCGGCCCACCGGACGTAGTCGCTGCTACCGTGCCGCAGCGCGATCCCACCGAGCACGCGGTCGTGCTCGACGATCCATCGATACGTGCAACCGGGTTTGCCGGCGTCGATCGGCTTCGCCGGGTCCGACTGGTCTGTCAGCCCAGCCACCCAGGCCGCGAATCCGGCCGGTGAGTCCACCTCGTCGGACGGGCCCAGCCCGAAACCGTCCTCGTGCGGCCCGGGACCCCACTCCGCGTGCGCCTCGAGCCAGGCTGGATGCAGGCGGACGGTGGGTGCGACCAGCTCGGGCATCCGACGACGATAACGCCGAGAACACGTACTGACACCGGAGCCGGCCCTCGGGCGCCGGCCGGTCCGTCATCAGCTGCCGGCGGGTGGCGCTCTCATTGGAAAAGCCTGCCGGGCCTTCTGGAGCGGCTCGGCTTGGTGATCACGGCATCCCCGCGCCGGCGGCGCACCATGATCGTGTTTGCCTTCTTCCTCAGCCCTTTGAGGATTCGGTCCTTCATCGCATGCCTCTCTTCTCGCGTACGTCAGATCGGCCATGGCGATTCCGCGCCGAACACTTGGTCGGCGTGGCAGCGGCGCGGGGGTCTACCGGCCTGATCCTTCTCCTGTCGCGGCCCGCATACCCGGCGAGACAGCGGCCAGTCATCACCGTCCGCCCACGCCGCCTCGCCGACTCACCCCAGGTGACGGAAATGACCGGGTCCGGGTTCACCACGCCGTGTTGGTCGGCACACCTGCGCCCGGTCGTCTTCACCGGCGGTTGAGCCACGGCGCGCACCGCGAGCAGGGCGAGGTGTGGTCCACCGGCAGCGCACACCGCGAGCCGCCGGGCAGCAGCCGGTCGCAGAAGACCCAGTGTCGTACGTTCTGCTGGTCCTCGGCCGAGACGGTCACGCCGCCCGGCTCGACCCGTGCGCTGAGCCGGGCCAGCACCCGAGCGGCGGTCCGGGCAAAGATCCGGGCGCGGTGCAGGTCGGGCGCGGTGATCGGCAGGTGGATCACCCAGCGGTCGGTCATCGGTAGCGGTGGTTCGCCGACTGGGCGCTCTGCCACGCGCGCAGGGCGTTCTTGATCCGTACATTCTCCTCCTGCACCGCGACCAGGGCGGTCTGCGCGACCGTGAGTTCGTCGGCCACCTGGTGCAGGAAGGCGCGGATCTCGACGGGGTCGAGGCCGTGCCGGCGGACGTTGAAGCACCGGTCGCGGATCTGCCAGGGCCGGAGGGGAAGCCGACCCCGGGCTGGGCCGGCGTCTTCCATCGGACGTCGTTCCTCGCGTCGGCCCGCCAGCCGACGGATCAGGTTGCGCACGGTGACCGCCCTTCGTCGGGTCGCGTCGAAGTGGAGGGGGGGGCCTCCGCCGGTTGCGGTCGGCGAAGACCGCCCCGCCCTGCCACCGCAGCCTCGATCGGCAGTACGACAGCAGGGCCGCGCCGGGGAGCGCGGAGGGTGAGGTCTCGGCGGCGATGCGAGACCGGTACGAGTGGCGCCAACCGACCGCAGCAGCACCGCATCACCGAGAGCGACGCTACCGATACCTCTCACCTCTGTCAACGCTCTCTTACCTGTCGAATCTCGCCAGTGCGCTTCCTGCTGCTTCCCTCTCAGTTGTTGCCGCTCTTTCAGCTGGTGCTCGATACTGGAAGGGCCAACCGACTGCAAGGGGCCTCCACGTGCCGATTCCGCCAACCATGGACGAGTTGATCAAGGATCTGCTGAAGCGGATCGAGGCGGGCGAGTTCCAGCCCGGGTCGCAGATACCGTCCACTCAAGAACTAGCTGATCACTACGACCTGTCGCTCTCGACGATTCACCGCGCCGTGGCGACGCTACGGGAGCAGGGTGTGCTGGTTGGCCGCCCGGGTCGCGGTGTCTTCGTTGCTGAGACCACCCGCCCCTGACCCGCACCGGCGAGCCGGTGAGTTGATCCGCGGCCCGGTCGGCAAACAGCCGTCCTAACCCTGTCACTGAAAGATCAAAACCTCGCTCGGCCGCGCTCCCGAGGTCTGAACGGGAACAACGGGGCGTTCGGGAGCGCTGCTGATCTTCCTCGCGTAAGGCTCACTCATGCCGCTGGCCGTGGGATCTTGCCACTCGTCTGCGGGAGCCAGCGCCAAGCATGTCCGTGACAGGACGCGACCGGTTGCCGGCGATGCCGGGCGAAGCGGTCCAAACTTTCGGTGCGTCTATCAAGGCGGCCCTGGACGGGCCGCACGCGCCGCCGCCTGGGCGCGCGCCGGCCGCTGCCGCTGTCGCTCTGCGGCCGCCACGCCTGACGCCCGGCGGCTGGCGCGGACAGCGGGGAGCCTGGAGGGCCGCCGCAGAACGATAGGCCGTTGGCCGGTGGTGTGGTGGGCCGGCAGCCGGCCGGGCCGCGCGGCCCGGACCGCGCGGCGTAGGGGAGCGGACGCCGGCACGGCAAAGCTGCCGAGCCTGAGCGCACGGAACGACACGTGGTGACATCGCTTGGCTACCACCACCAGGCTCCCCCGGCGAGGGTCGGGCTTAGCTGGACGTGCAAGCGGCGGCGCTGTCGACAGCAACGCTGACAGCAACCGCCCCGGACGCCGACGCACCAGCGAGACCAGGGATGGACGCTGCTCCGAGCTGACGGCCGCTCCCAGACGGGGACGGACGTCCCGCACACAGCTTACAAACGAGAGGTCAGGGGCGGCTCGGGTGCCCAGCGGCATCGTTGCTCAGTGCTTCTGCTTCCACCAGGCTGTGAGAACGGCAAGGAGGAAGAGGCAGGTATGGCCTGCGAAGACCAACAGACCAAACTCGACGATCGCGCCGACATCCACCGGCCGAATGTAGATGACTCGCCCGTTCTGGTCCACAACGTCCAGAGACGTCCCGGCCGCGTGGGGCACGCGGCACCCGGCTCGATCAGGGGCACAAGACACCGTCAAACCTTGTCGACCAGCGAGCAACCATGGCAACCTCAGACGCCCTGTGACCAGCTATCGAGCAAGGTCTTTGCTGGTGGGCCGAGCGCGGCACTAAGTTCCGCTTCAACGTCTGGCTCCGGACTAGGTGAGCATCCGGGTGGCGACGGGTGCAGCCAACACCGGACGTCCACGGACTCGGCGGACCCGTTCGGACGGGTCAGTCCTTCTGCTGGTGCAGCTCATCGACGGTCAGTGGCTCGCTCTGAACGAAGGATCGAACTCCGCCGGGGAGACGGCGGCCGGCGAGCTCAGCAACCATCGTGTCTGCGTCGTCGAACGACTCGACTGTGTGGAAGCCTTCACTGGCGTACAGCCTTGCGGCGAAGTTCGCCCGCTCCACGCTCAACGACACCGCCTGCAGGCCCCAATCGTGTGCGACGTACAGAACGGCGCGCAAGAGCGCCCGGCCCACACCGCGGTTGCGCCAGGATTCCACCACGCCGATGGTCAGCTCCGGCACGTCGTCACTCACGTACCCGTAGCCTGGATCGGCGGCGGTCAGGTATCGGCACCAGGCCGCGCCGACTGGCCGATCAGCCAAGTCCACCGCGATTACCCCGAAATCCCCCGGCTGCATCCAACCGGTGACATAGTGGGCCAGCTCGGGGTTCGTCAGGATCTCCTTGCGTGACCAGTTGCGCTCAGGCAGCCAGTTCATGGCCTCCATGAGCATGTCGACCAGGAAACCGCTGTCAGCCGAGGTGGCTGTACGGATGCTGAACTTCGTCACCGCCGAAGCCTCGCATACGGGACCGAGGCGAGACGAGAAGCGGTCCAGTCCGCAAGATCCGGAACATGCGCGGAATGATCAAGGATATCGCCGGCCCGCCAGTGTCCGTACATGCTGGCAGGAGGCGCGCCTGCGCGGTCAGTGCTAATCCCTTCCTAAACCGTGTGTCGCAGGGCCTCCAGCAAGGCAGGCTTGCAACCTTCGCGCGATGGGCAGGCATGCCGGTCAGCGTGCGAGCCTGTCTAGTGCGGCGGATATGGCGTCGTCGGGTGCGTCCGTTCGGACATGGCGGATGACGGCGCCGTCGGCGTTGACCAACGCGATCACGCCTGACTGCGCCGCATCGACCTCTGCCATGTCGAAGAACCAGACTGCGGGCCGAGGGATCGCGGCATAACCAACTGGAACGGTAACTTGGCCGGCCTCCTGCTCGATCTCCGCGATTGGTGCCGGGGCGTCTTTGGACCCGAACGGCTTCCATACCAGGCCAATGACGGCCGGCCGGGGACTGGTGGTCAGCGCAAGGACGCGCTGAATCCCTGTGAGCACGTGCGGCACGTCACCGACCACGACCACCACGGGCTTGCCGAGGTACGCCGCCCAACGGAGGTCACCGCCGCCGAGCCGGGCCACGGTGAAGTCAGGCACCTGCATATCCCCGACCGGTTCCGATCCCTCTTCGGGTTCCATGCGACCGGTGTCGTCCGGGTTCTTCCCGCAGGCAGCTTCGATGACATGCAGGGCCACGGTGTCCGGCGGCGGAAGCGCCGCACGGGAAAGCTCCGCACCTACCTTGCGCAGCTGCTCCGCCGCGGCGACGGCGGTCGCCGTGTCATCACCGGTCACGGCGACGGTGACCAGCGAGTCACCGGTGAGCAGGACGAGCGCACCGCCGAAATGCACGGCTGGGACGCCGCGGACCGGCGGCAGGCGCCTGCAACCGACGGCCATACTCCACGCTGAGAAGTCGAGCGGCTGATTGATGACGTCGACCGGGGGCGAACACCCGTCAACGGCCGCGAGACATGTCCCGTAGATCGCGTCGACCCGGCCGGTGTCGTCCGCGCCCACCTCGGTCAGCGGCTAATCACGGAACCGCGGGCCGAGGTAGTAGACCGGCCGTTCGGCCTCGGTGGCGATCTCGCTGAGACGCTCCTCAACCTGCTCGGGTTTGGGTGACGTGCCGGTCCCGCAACCGGCAACTGCAAACATCAACACGGCGGTCAGCCACATCGGCAGCGCCCGCCGACGCACCGTCATATACCGAAAGTAAGACCGCCCCCCCATGCGGGGAAGGACCGGAAGCTAGCGACTCATGTCGTAGTTGACGCGTGGTGGACAAGATGACGAGGGGCCCACCGGCTGGTGGGGCCCCTCTCGTCGCGTCTGAGGGGTCAAGAAGGCACCGCGCCAGCAGAAAATCAGCGAACGCTGTGGTGCGCGACCGACTCCAATGGTCACAGCCGGCATGACACCGAGGGCGGGACCACAGGGAACGACACCCGCTGAAAATGCCCGACAACATCGACCAGGCTCCCCGCAGCGGGGGTCAGATCCGGCCGGAGCGCTGGCGGGAACGCTGTCGACAGCCATGCTGAAGCAAAACAGTTGACGGCGGCGTCCCGCCGGATCTCCACCTGCACTGCGGGGCGGGTCCAGGCACCGGGAGCATGTCGACTGTGAGCGGCAGTTTGTCGCGGCGAGCCGCCCGGCGCTCCGGGATCTTGACTGTGGCACCGTCGCCGCGGACCGCACCCCTCCAGTAGCTGGCCGGGGCGCTCCAAGGCGATCTTCACCTCGCCCGGATCGGTTGGCCTCAGCCGCTTGGACTCGGAGTGTTCGTTGTCGAGTCGAGGAAGGCGCTGACGGCTGAGTCGTTTACGACATCAGGTCCATAGCGAGCACGAAGGACAGTCGGTCCCGGCGCGGTCTCCCCGAGGCTCATACAGTGATCGACTCCGTTTCCGGGGATATTGGGGTGTCGAGGCAACCCCGGACACCGCAACATCCCGCAGGCGGAGTCGTTCAGCGCGGGGTCAGTCGACCGTGGGGAGCTTCGGGCCGAGGACGTCGTCGGCGTCCACGATCGTGTACGCGTACCCCTGCTCGGCGAGGAAGCGCTGCCGGTGGGCGGCGTACTCGGTGTCGATGGTGTCCCGGGAGACCACGGTGTAGAAGTGCGCCTGCCGGCCGTCGGCCTTCGGCCGGAGCACCCGGCCGAGCCGCTGCGCCTCCTCCTGCCGGGAGCCGAAGGTGCCCGACACCTGGATCGCCACCGCCGCCTCGGGCAGGTCGATGGAGAAGTTGCCGACCTTGGAGATGACCAGCGTACGGAGCGGAACGCGTCGAAGAGCCGTTCCCGCTCCTTGTTGGTGGTGGAACCCTGGATGGTCGGGGCGTCCAGGTATTCCCCGAGCTGGTGCAGTTGGTCGATGTAGCCGCCGATGACCAGCACCTGGTCGTTCGGGTGCCGGTCCACCAGGGCCTTTACCACCGGCAGCTTGGTGCGGGCGGTGGCCGCCATCCGATCCCGCTCCTCGGCCTCCGCCGTCGCGTACGTCATCCGCTCGGCGTCGGTCAAGGTGACCCGTACCTCGGTGCACTCGGCCGGGGCGATCCAGCCCTGCGACTCGATGTCCTTCCACGGTGCGTCGTACCGCTTGGGGCCGATCAGGCTGAACACGTCGCCCTCCCGTATCAAAGTCGCGGTCAGGCCCAGCCGGCGGCGGGCCTGGAGGTTCGCGGTGAAGAGGGGTTGGTTGAAGGTCACCAAGGTGAGCGCCCGGCCCAGGATCGGATGATCCTGGGCCGGGCTGGGTTCGTCTGCGCGTTAGTCGAACGCGGCGGCGAACATGCCGGGCTGGTAGGAACCGCCCTGCTGGTGGACGATCACGGCGAGCCGGTTGGCTGCGTTGATCAGGGCGACCAGGGAGACCAGCGCGGCGATCTGGTCGTCGTCGTAGTGCTTGCGTACCTGGGCCCAGGTGTCGTCGGACACGCCCTGGTGGGCGTCGGCGAGCCGGGTGCCCTCTTCGGCGAGCGCCAGCGCGGCCCGCTCAGCCTCGGTGAAGACGGTGGACTCGCGCCAGGCGGCGACCAGGTGGAGCCGGACCGCCGTCTCGCCGGCGGCTGCGGCCTCCTTGGTGTGCATGTCGATGCACCAACCGCAGCCGTTGATCTGGCTGGCCCGCAGCGATACCAGCTCCTGCGTGGACTTCGGCAGCGGCGACTGCTGGATGACCATGCCGGCGTTGGCGAACCGCTTGAAGAACTTCATGGCGATCTCGTTGTCGAACATGTTGAATCGGGCGTCCATGGTTCCGTCCTTCACTCGTGGTGTTCGGTTGGACGAACATGAGATGCCGGCGATCGGAGCCCTGTGACGGCGCGGCCAGGTGACGGCCGCCACAGCCGGAGGTGTCACACGACGGCGGGGTCCGGCATCTGATGGACGACACAGTCGAGAGCGAACGGGAGTCACCCATGGTGGGCACGCCGCGGACCGCAGCCGACGATCGAGGCCGGGGCATCGGCCGTGACGACCGCCCGGATCCCGCCACCGAGGCGTTCCTCGCCCACCGCAACCTGCTGTTCACCGTCGCGTACGAGATGCTCGGCTCGGCCGCCGATGCGGAGGACATCCTTCAGGAGACGTGGTTGCGGTGGTCGGGCGTCGATCTCGGCACGGTGCGGGACCACCGCGCCTACCTTGTCCGGATCACCACCCGCCAGGCACTCGCCCGGCTGCGTACGCTCGGCCGCCGCAGAGAGTCCTACGTCGGCTCCTGGCTGCCCGAGCCGCTGCTCACCGCGCCCGACGTGGCCGAGGACGTCGCGTTGGCCGACAGCGTCTCGATGGCGATGCTGCTGGTGCTGGAGACGCTCGCGCCGACCGAACGGGCGGTGTTCGTGCTGCGCGAGGTGTTCGACGTCGGGTACGACGAGATCGCCGAAGCCGTCGACAAGAGCCCGGCCGCGGTCCGTCAGATCGCACACCGGGCACGGGCGCACGTCGCGGCGCGCCGGCCGCGCCGGGTCGTCTCGGCGGCCGAGACGCGGTACGCGCTCGATGCGTTCCAGTCGGCGGTCGAAACCGGCGATCTGCAGAGCCTGCTCGACATCCTCGCACCGGACGTCGTCCTTCTCGGCGACGGTGGTGGAGTCAAGCAGGCCATCCTGCGGCCCATCGTGGGAGCCGACAAGGTCGCACGCCTGCTGGCCGGCGGCTGGGGCCGGGTCGCCGACATCTCGTCGCTGCGGCCGGCGCAGGTCAATGGCTACCCGGCGCTGATCCTCCGGCTCGACGGAGAGCTCGACACCGTCCTGGCCGTGCGCATCGACGACGGCCTCATCGCCGGACTCTACGCGGTGCGTAATCCCGAGAAGCTGTCGCACATGAAGCGGGAGACCGTCCTGAGCCGCTGAGTCGGCAGCGGACACGCGGCCGGCTGATTCGTTTACGACATCAGCTCAAAAGCGTGTGAGACAGACACCTGCGCCGGGCCGCGCGTCAGTCCACGCTCGGGAGCTTCGGGCCGAGGAAGGCGTCAAACAGGGTCGTGGTGCCGGGAGACCGGATCAAGCAGCGGCGATTTCCCGGTCCTGCTTGAGCGCGGCTCTCCCGCCCTTGCTGGTCTTGCCGGCATCGCCGGCCGCACCCCTCTTCGGTGCCAGCTGCGACACGCGCTGCGGGGAGATACCAAGAAGCACGCCCGCGTCGCGGACCGTGTAGCCCTTCGCGAGTAGTGCGCGTGCGGCAGTGACCGTCGCCTCGTCGGCGGACTCCTCGGCCTTGCGCAGGGCGCTCCGGGCCTTGCGGGCGCGGGTCACCTCTTCCGGCAGGTCGGGCTGCACGTCGACATCGAAGCTGTGCGGGTCGACGTCGAGCATGAGGGCGATGGCTTCACGTGCCATTCCTTCGACCTGGTCGAGACGACGAGCCTGAGAGAACACGCCCTTGATCTCCGGCACGGTGATCGCCCACCAGGCACCCGAGCGTGCGCATCTGACCGTGTACTTCATCGACGAGCGCCCCCTTCACCTCAAGCCCAGGCTGCGCAGGATACCCCGCGCGGTGAGTTCGTTGATCTCCTTGTGTCGTGGTATGACGACGTTCTGCGGGCCGTATCGGTAGATCGTGTGGCTGCCACCCTCTCGGACCTTCTCGAAGGTCACGCCAGCATCGGCAGCCGCCTTGCTGATCTTGTTGATCAGGTCAACCCGCTTCACGCCGCGAGTCTAGTCTACTAGATGGATTAAGTAGAGCATCCTAGACGACAGTGAAGGCCCAGACTATGTTCAAGGCGCCTTCGGGACGAGCCGCTGAGAGGCCGTGTGATGCAGTCCGACGCCCGTCCCGACACCACGCGCTACACCTACCGGGTCACCTGGTCGGCCGAGGATCACGAATTCGTCGCCACCTGCGCCGAGTTCCCGTCCCTCTCCTGGCTCGCGCCTTCCCGGATCGAAGCTTTGCAGGGGCTTGAAAAACTGCTTCGCGAGGTCATCGCCGACATGAAGAAGCAGGCGACGCCGTGAGCCTCCTCGGGAGGCTCCGCATCGCCTGACGGGTACAGTCAGTCGACAGTCGGCAGCTTCGGGCCAAGGACGTCGTCGGCGTCCACGATCGTGTACGCGTACCCCTGCTCGGCGAGGAAGCGCTGCCGGTGGGCGGCGTACTCGGTGTCGATGGTGTCCCGGGAGACCACGGTGTAGAAGTGCGCCTGCCGGCCGTCGGCCTTCGGCCGGAGCACCCGGCCGAGCCGCTGCGCCTCCTCCTGCCGGGAGCCGAAGGTGCCCGACACCTGGATCGCCACCGCCGCCTCGGGCAGGTCGATGGAGAAGTTGCCGACCTTGGAGATGACCAGCGTGCGCAGCTCACCGGAGCGGAACGCGTCGAACAGCCGTTCCCGCTCCTTGTTGGTGGTGGAACCCTGGATGATCGGGGCGTCCAGGTATTCCCCGAGCTGGTGCAGCTGGTCGATGTACGCGCCGATCACCAGCGTCTGGTCGCCCTTGTGCCGGTCCACCAGCGCGCGAACCACCGGCAGCTTGGTGCGGGCGGTCGCCGCCATCCGGTACCGCTCCTCGGCCTCCGCCGTCGCGTACGTCATCCGCTCCGCGTCGGTCAGGGTCACCCGTACCTCGGTGCACTCGGCCGGGGCGATCCAGCCCTGCGACTCGATGTCCTTCCACGGCGCGTCGTACCGCTTCGGGCCGATCAGGCTGAACACGTCGCCCTCCCGGCCGTCCTCGCGGACCAGCGTCGCCGTCAGCCCCAGCCGACGGCGGGCCTGGAGGTCCGCGGTGAACCGGAAGATCGGCGCGGGCAGCAGGTGCACCTCGTCGTAGATGACCAGACCCCAGTCGCGGGCGCCGAACAGGTCCAGGTGGGTGAACGCGCCGCCGCGCCGCGAGGTGAGCACCTGGTACGTGGCGATGGTGACCGGGCGGATCTCCTTGCGCTCGCCCGAGTACTCGCCGATCTCGTCCTCGGTGAGCGAGGTGCGGGCGACCAGCTCCCGCTTCCACTGCCGGCCGGCGACCGTGTTGGTCACCAGGATCAGCGTGGTCGCCTTCGCCTCGGCCATCGCCGCCGCCCCAACCAGCGTCTTGCCCGCGCCGCAGGGCAGCACCACCACGCCCGACCCGCCGGCCCAGAACGCCTCCACGGCCTCCAGCTGGTACGACCGCAGCGTCCACGGCTTGCGCCCGTCCTTGCCGGCCTCGGCCAGCTCGATCGGGTGCGCCTCGCCGTCGACGTACCCGGCCAGGTCCTCCGCCGGCCAGCCCAGCTTGAGCAGCGCCTGCTTCAGCCGGCCCCGCTCCGACGGGTGCACCTGGATCGTGTCGTCGTCGATCCTGTCGCCGAGCATGCCGGCGAGCTTCTTGCTCTTGGCGACCTCGACCAGCACCAGCCGGTCCAGGGCGCGCAGCACCAGGCCGTGCGCCGGGTCGTTGGCGAGCTGGAGCCGGCCGTACCGGTCCATCGTCTCGGCCACGTCCACCAGCAGCCCGTGCGGCACCGGGTAGCGGGAGTACTTGATCAGCGTGTCCACCACGCCCTCGGCGTCGTGGCCCGCCGCCCGGGCGTTCCACAGCCCCAGCGGCGTCAGCCGGTAGGTGTGCACGTGCTCGGGGGAGCGCTCCAGCTCCGCGAACGGCGCGATCGCCATCCGGCAGGCCTGCGCGTCCGGGTGGTCGATCTCCAGCAACAGAGTCTTGTCCGACTGCACGATCAGTGGTCCACCGCTCACGCCAGCGTCCTCTCCCTTGCCGGATTTTCCCGCCCGTCGGCCGGCTGACCTGCCGAAGGCGGACCATCCAGTGTTGCACGCGGGAAGGTGACCGGAAAAAGTCACGCGCGACAGGCAACGTGACGGTCCTCCCACACGTCTAGCAAGCGGGACAACTGTCCAAGGGGAGGGCCGATGCTGCGTGTCCGGATTGCCGCTCGAGTCGTCGCCCTGGGAGCGGTCCTGCTGGTCGGCGTCGGTGCGTGCGCGCTCGATCCGCGGGGCGACGGATCCGGCGCTGCCGCGCCGGCCCCCGTCGGCCTGACGGAACGGGCATCGGGGGCGAGCGCGACGCCCGCGCCGGACCCGACCACCGGTCGTCCGACTCCGCAGCCGAGCCGGACGACCACGCCGAAGCCGAGCCGGACGGCGAAGCCGAGCGCCACGCCGAAGCCGAGCAGCTCGGGCTTCACCGGCTGCCCGCAGGGGGACCGGCAGCGGGACGTGGAGACGTACCTGGCCCGGCTGGGCGGATTCGGGAAGCTGACCGTGGACGGGAAGCAGTCCGCCGGCGACTGCGCCGCGATCAAGCGGTTCCAGCGCCGGTACGGGATCAGCCCGGCCGAGGGCCGCGCCGGCCCCACCACGTACGACGTGGCGCGGCGGCTCGCCACCACCGACGTACGCCGCTGCCGGGCCGGCTCCGGGCTGACCTTCTGCGTCGACCTGACCCGGCAGACGGTCTGGGCGATGCGCGGCGGCAAGGTGGTGCTCGGCCCCACCGTCACCCGCACCGGCATGGCCGGGTACGCGACCCCGGCCGGCACGTACCACGTCGGCGGGCGGAACCTGCGCGAGTGGTCCAACCCGTACGAGGTGTGGCTGCCGTACTGGCAGCAGTTCAACGGCGGGATCGGCTTCCACGAGACCACGACCTACCTGCACAACGGGGCGATCGGCTCGCACGGCTGCGTGAACCTGCTGCACGCCGACGCGGTCCGGCTCTGGGAACTGGGCTCCATCGGCACCCGGGTGGTCGTCCTCGGCCGCCGCCCCGGCACCTGAGGTCGACCCGAGGCGTGACCGGGCCGACCGGATCGGGGTTTTATCCCCTGTCACCGCCGTCCGCCGGGTGACACGCTGGAGGTCAGGTCCGGACCGGACGGGGGTGGGAGATGACGGTCGACCACGAGGCGATCCCCGACGACGACCGGGCACCGGCCCCCGAGGTCTCCACGGCCGCCCTGGTCGGCTACGCGGCGGCCGCCGTCGGCCTGGTCGGCTGGTTCCTCTTCGGGCTGCTCGTGCAGCGCCAGGGCTTCGTGGACTCGGTCGGCGAGTCGGCCGGCGCCGGGTTCGCGCTGCTGCTGGCCGTCTCGGTGATCGGCACGGTCCGGCGCAACGGACGCTGACCCCGGCGGCTCAGTCCTCCAGCACCGCCGCCGTGATCCGGTGCAGCGCGAAGGTGTGCAGCATCTCCGTCCGCTCGTCCTCGGCGCGCAGGTAACCCGCCCCCATCGACACCGGCCGGACCAGCCGGGACGCGGTCGCCCCGTGCGCGTCGACGTACCCGACCCAGACCAGCGCCCTGTCGCGGACCGCCTGCTGGAGCACCGCCAGCGCCTCGCTGTGCCCGTGCGCGGGCGCCGGCCCGGTGCGCGCCGCGGCGCCGCGGACCACCGCCGGGGCCCGCCGGGCCGCCCGCGCCGCCGCCTCGCCGCGCCGGATCTGCTCCACCACGCCGCGCAGCCGGGGCAGCGCCAGCTTCGGCGCCGCCAGCGGGTCGAGGGCGCGCGTCGACACCGGCACCCGGGCCGGCGCCCGCCGGGTCTTCGGCCGGGCCAGCACCGCCGCACCGCTGGCATCCTCCGGCACCGGCGCGTAGCCGCCGTCGCGCAGCGCGATCAGCATCCGCCCCACCTGATACGGGGTGGAGAGCACCGTCGGCGCCAGCCGGCGGAACGCCAGCGACTCCAACCGCCGGTCGGCCAGCACCTCGGTGAGCAGCGCCTCGTCGTCGCTGCGCACGTAGCCGCCGGCGGAGCCGACCCGCAGCCCGCCGTGCTTGCGCGCCACGTCGTCCACCAGGTACGTCAGGCCCTGCGGGATCGGGGTCCGCGACCGGCGGCGGAACAGCTTGTGCAGGTCGTCGGCCGAGTAGCCGGCGTCCAGGGCCCGCCGGACGCTGGCCGTGGTGACCCGGTGCACGCTCGCCCCGCCCGCCGACTCGTGCTCGGCCACCACCTCCAGTTCGGCGGCGAGCGCCGGGTCGGGCGGGCCGGGCACCACCACGGTCAGGTCGGCCTGCACCAGGAAGTGGTCGACCGGGGCGGGGAGCAGGGCGTCCAGCGCGCGGACCGCGGTGGACGGCTCGCCCGACTCGGCCTCGGAGCGCAGCCCGAGCGGGTCGTCCGCGCCCCGCTCGTCGGCCTCGGTCACGTCGGACAGCAGCAGCCGCCCGTACGAGGTGAGCGCGCCGAGCCCAGTCACGCCGAGCTGGGCCGCCTCGGCCAGCACCTCCCGGTGCGCGGTCTCCCGGCCCCGGCTGCGCCGCGGCGCCCGCCAGTCCAGCACCTCCAGCATCTCGTCGGCGGTGGGCGCGGTCGCCGGTTCCAGGTCGGCCAGCACCCCCAGCACGGCCCGGCGGGCGGCCGGCGCGCCGGCCCGTTCCGCCTCGGCGGAGAGCACCGAGATCGGGCGGTCCCGGTCGTCCCGCTGGCCCACCAGGCCCACCTGACGGGTCATGGTCAGCCAGGCCCGGGCCAGCTGCTCCCAGCGCTGCGCGAGCGAACTGGCCCGCCACACCTCGTACCCGCCGGTGGGCAGGACCTGCTGGTCGCCGCCGTGCCGGGTGGTGGCGCTGCCGGTCAGGTCCAGTTCCCCGAGCAGCCCGGCCGCGTACGCCACCTCGAAGAGCAGCGCGGTGGTCGCGTCGTCCAGGCCGAGTCCCCGGGCCAGCCGGCGCAGGTCGCGGACGCCGACGCCGCCGGAGCGGAGCACCGGGGCCGGCTCGGCGGCGAGCGCCTCCAGCAGCCCCTCGGTGTGCCGGACCACCTCCATGGTCTGCCCGGCACCGGCGGAGTCGACGGCCTTCGGCTCACGCGGCGGGCTGGACACCACGGGCGGGCTGGTGCGCAGCGGGCCGAGCGGGCCGCTGTCCCGGCGCAGCAGCAGGCCCACCTCGCGGGGAAGTTCGACGGTGCCGCCGTCCTTGCCGCCCGAGATCCGCACGAGCAGCCGGTGGTCGACCAGCCAGCGGATCGGGGAGCCGGTCGGTGCGCCGCCGTTGGTGGCGTCCGGGGGCAGGCTGTCCTCCGCGCCGACCGCGGGGGCCTGCAGCGCGCCCGGGGGCACGCTGCCCACCGGCGGGCCGGCCGCGAGCCGGTCCAGGATCGCCCGCGCGGAGGGGGGTGCGGCCAGCAGTGTCCGGCGCAGCTTCGCCGGGTCCGCGCAGAGGGCCGCCGCGCGCGGGTCCAGCTCCGCGGCCGGTCGGCCCAACCCGGCCGGGTACGGGGCCACCTCGTCGACGCCGCCCACCACGCGCAGGTCGTGTTCGGGGCCGTACAGCAGGAAGAGCGCGCGGAGCCGGTTCACCGCGGCGCGGACGGCCGTCGGGGCGGTCGGGTGCGGGCCGGCGGTGGCCATCGCCAGGATCGCGTCGGTGGCGGTGCTCCCGGACTCGGGGTCGCGGGTGAGCCGGGCGGCGTCGAGGATCTGGAGGGTGAACTGGTCCAGCCCGTCCAGGGCGCGGGCCACGGAGACCCGGGACTGAGCGCGGATGGCCAGGGCGGAGATGTCGGCCGGCACCGGCACGACGAGGTCCGGCCGCAGTTGGAGCAGGGCGGCGAGGGACTCGTCGGGGAGGGTCCGCAACTGGTCGGCGAGTGAGGTGGTCATCGTCGTTCCACGCTAGCCCGGCCGGGGGCCGTCCCGCCCCTCGGACGTCCGGCTCAGCCGGGTTGGGCGGGTACGTTCTCGGCATGCCTGCTCTGATGGTCGGATTCGACCTCGACATGACCCTGGTCGACTCGCGTCCCGGGATCGCGGCGGCCTACCGGGCCCTGACCGCGCGGACCGGCGTGTACGTGGACGCCGACGCGGCGGTGTCCCGGCTGGGCCCGCCGCTGCGTACCGAGATCGGCCGGTGGTTCCCGCCGGAGCGGGTGGAGGAGGCGGTGACCGCATACCGGGAGCTGTACCCGGCGTACGCGATCACGCCGACCCTGCCGATGCCCGGCGCGGAGGCGGCGATCGACGCCGTGCACGCGCGCGGCGGCCGGGTCATGGTGGTGACCTCGAAGATCGGCCGGCTGGCGAAGCTGCACCTGGACCACCTCGGCCTGGCGGTCGACGAGCTGGCCGGGGACCTGTTCGCGGCGGAGAAGGCGACCGCGCTGCGGGAGCACGGGGGCACCCTCTATGTCGGGGATCACGTGGCGGACATGGCGGCGGCGCAGGCGGCGGGCATCCCGGGCGTGGGAGTGGCGACCGGTCCCTGCTCGCCGGCGGAGTTGTCGGCCGCCGGGGCGTACCTGGTGCTGGACGATCTCACCGGATTCCCGGCGGCGCTGGACCGGATCATCGGGCTAGTGCTCTGATCACAAACGTTGGCCGGGTGGGTCGGGTTCGGAAATGTCGTAGGGGTGGTGTTGGCTTCGGTTCGTGCCTCGTCGTCGGGATCCCGCCGGGCCGCGGGTCGTGCATCGCACCGCGCGCGTCGCCTTGCGGGTGACGGCCGGCCAGCGGCGGCGGTGCTTCGGGCTGCTGCGCTCCGCCGGTGACGTGTGGGCATGCGTGCTGGAGGTCAACGCGTGGCGGCGCCGCCGCCGAGACGTACCCCTGTCCGGTTACCAGGAGTTGTGCCGGGAGTTGGCGACGTCCGGGCCGGGCACGTTCGCGGAACTGAACTCCGTCGGTGCCCGGTCGGTGTTGCGCCGGTTTTCGGATGCGTGGTTCGCGGCGGCGAAACGCCGCAGCGCCGGTGGCGTGTCGGCGCGTTTTCCGCGTCGGCGGCGGGGGTTGGTGCCGGTGCGCTGGTATCACGGCACGTTCACCCTGGACGGGCACCGAGTGCGAATCCCGACCGCGAAAGGCTTTGCGCCTTTGTGGGTGCGCCTGGCCAGGGCGGTGCCGTACCCGGCCGAGCAGGTCCGCTCGATCACCCTGCTGTGTGAGGGTGGCCGCCTGTTCCTCGACGTGACCGCCGAGGTGCCGGTGGCCGTGTACCCGGCCGGTGAACAACCGGACCCGGGCCGGGTGGCCGGGGTGGACCTGGGGATCATCCACCCGTACGCGGTGGCCGGCCCCGACGGGGAGGGGCTGTTGGTGTCCGGGCGGGCGATCCGCGCCGAGCACCGCATGCACCTGGCCGACACCAAAGCCCGCCGCCGTGCGGTGGCCGGGCGGGCGCCGAAGCCGGGCCAGAAGGGGTCCCGGCGGTGGCGGCAGTACCGTCGCCGGGCACGCCTGGCGGAGGGCCGGCACCGGCGCCGGGTCCGTCAGGCGCAGCATGAGGCCGCCCGCACGGTTGTTTCCTGGGCGGTGGGGCAGCGGGTCGGTGTGCTGCACGTCGGCGATCCTCGCGGGGTGCTGAATCTGCCGGCGGGGCGGCGGCACAACCTGCGGTTGCGGCAGTGGCAGATCGGCCGGCTCCTGCAGGTCCTCACCGACAAGGCCACCCTGGCCGGGATCACCGTCCGGCTGGTCGACGAACGGGGCACCTCCTCCACCTGCCCCGCCTGCCACCGCCGGGTGCCGAAACCCCGCGGCCGGACCCTGTCCTGCCCGCACTGCGTATTCT
>NZ_QGKS01000183.1 GCF_003172935.1 Micromonospora sicca | reverse complement strand
GTACGTATTCAGCTTGAGTTGGGTCGGCGTCCGGCTGTCCACTCTGGCTGGTCGGATGGCAAGATCATGGTGTGCAGTCCGAGCCGCTGGTCCCGCCCTCGTATGAGGAGTTGCTGGCCATGCTGGTTGAGCTGCGGGAACGGGTCGAGCGGCTGGAGGCCGAGAACGCGGAGCTGCGGCGCCGGTTGGGGTTGAACTCGCAGAACTCGTCCAAACCGCCATCGTCGGACGGGCTGGCCAAGCCGCACCCGCAGCCGGGCAAGGGTAAGAGCAGTGGCCGGCGGCGGGGTAAGCAGCCGGGGGCGCCCGGTTCGACGCTGAACCTGGTTGCGGACCCGGATGAGATGATCGAGCATCGGCCGGATCGGTGCGCGAATCCGGCCTGCGGCGCTGGTTTGGCTGATGGCCGGGAGTACGGGCGGCAGCGCCGGCAGGTCGTCGAACTGCCCGAACCACGGCCGGTGATCACCGAACACCAGTTGATCGCGCTGCAGTGCGCCGGGTGTGGGCGGGTCACCGAGCCGCCGGTCCCGGACGGCGTGATCGGCCGGGTGCAGTACGGCACGAACGTCAAAGCCGGCGTGGTGTACGCCCGCGCCGCGCAGTTCCTGCCGTACGCGCGGGTGGCCGCGCTGATGGGCGACCTGCTCGGGGTGAGCGTGTCGACCGGGTTCGTGCATCAGGTAGTCACCGACGCGGCACGGCGACTGGGCCCGTTCGTCTCGCACCTGGCCGCGCTGCTGCGCGTGCAGGACGTCCTGCACGCCGATGAGACCCCGGCCCGCCTCGGCGGCGGGTTCAAGTACGTGCACGTGGCCTGCACCCCTGGGTTGACGCTGTTCCACGTCGGGGGCCGCTCGGCGGCCGACATCGACGCCGGTGGGGTGCTGCCCGGGTTCACCGGCACCCTCGTGCGTGACGGCTACGCCGCCTACCAGCACCTGACCGACGCCGAGCACGCCTGGTGCGGGGCGCACCTGATCCGTGACCTGCGGGGCGTGCACGAGACCGATCCGGCCGGCCAGGAGTGGGCCGAGGCGATGGCCACTACCTTGCTGATGGCGAAGACGATGACCGAGCAGGCCGTCGCCGCCGGCCGGGACGCGCTGTCCGCGGACGAGGTCAGTCACATCCGGGCCTGCTACGCCGGCGCGGTCGCCTACGGCCGCCAGCAGAACCCGCCCGACCGGGACGGCCGGCTATCGCGGGCTGGCACGCTGGTCGAACGCTTCGCCGCCCACCGCGACATGATCCTGCGGTTCACCGTCGACCTGGCCGTACCGTTCACCAACAACCAGGCCGAACGCGACCTACGCCCGGTCAAGCTCCAGCAGAAGATCTCCGCCACATGGCGCACCCTGCAAGGACTGGCCGACTTCGCCACCCTGCGTTCCTACCTGTCCACCGCCGCCAAACACGGCCTCGACGCCCTCGACGTGCTCAAACAACTGTTCACCACTGGACCATGGCTGCCCCAGGCCGTCACCTCAAGCTGAATATGTACC
>NZ_QGKS01000134.1 GCF_003172935.1 Micromonospora sicca | reverse complement strand
GCAATGCCGTTCAGATAAGGCTCTTTGGGCAGGCCAAAACGGGTGTGGGAGGTCCGGGGTGGCGGATGGTGCGGTCTGTGGGTCGTTTGACGCGGTAGGAGTTGTGCCGGGCGCGTTTGATGGCTCGTTGGCAGGTGCGGTGCCGGCGTTCGGGCAGTGGACGGAGCAGGATCTCGGCGTGGGCGTCGGTGATGGCGTTGGTCAGACGCTCAGGGGAAAATGGCCGCCTGGTCGGTGACCTGGCGGCGCACGAGACGGAGCCCGCGTATGAAGGAGAGCCGGTCGGGGTCGTAGCCGGCCTCGTCGGCGGCGTTGACCAGCAGGGCACGGATCGCGTAGTGCGCGAGCAACAGACCCCACATCTGCTGTTCGACCAGGTCAGGGGTCTTCGACCGGAGGACCTCGCCCCGGCCCCGGAGGTCACTTTTGATCTCGTTGAGGGCGGACTCCTCCTCCCAGCGATCATGGTAGGCGGTGGCCAGGTCCATGGCGGGCACGTCGGTCGGGTCGGTGATGGTGGTGATCACCGTGATGAGTTCACCATCGAGGTTGCGGTCGGGCACGGTGTAGTCCACGACCCGAACGAGGCGGGCGGTATCGGCGGGGACCTCACCCCCGTCAGTGGCGGTCTGCGCCAGCCGGCGGCGCCGCTCAGCGGACAGCCCGGGTCGGTAGATCAACGCCAGGTAGGAGCCGTCGGACAGCCACCGCACCAGTCCGAGTGATACCGACGCTCCGATGCGCCAGGCCAGGTCCGCGCCGGTGGCGGTGAACCGATTGAACAACTCGAAGGAGTAGAAGCCGCTGTCGGCCAGCAGCAGCATCCCCGGCTTCAGCACCCCAGTGAGGTCGGCGGCCTGGGTGCGTTCCCCGGTGCTGCACGGGCCGAGGACCGCTCCGACCACGGCCCGGCTGGCGCACTCGATGACCGCGGTGACCTGCACCTTCGGATACGCCGAGGCTTTCGGTCCGGATCCCATCCGCCCGAAACGCGCCACGTTGGCCGGTGTGTCGGCCACATCGAAACTGGTCCCGTCGATGGCCATCAGGCGGCGGCGGCCCAGCCAGGCACCCTTGGTGCCCGAGCCCGCCACCGGCACCGCAGCCCGTTCGAACAGCTCCTTCACCGGCGCCACACCCAGGCGCTGCCGCGCCTGGCTGATCGCCGAGGCGGTCGGGACCTGCCAGTCATCCGACCACGAGCCCATCGTGCGCAGGCTACCGACCAGCCGCCGCATCACTTCCTCGGCGGACTCCTGGGCGTACAGGCCCATCGCGATCACGTACCGGATCATCACGTGCGCCGGGAGTCGACGGCTGCGCTTCTCCCGACACCCCGTCCGGTTGATCACTTCCTCGAGCAGGTCGCGGTGGAACCGGGCCGAGAGCACACCCAGACCAATGTGGTCAGTCAACCGTCCCGAGAGCACCGCCTGTGGCATCACGACCGGCAACCGTACCGACCCTCGACGTCACCCGTCAGCCCGGCACGCTGACCTGCACCGATGCCCTATCTGAACGGCATTG
>NZ_QGKS01000408.1 GCF_003172935.1 Micromonospora sicca | reverse complement strand
CCAACCGGCGGCTCGCTCGGCGCATCGCCGACGCCGGGTTCGCCGAACTGCGGCGGCAACTGGCCTACAAGACGGGATGGAATGGCGGGCGGCTGGTGGTGGCCGACCGGTGGTATCCGTCCTCGAAAACCTGCTCGAGCTGCGGCGTAGTGAAAACCAAACTCGCCCTGTCCGAGCGCACCTACACCTGCACCACCTGCGGCCTCGTCCTGGACCGGGACGTCAACGCCGCACGGAACCTGGCCGCCCTGGCGGCCACCGTCGCCGGGAGTGGCCCGGAGACGCGAAACGGACGTGGAGCCGACCGTAAGACCCGCCCCGGCGGGCCGGTGGCTGTGAAACGTCAACCCGGCACCGCCACCGCGGGTAACACCGGGACCGTCCCACCGCAAGGTAGGACATCCAATCATGAGCTCACCCACGCATCATGAGAGGAAACGGCTTGCGGGCACGGGGCATGATCGTCACCGTGATCGACACCTCGCTCCGCCGGGCCTCCGGCTCGTTCTTCGGTCTGGCCTACGGCGACGCCCTGGGCAAGCCGACCGAGTTCCTCACCGTGGCCGAGATCGAGCGCCGGTACGGCCCGGCCGGCCCCCGCGAGCTGGCCGGTGACCCGGCGCTGGTCACCGACGACACCCAGATGGCCCTCGCCGTGGCGTGGGCGCTGCACGACGCGCCCGCGTTCACCGCGGAGGCGGTCGAGCCGTTGCTGCGGCGGCGCTTCCTGGCTTGGGCGGCCAGTCCGGACAACAACCGCGCACCCGGCATGACCTGCCTGCGGGCCTGCGCCGAGCTCGCTCGGGGCACCCGCTGGCAGGAGGCGACGGTGGCGGACTCGAAGGGCTGCGGCGCGAACATGCGGGTCACCCCGATCGGCCTCCTCGACGTCGACTTGGACACGCTCGCCGGGCTGGCCCAGCTCCAGGCCGGCCCGACCCACGGTCACCCCACCGGCCTGGCGGCCAGCGAGCTGACCGCGTACGCGGTCCGACTGCTGCGCGACGGCGCCGCGCCGGCCGACCTGCCCGGGCTGCTGACCGCCCGGGCCCGTGCGCAGGCGTCGGTCTACCGGGCGGACTGGCTCGGCGACCTCTGGCAGCGCCCGGGGGTGGCGACGCCGACGGAGTTCATCGCCCGGGGCTGGGACGAGTGCCTGGGCGCCCTCGCGCGCCTCGACGCTGCGGCGGCCGCACCGGACGACGGCGGTGACCCGTGCCGGCAGACCGGCGAAGGGTGGATCGCCGAGGAGGCGCTCGCCACCGCGCTGCTCTGCGCCATCCGGCACGCCGACGACCCGGTGGGCGCGCTGGCCCGCGGCGCCACCACCGCCGGTGACTCCGACTCGATCGCGGCCCTGGCCGGCGCCTTCGTCGGCGCGGCCCACGGCATGGCCGCCTGGCCCGCCGACTGGTCCACCCGCATCGAGTACGCCGATCAGCTCACCACCCTCGCCACCCCGCACGACTGACCCCACCCAGCGCCCACCCCGGCCCGTGCCCGGCTCGGGCCCCTGCCCGGCCAGGGCCGGGG
>NZ_QGKS01000541.1 GCF_003172935.1 Micromonospora sicca | reverse complement strand
GGTACGTATTCAGCCTGAGGTGAGTCGCTGATCGGGGCCTGCTGTCCACTGTGGCTTGGCTGACTGGCATGATCTTGGTGTGCAGCCCGGGTCGCAGCTTCCCTCGTATGAGGAACTGGTCGCAGTGGTTGCTGAGCTGCGGGTTGAGGTGCAGCGGCTGCGTGAGGACAACCAGCGGTTGGGTGAGGACAACCAGCGGCTGCGGGTGGAGAACGCTGAGCTGACGCGTCGGCTGGGGTTGAACTCGACGAACTCGTCCAAGCCTCCGTCGTCAGATGGGCTGGGCAGGCAGACGCCGAAGCCGAGGGGTGGGGGCTCTGGCCGGCGTCGGGGTAAGCAGCCGGGGTCCTCGGGGTCGACGCTGCAACTGGTCGGGGATCCGGAGTTTACGGTGGTGCACCGGCCGGACCGGTGTGTGAACCCGGTCTGCGGCGCGGACCTTCGCGACGCGGTGGAGTACGCCCGCCAGCGGCGGCAGGTGTTCGAACTGCCGGAGCCGAAGATCGTGGTCACCGAGCATCAACTCGTGGCGGTGCGGTGCTGGTGTGGGCAGGTCAGCGAGGCGGCGCCGCCGGCGGGGGTGACCGGCCGCGCCCAGTATGGGCCCGGCGTGAAGGCCGCGGCGGTGTATGGGCGTGGGGCTCAGTTCCTGCCGTTCGCGCGGGTGTCACGGCTGCTGGGCGATCTGTGCGGCGCGCCCGTGTCGACCGGGTTCGTGCACGCGGTGGTCACCGAGGCGGCCCGCCGGCTGGGCCCGTTCACCTCACACCTGGCCGCGTTGCTGCACGTGGAGCGGGTGCTGCACGTCGATGAAACCCCGGCCCGTCTCGACGGCGGGTTCAAATACGTGCACGTGGCCTGCACCCCGATGCTGACGTCGTTTCATGTCGGCGGCCGCAGCAAGGCTGACATCGACGCCGGTGGGGTACTTCCCGGCTTCGACGGCACTATCGTGCGGGACGGCTACGCCGCTTACCAGCACCTGCGCGACGCCGAGCATGCTTGGTGCGGGGCGCATCTGATCCGTGACCTACGCGCCGTGCACGAGACTGACCCGGCCGGCCAGCAATGGGCTGAGGTCATGGCCGACACGCTGCTGATGGCCAAGACGATGACCGAGCAGGCGGTCGCCGCCGGCCGCAGCACACTGACCGAGGCTGAGGTCAGCCACATCCGGGCCTGCTACGCCGGCGCCCTCGCCTACGGCCGCCAACAGAACCCACCCGAGCGGCACGGCGAATTGTCGAAGGCCGGCAAACTGGTCGAACGCTTCCACCAGCATCGCGGCATGATCCTGCGGTTCGTGGTCGACCTGGCCGTGCCGTTCACGAACAACCAGGCCGAACGTGACCTGCGCCCGGTCAAGCTCCAACAGAAGATCTCCGGCACCTGGCGCACCCTGCAAGGACTCGCCGACTTCGCCGCCGTCCGCTCCTACCTATCCACCGCCGCCAAACACGGCCAGGACGCACTCGACGTGCTCAAACAGCTGTTCACCACCGGCCCGTGGATGCCCGCCGCTCTCTCAAGCTGAATACGTAC
>NZ_QGKS01000339.1 GCF_003172935.1 Micromonospora sicca | reverse complement strand
CACGCACGAGCAGCACCCGCTCCCCGTCCCGGCACACCCCGTACGCCCCGATCCGCCGCCGCTCCTCCATCAGCCCCCCTGCTCCCACTACCCGACCCACCGTTCCCGTCGATCATGAACCTATTGCCCGCCGGCACGGCGTGTCGGGACAACAACTTCATGATCACCGGAAGGGCAGGCGGGTGGGAGCGCAGAGTGGGGTGAGGGTTAGAGGAGTTGGGCGGCCTGGACGGCTTCGGCGGTGACCTCGGTGAGGCGGTCGGTGGGGAGGGCGCCGAGCTCCTCCCGACGGAACCAGCGGGCCTCGCAGGTGGAGCCGCCGACGTCGGCCACGGTGGGCGGGGCGGGCTGGTCGACGACCACCCGGTAGAAGGCGCGCACCCCGTGCCAGTCGATCGGGTAGCCCTCGGGGCCGAGCGAGGCGGCGTCCCGGTGGCTGGCCACGCCGAGCAGCTCGACCAGGCGACCGGTCTGCCCGGTCTCCTCGACCAGCTCCCGGATCAGCGCCGCGCCCGGCTGCTCGCCGTAGTCGGTGCCGCCGCCTGGCAGGTGCCAGCAGCCGGCGCCCGGGTAGCCGTCGGAGACCCGGGTGAGCAGCACCCGCTCCTCCGGGTCGGTGACCACGGCGTACGCGGCGAAGCGCTGCGCCCGGTGCAGTCCGTCCGGGCCGGGCACCGCGTAGAAGGAGGGGAACTCGGGGACCTCCTCGGGCACCACGTCGGCCGAGGAGGCGGGGAGCCCCAGGGTGCGCGCGGTGAACGACCGCAGCGGCAGCCCCCGGGCCTCGTCCAGGGTCACCCAGCGGACCAGGTCGGTCGGGCGGTCCACCCGGTCGGTCAGCGTCCCGCCGCGCACCGAGACCGTGTAGAGCAGGCGGTCGGTGTGCAGGGTGATGCCGCGCTCGGGCAGCGCCCGCATGTCGGCGAGCACGTCGGCCAGCCCGGAGACGGCGACCGAGATGCCGGTCTCCGCCGCGGTCTCGCGGACGACGGTGTGCTTCGGGTCCTCGCCGTGGTCGACCGCCCCGCCGGGCAGCGACCAGCTGCCCGGGGTGCCGGAGCGCTCCGATGCGCGGACCAGCAACACTCGGCCGTCTTGATCAGCACAAACTGCGTATGCCGCGATCCTGCGGAGCGGCTCCAGCAAGGTGGTCACGGGAGGCAATTCTCCCCGCGCCGGGTTACCTCCATCGAAAAGAGTCGGATTCCTGACTCATCGCTGGCGCCTCAGGGATCGATCAGGGTAGGAGTCCGGGCGGTCACCGAGGCCGTCCGCCGGCCGGCGAGCGACCGTGGGGACATGACCTCCACGAGCACCCCTCAGGCCCCGTACAAGCAGCTCCGCCGACCGACCACCGACCGCATGGTGGCCGGCGTGGCCAGCGGCCTCGGCCGCTACCTCGCCGTCGACCCCACCCTCGTCCGGGTGGTCTTCGCCGTCGCCACCCTGCTCACCGGCGGCTTCGCCGCGCTGGCGTACCCGATCATGTGGTTCCTGATGCCGGAGGAGCCGGCCAGCGCCCCCGCCTGGCCGGCTCCTCCGGCATCAGGAACCACATGATCGGGTA
>NZ_QGKS01000133.1 GCF_003172935.1 Micromonospora sicca | reverse complement strand
AGCTTGGCGTTTAACCTGCTGGCCCGGTTAGCTGCGGATTCGATCGGGAAGCACACTGTGCACCGTGGACAGTGAGCGGCCTTGGCGTGATCATGGTGTTGCTGAGACATCAATGATCGACACCAAGGCCGTGAGGATGAGTGTGCTGGATGACGCTGCCCGCGTCGAGGCTTTAGCGGTGCTGTCCACGTTCCGGACCGAGTTCTACCGCTGTCTGACCGCCCGCGCTGACGCCCTGTTCGAGGTGACTGACGCGTTGTTGTGCACGGACGGGCCGGTCAGGTCGCTGGTTGATCTGGTGTTGGCGCCCGAGCACCGCCGCGGTCACGGCGGAATGTACGACGGGTTGAACTGCGGACGCGTCGATGTCGCGCGGCTGCGCCGCGCCGTGGCGGGCCTGCCGGTGCCGCGGGCCGCCGACGGGCGGATCGTTCTCGCTGTCGACGTCAGCCCGTGGTTGCGCTCCGACGCCCAGACCAGCCCGGACCGGCTGTTCTGCCACGTCTACGGCCGCGGCAAGGGCCAGGCCCAGCTGATCCCGGGCTGGCCGTACTCGTTCGTCGCGGCCCTCGAAGCCGGCCGGACCTCGTGGACAGCGATCCTCGACGCCGTACGGCTCGGCCCGACCGACGACGCGGCCGCCGTCACCGCCGACCAGCTACGCGCCGTCGTGCAACGCCTCATCGCCGCCGGCCACCACGCACCGGGCGATCCGCGGATCCTGATCGTGTGCGACGCCGGCTACGACATCCCCCGCCTGGCGTTCCTCCTCGCCGACCTGCCCGTGGACCTGCTCGGACGGCTGCGCTCGGACCGGGTGATGGCACTGCCACCACCCCCACGGCTACCCGGAACGACGGGCCGGCCACCCAAACACGGCCCCGAACTGGCCCTCGCCGACCCCGACACCTGGCCGGCGCCGCAGACCGTCACCACCACGCAGACCGCCCGATACGGCACCGCCACCGCGACCGCCTGGGACCGGGTCCACCCGAGGCTGACCCGCCGCACCTGCTGGCTCGACCACCACGGCGACCTGCCGATCATCGAAGGCACCCTGATCCGGCTGCAGGTCGACCACCTGCCCGGCGACCGCCAACCGAAACCGGTCTGGCTGTGGACCTCCATCACCGCGGCCACCGCCGCAGACGTGGACCGCAGCTGGCAGTCCTACCTGCGCAGATTCGACCTCGAACACACCTTCCGGCTACTCAAACAGACGCTGGGCTGGACCCGGCCCAAGATCCGCACACCCGACGCGGCCGACCGGTGGACCTGGCTGGTCATCGCCTGCCACACCCAGCTACGCCTCGCCCGCGGACTCGCCACCGACCTCCGCCGGCCCTGGGAACGACCCGCCGACCCAGACCGACTCACCCCAGCCCGCGTCCGCCGCGGGTTTCGCCACATCCACCCAAAGACCACCCATCCCGCCAGTGCACCGAAACCCGGCAAGCCAGGACCCGGACGACCCCCAGGCTCGAAGAACCGACAACCCGCGCCCAGCTACGACGTCGGGAAGACCGTGAAACGCGCCCTATCCATCACCGAACGACGAAAGCAGACGGGTTAAACGCCAAGCT
>NZ_QGKS01000429.1 GCF_003172935.1 Micromonospora sicca | reverse complement strand
GGACACCCCGCCCCGCCCCGACCAGCTCGAACTGCTCGCGGCGGCGCTCGCCGCCCGGGAGCGCCCGGTGCTGCTGGTCCTGGACGACCTGCACCGGGTCACCGATCCGGCCGCGCTGACCGGGCTGGAGTTCCTGCTGCGCCACGCCGAGCAGCGGCTGCGGCTGGTGGTCGGCGCCCGGACCGACCTGCCGCTGGCCCTGCACCGCTGGCGGCTGGCCGGGGAGCTGACCGAGATCGGCCCGGACGAGCTGGCCTTCACCGACGAGGAGGTGGCCGACCTGCTGGTCGCGCACGGGGTGCGGCTGCCGGCCGCCGCGCTGCCCCGCCTGGCCGAGCGCACCGGGGGCTGGCCGGCCGGGCTGCGCTTCGCCGCGCTGGCGCTGCGCACCCAGCCGGACCCGGACCGGTGGGTGGAGCGGTTCGGCGGCGACCAGCCGGACGTCGCCGGATACCTGCGCGAGGAGGTGCTCGCCCCGCTCGCCCCGGACGTCCGGGACGTGCTGCGGCGCAGCGCGGTCGCCGCCGCCGTCTGCGCCGACCTGGCCGACGCGGTCACCGGCCGGGCGGACTCGGGGCAGCTGCTGGCCGCCCTGGCCCGCGACGGCGGGTTCCTGCGGCAGGACGGCAGCAGCCCGCCCTGGTACCGCTGCCATCCGCTGCTGGCCGACGTGCTCCGCGACGAGTTGGGCCGGCTCCCCGCCGACGAGCTGCGTGACCTGCACGCCCGGGTGGCCGACTGGTACGCGGGGAACGGCCGGCCGGCGGAGGCGCTGCGGCACGCGCTGGCCGGGGGCGCCTGGGACCGGGCCACCGAGCTGCTCATCGGGCACTGGCCGGAGCTGGCGCCGTACGACCGGGACCTGCCGCCAGCGCCGGCGCCCGCCGATCCGCCCGCCGAGGCGGTGCGCCGGGACCCGGAACTCGCGTTGGCCTGCGCGGCGGAACGGGCTTACGCCGGGGACGCGACCGCCGCCGCCGGGCACCTGCGGCGGGCCGTGGAGCACGCCGCCGCGCTGCCCGCGCCGCGCCGGGACCGGTTCCGGCGGCTGGCCACCGCGCTGGAGCTCACCCTGGCCCGACTGGCCGGCGACCACGAGGAGGTACGCCGGGCCGCCGCCCGGCTGCTCGCCACCCGCACCGCCCCCGGACCGGGGGACGACCCACGGGCGGGGGCCGGCGAGGACGCCGACGTGCGGGCCGTCGCCGGCACGGCGCTCGGCCTGGTCGAGCTGGCCGAGGGGGAGCCGCGCGGGGCCGGGGATCGGCTCGCCGACGCACTGGCCGCGGCGCGGCAGGCCGGCCGGACCCACACCGAGCTGGTCTGCCTCAGCCGGTCGGCCCTGCTCGACGCGGTCCGGGGCGACCTGCGGTCGGCCGACCGGAGCGCGCGGGAGGCGCTGGCGCTGCCGCCCTGCCAGGGCTGGTCCTGCCGGCTGGACTGCGGGCACGCGTACCTGGCGCTGGCGTTCGTGGCCCTGTACCGGGACGAACCGGCGGAGGCGGCGGCGAACCTGGCCCTCGCCGCGCCGGCCGCCGGGGAACCCGGCGTGGCCGCGCTGGCCGCGCTCTGCCGGGCGGAGC
>NZ_QGKS01000102.1 GCF_003172935.1 Micromonospora sicca | reverse complement strand
CAATGCCGCGTAGCCTAAGTTGATCATGGTGTTGGGTGGGTATCCGGGGGTCTGCGGCGTGGCGGGATGACGCCGATGGTCCTGACCGTTTTGATCACGGGTCATGGCGGCGGATGTGGTGGGTCGTCCGGGTGTGCGGCCGGATCAGGTCACGCTCGGGGTGTTGATCTCGCAGGTGCCCAGGGATGCCGTCGATGAGGCTGTCGCGGTGTGCGGGGTGCGGGAGAAGCGGTCGGACGGCAAGCTGCCTGCGCACGTGACGGCGTATCTGACGTTGGGGTTGGCGTTGTTCCCCGAGGACGACTACACCGAGGTCGCGACGAGGGTGACCGGGTCGTTGGACCGGTTCGGGTGCTGGGATGCCGGCTGGAGCGTGCCGACCTCGAGTGCGATCACTCAGGCCCGTAAGCGGTTGGGGCGGGCGGTGTTCAGCGAGCTGTTCGAGAATACGTGCGGGCCGGTCGCGGGGCGCGTGGGCCCGACCTCGGCGGTCACCGCGTTGGGTACGGCACGGGGGTCGTTCCTGCGGTCGTGGCGGCTGCTGGCGATCGACGGGTTCGAGGTCGACGTGCCCGACAGCGACGACAACGCCGCCGAGTTCGGGTACGCCGGGTCCGGTGAGAATCGGTCGGCGTTTCCCAAGGCCCGGGTGGTGGCACTGGCCGAGTGCGGCACGCACGCGTTCGTCGCCGCCGAGATCGGCGGCTACGCCACTGGGGAGAAGACCCTCGCGGCCCGGTTGTACCCGCGCCTTCGGCCTGACGAGTTGTTGACCGCCGACCGCGGGTTCTACTCCTGGACCGCATGGGATACCGCGCAGGCCACCGGCGCGGCGCTGGTGTGGCGGGCCCCGACCCAACTCGACCTGCCCGTGGTCAGGGTCTTGCCCGACGGCACCTATCTGACCGTCCTGATCAAACCCACGATCCGGGGTGGACGCCGCGAACGGCTCCTGGCCGCCGCCCGCGCCGGACAGGACCTGGACGACATCAACGCCGTCCCGGACGCCTTCGACGACCGCGGTCTGCCGGTCGTCCACCTTGCCCGGGTGATCGAGTACGACGTGCCCGACCGGGAAGGTAACGGCACCGGCGAGCTGATCGTCCTGCTGTCCACGATCACCAGCCCCGGCCAGGCCCGGGCCGATGAGCTGGCCGCCGCCTACCATCAACGCTGGGAACAGGAGACCGGCCACGACCAGCTCAAGACTCATCTGCGCGGGCCCGGCAGGATACTGCGCTCCAAACTTCCCGACCTGGTCTACCAGGAGATCTGGGCCTACCTGATCATCCACCACGCGATCAGCGCCCTGACCGCCCAGGCCTCCGCCGCCGCCGACCTGGACCCCGACCGGATCTCCTTCACCAAGGCCCTACGCCTGGTCCGCCGCACCGCCACCGGCACGGCGGACATTCCCCCCTCAGGACTGGGCTGACGCCCTGCCCAAGCACCTGACCGACCTCGCCGCTCTCCTGATCCCCGACCGCCGGGAACGCACCTACCCCCGCGCCGTCAAACGCGCACGCCACAACCAGTACCGCGTCAAGAAACCCGACGAACCAGGCGGCGTCCGCCACGACAGACCCGCCACGATCCGGCTCTACAAGCTCAGCCACCAAACTCCATGATCAACTTAGGCTACGCGGCATTG
>NZ_QGKS01000538.1 GCF_003172935.1 Micromonospora sicca | reverse complement strand
CTAATGTCAGGAACCTGCAGAAAATGATGCTGCGGAGCTGGTCGAACACGCTGCTCAGCGTGCGCCAGGTCGCGCAGCGCAACGCTGGCCGCAAGACCGCGGGCATCGACGGGAAGGTCGCGTTGACCTCCCCGGCACGCATGGACCTGGCGGTGCAGACCCACCGCACGGCCCGGTCCTTCGCACCGCTCGCGGCCAAGCGGGTGTACATACCGAAAGCCAATGGGAAACAGCGCCCGCTCGGCATCCCGGTCATCTCGGATCGCGTCCACCAGGCGCGACACCGCAACGCACTGGAACCCGAATGGGAGGCTCGGTTCGAACCCAAGAGCTACGGGTTCAGACCAGGCCGCAGCTGCCAGGACGCGATCACGGTCATCCACGTGACGGCGTGCGGCGCGACCGCGCAACGCCTGTGGGTGCTGGACGCAGACCTCACCGCGGCATTCGACAGGATCGACCACGACCACCTACTCGCCACCATCGGGACGTTCCCCGGCCGGACGAAGATCCGGGACTGGCTGAAGGCGGGCGTGTTCGAACCGGGCAAAGGATTCGCACCGACCGACGCGGGAACCCCGCAAGGCGGCGTGATCAGTCCATTGCTGTTGAATATCGCGTTGCATGGGCTGGAAGAGGCGGCAGGAGTCCGCAAAGAACGCAGCGATCCGCAGCGGACGAAGCGTGGCTCCCCTTCGCTGATCAGATACGCCGACGACATGGTCGCCCTCTGCTACTCCAAGCAGCAGGCCGAAGACGTCAAAACGCGGCTCGCCGCATGGCTGGCGCCCCGAGGATTGACCTTCAACGAGGACAAGACGCGCATCGTCCACCTCGACGACGGGTTCGATTTCCTGGGATTCACCGCCCGCAGGCACCACGGCAAGCTCCTGATCAAACCCAGCAAGGCCGCCGTCAAACGAGTCAGGCACCGCCTCTCCGCCGAGTTCCGTGCCCTGCGGGGAACGAACCCGGCGGCAGTCCTCGCGAAGATCAACCCGATCGTGCGGGGCTGGGCGAACTACTACCGAGGGGCAGCGTCGTCCATCGTGTTCGCAGCCTTGGACGTGCACCTGTGGCGGCTCACCTACAAGTGGGCCTGCCACCGCCACCCCCACAAGCCGAAGCCCTGGATCATCAACCGGTACTTCGGCCGGTACAACACGGCCAGGCAGGACCGCTGGGTATTCGGCGACCGCACCAGCGGCGCCTACCTACCCAAGTTTGCCTGGACCAAGATCGTCCGGCACGGCCTGGTACGCGGGGACGCATCTCCAGACGACCCCGCCCAGGCCGACTACTGGGCCCAACGGCGCAGCAAGAGCAGACCCCTGCTCGACCGCCGGACCCTGCACCTGCTCCGCAGGCAGAACGGGTCCTGCACCATCTGCGGGCAACTACTCCTGCACGCCGACCGCGAGCCACAAAGCCCCCGCGAATGGGAACAATGGCACCGCACCACCCGCAAGGCGATGACCGAGCAGCACATCATCTCCCACGGGACAGGCCTACCGAACGAAACCCGACTCGTTCACGCCTCCTGCCACCGCCGCACCACCGGCACGCGGCAGGACCCAGCACACCTGCAACCCTGAAATCGCCCGAGCGGCTTGCTTGAGCCGTGTGCCGCGACGAGTTGCACGCACGGTTCTGAGGGGGCCCCGGCGCAGCAATGCG
>NZ_QGKS01000220.1 GCF_003172935.1 Micromonospora sicca | reverse complement strand
GCGGGGCGGGGACGGCCGCCGGGTAGCCGGGAACGACCGGTCGGTGCGGCTCGATCCGCGGCGGCAGCGGGCCCGGCCGCTCCGTCTCCGGGCGTTCCGCGCGGCTGCCCTCGACGCCCTCGTCGGCGCCGTGTTCCGGCGTGCCGTCGCCCGACCCGTACCCAGCCGTCATGATCGCCACGTCCTCCCCGTAGACGCCCCTGCCGCGAGCCCGCCGAGGCCCTCGGCCCCCTCGGCGGCTCGATGGACCGTACCTGCGTGAACGCGGTTTGTCTCCCCCGATGTCCGACCCTGCCACGTCGGCGCCACCCGACCCGCCACGACACCCGACGGCCATCGGATCGACACGCACCCGACCGGCTGCGCACACCGGATCCGGTCGCGCACTAGGGTTGTCAGGTGACCGACGAACCACCCCTGCGCCGTCGGCCCGCCGAAAGCCGTACCGGGGAGGCAGCTCAGCACCCGTCACCGGCCGCGCCGGAGCCGGTGGACGCGGGGACCGAACCCACCAACGGCGGGCCCGTACCGCTGACCGCGCCACGCGAGGGCACGCCCGCGCCGGTGGCCACCCCGAGCGAGCTCGACGAGGTCGTGGCCCGCTTCGCGGCGGGCACCGGACCGGTGGCCCTGGACGCCGAACGCGCCTCGGGGTACCGCTACAGCCAGCGCGCCTACCTGGTGCAATTGCGCCGGGCCGGCTCCGGCACCGCGCTGATCGATCCGCTGCCGCTGCCCGACCTGGCCGCCCTTGACGCGGCGATCGGCGGGGCCGAGTGGGTGCTCCACGCGGCCAGCCAGGATCTGGCCTGCCTGGCGGAGGTCGGGTTGCGTCCCCGACGGCTCTTCGACACCGAACTGGCCGCCCGGCTGGCCGGGTTCGAGCGGGTCGGCCTGGCCGCGCTGACCGAACAGCTGCTCGGCTACACCCTCGAGAAGCACCACTCGGCGGCGGACTGGTCCAGCCGGCCGTTGCCGGAGTCCTGGCTGACGTACGCGGCACTGGACGTGGAGATGCTGGTCGACCTGCGGGACGCCCTCGACGAGGAGCTGCGCCGGCAGGGCAAGTCGGCGTGGGCGGCGGAGGAGTTCGCCGCGCTGGTCCGCACCGGCGCCCGTCCGCCGCGGGTGCGCGCCGAACCCTGGCGGCGTACCTCCGGCATCCACCGGGTCCGGGGCGCGCGGGCGCAGGCGCGGGTCCGTTCGCTCTGGTACGCCCGGGACCAGATCGCCGCCCGGCGGGACGCGGCCCCGGGCCGGGTGCTGCCCGACTCGGCCATCGTGGCCGCCGCCGAGCTGGACCCGAAGGACGAGAAGACCCTGCTCACCCTCCCCGGCTTCGGCGGGCGGTCGGTCCGTCGGCTCGCCCGGACCTGGCTGGCGGCCCTGGACGACGCCCGTGAGCTGCCGGAGGACGCGCTGCCGGCGGCCCCGACGGTGGAGGGTCCGCCGCCGCCGCATCGCTGGGCCGAGCGTGACCCGGTGGCGGCCGGCCGGCTGGCCCGCTGCCGGGAGGTGGTGGTCCGGATCGCCGGCGAGCACACCCTGCCCCCGGAGAACCTGATCGCCCCCGACTCGATCCGCCGGCTGGCCTGGCAGCCCCCGGAGGAGATCACCGACGACACGGTGGCGGAGACCCTGCGCGGCTTCAACGCCCGCGAATGGCAGATCGCCCTCCTCC
>NZ_QGKS01000319.1 GCF_003172935.1 Micromonospora sicca | reverse complement strand
ACCCCAGCCCGACCGGCGCGATGCCGAAACCCACCCCCATCGAGTACGACGCCCAGCCCGCCGCCTTGTCTGCGGCCGGCCCGGCGACGGCGAGCGCGATGGAGATCGCCAGCGGGTAGTGCAGGGCGTTGCCCAGGCCGAGCACCAGCAGGCCGGTGACGGCCAGCCAGCCCATCGGGGCGACCCAGAACAGGGCGAAGCCGGCCAGCGACACGGTCAGCGCCGCCAGCAGCAGCGGCACCGGGGGCCAGCGCAGGGCGACCCGGCCGCCGGCGACCCGGCCGGCGAACATCCCGCAGACGATCGCGGCCACCGCCGCCGATGCGCCGCCGGCGCTCAGCCCGGCGTGGCTGCGGAGCACGTCGGCGGTCCAGAGGGACAGGCACACCTCGATCGAGCCGGTGACCGCCATCAGCACCCAGGCGATCCAGTACGCCCGGGGCAGCCGGTCCGCCGCCGCCCGGCGCGGACCATCGCCGGTCAGGTCGCCGGCGCCAGCGTCTGCCGACCGCGAGGCGGCCGGGTTTCCACCGGTGCCAGGCCGGTCGACGGCCGTCCGGATCGGCTGATCGGCGGGGGCGGAAGCCGCGGCGGTCACCCCGACGGGCTGGTCGGCAGCCGCGGCAGCGGGGGCGGCCTGCGGGAGGGGTACCCGGAAGGTCAGCGCGGCGAGGGCGACCAGCGCGATCAGCCCGACCTCGACGAACATCACCGGCCGCCAGCCGAGGCCAGCGTCCATGCTGGCGCCGATGACCAGCGGGGCGAGGATGCCCATGCCCGCGCAGGCGGCATTGGCCTCGGCGAGCGCGGCCGGCGCGGCGTCGCCGTGCCGGGCGGTGAGCACCACGTTGACCCCGCTGATCACCATCATGCCGAAGGTGGCGATCACCGCGACGGCGGCGATGGTGGCCGGCAGCGGGTGCAGGGCACCGAGCGCGGCCACGCCGGCGGCCACCCCGGCGAGGCCGAGCCAGATCGCCGGGCCGCGGCCGAGGCGGCGGGCAATCGGCGCGAAGAGCGCCCCGCCGAGCAGCGCGCCGACCGCGATGCCGGTGCTGTGCAGGCCGGCGACGGCGGCGCTGCTGCCCTGCTCGTCGCGGAGCAGCGGTACGACCGGGCCGAACCCGTAGTTGAAGAAGCCCCACAGTCCCAGCTGGGCGTAGGCCAGCAAGGTGATCTTGTCATGGGTGAGGCGGGGCACCGGCCTTACGCTACAAGCGTCGGACCGATGCCCCGCTTCTGGTGAGAGGCAACTCTCTCAGCGGACGCTGCGGGCGAACTGCCGGGCGGCCCAGACCACCCCGGCGACCGCGAGCACCGCCACGATGGTCAGCCCCTGCCAGACCTTGTCGTTGCCGAGGTCACCGGCGAAGAGCGCCCGGGTCCCGTCGACCGCCCAGGAGAACGGGTTCCAGTCGGCGATGCCCTGGAGCCAGCCGGGGGCGAAGGTGAGCGGCAGCAGGATGCCGGAGAGCAGCAGCACTGGCTGGGCGACCGTGTTCATCAGCGGGGCGAGCGCGTCCTCGCTCTTGACCTTGAGCGCGACGCCGTACGAGACGGCCGAGGTCATCAGCGCGATCAGCGCCAGCATCAGGTACGCCAGCAGCAGGTCCCCGATGAACACCCGCAGGTCGAACAGGAGCGCCAGCAGGGTGATGATGACGGCCTGCACGATCAGCGAGACCACGTCCCGCAGCGAGCGGCCGAGCAGCAGGGCGATCCGGCTGACCGGGGTGACCCGGGACCGTTCGATGACCCCGGCGCGCAGCTCGGCGATCAGGCCGAAGCCCTGGAACAGGCCACCGAAGATGGCCAGCAGCACCAGCAGGCCGGGTACGAAGATCTTGTAGGCCTCCGCCTGGGTGGGCGCGTTCAGCGCCGGCTTGAGCAGCGGGGCGAAGAGCAGCAGGTACATCACCGGCTGGAAGACGCCGACGAAGACCCAGACCGGGTTGCGCAGCAGCAGTTGGATCTGGCGCTCGAAGATGAGCCAGGTGTCGCGGGCGAGTTTCATGGATCTGTCTCCGGTGTCTCAGGACTCGCGCAGCGAGCGGCCGGTCTTGGTGAGGAAGACGTCGTCGAGGCTGGGCCGGTGCAGCTCGATGGAGCGCAGGTCCAGCCCGGCGTGGTCGAGGCGGCGCAGCACCTGCGGGATGGCGGTGGCGCCGTCCTCGACGTAGAGGCGAACGCCCTCGTCGCCGGTCTCCAGCTTGTTGACGTACGGCTCGGCGTCGAGCAGCGTCGCCGCCTGGGGGGTGGCGGCGGTGTCCAGGCCGACGAGCACGACGTCGCCGGAGATCTCGCGCTTGAGCTCGGCCGGGGTGCCCTCGGCGGCCACCTCGCCGTGATCCATGATCGCGATCCGGTCGCAGAGCGCGTCCGCCTCGTCGAGATAGTGCGTGGTGATGAAGACGGTCATCCCGTCGGCCCGCAGCCGGCGGATCTCGTCCCACATGTGCGCCCGGCTCTGCGGGTCGAGGCCGGTGGTCGGCTCGTCCAGGAAGACGATCTTCGGCTCGTGGATGATGCCGAGGGCGATCTCGACGCGCCGCCGCTGCCCGCCGGAGTAGGTCTTGCACTTGCGGTCCGCGTACTCGGTGAGCTGGAAGGCGTCGAGGGCGCGGGCGGCACGGCGGTGCGCCTCAGCCTTGCCGATGCCGTAGAGCCGGGCGTGCAGGACCAGCTCCTCGCGGGCGGTGGACTCGTCCCAGGTGCTGCCGCCCTGGGCCACGTAGCCGATCCGGCGGCGCACCTCGGCCGGGTCCTTGCGCAGGTCGGCCCCGGCGATGGTGGCCTCGCCGCCGTCCGGCTCGATGAGGGTGGCGAGCATCCGCAGCGTGGTGGTCTTGCCGGCGCCGTTGGGGCCGAGGAAGCCGAAGATCTCCCCTTCCGCCACCTTGAGGTCGACTCCTCTGACGGCGTCCACGGTCTTCGTCTCGCGACCCGCCCGGGAGCGGAACGACTTCCGCAGTCCCCTGGTCTCGATCATTTCTGCTCCTGGTCGTCCGGGCCGGCGCGCCGGCCGTTCTCGCCTGGGGACGACGCCGGCCGGCGCGCTCCCCCCGTTGTGCGGGCCAAAACTAACGCGATATAGCGTCTCTAGTCAACGTTGATTATTGCGTGGAGGAGTCACCCTGATCGGCGGTCCGCTCCTGCCACTCGACCCAGCTCTCCCCGCCGACCAGTCCAGCAGGCAGGTACGACACTCCGGACTCGATCCGCTCGGCGATCCGCTCGCACCAGGCGATCTCGGCCTCCGAGCGGGCCGACCAGAGCTCGAAGATCCAGCCGACGTGCACCGGCCGCGTGGTCCGCATCCACTCCGAGTCGATCGCCGCCCGCATCGACTCGGCGCCGGCCCGCAGCAGCATCGCCCGGTTCCGCAGGGCCGCCGCCGCCTCCTCCCTGGGCAGGGCCGGCAGGAAGGAGAAGGCCGCGGTGAACGGATCGATCGGCTCCTGCAACTGCCACCACAGCCCGCGCAGCAGCGTCTCGAACTCGTCCGCGCCCTTCTCGGTGATCTCGTACGTGGTCCGGGCCGGCCGGCCGCCGACCTGCTCGGTGGCGACGGCGCGGAGCAGCCCCTCCTCGGTCAGCTTCCGCAACGCGTGGTAGATCGAACCGGGCTGGATGTTGGCCCACTTGTCCGCGCTCCAGCTCAGCAGCTCGCGGCGCACGTCGTAGCCGTGCACCGGCTGCATCCACTTGACCAGCCCGAGAATCATCATCCGCGTCGCCGACATCGGACAAGCGTAATAAACAAGTTTGACTAGTGCTCGGCGTTCGAGTGCGGCATCCCACACTGAGCGATCGTTAGGGCCGCAGAGGCCGGCCGATACACTCCCGGCATCGACCTCCCGGGAGGAGCCACCAAGGTGCGCAAGGTACTCATCGCCAACCGCGGCGAGATCGCCGTCCGCGTCATCCGCGCCTGCCGCGACGCCGGTCTGGGCAGCGTCGCCGTCTACGCGGACTCCGACCGGGACGCCCTGCACGTCACCCTCGCCGACGAGGCGTACGCGCTCGGCGGCGACACCGCGGCGGAGAGCTACCTGCGGATCGACAAGCTGATCGACATCGCCGGGAAGTCCGGCGCCGACGCCGTGCACCCCGGCTACGGCTTCCTCTCCGAGAACGCCGACTTCGCCCAGGCCGTCATCGACGCCGGGCTGACCTGGGTCGGCCCCACCCCGCAGGCCATCCGCGACCTCGGCGACAAGGTGACCGCCCGGCACATCGCCCAGCGCGCCGGCGCGCCGCTGGTCCCCGGCACCCCGGACCCGGTCGGCAGCCCCGACGAGGTGATGGCCTTCGCCGTCGACCACGGCCTGCCGGTGGCCATCAAGGCCGCCTTCGGCGGCGGCGGTCGCGGCCTCAAGGTCGCCCGCACGATGGAGGAGATCCCGCAGCTCTTCGAGTCGGCCACCCGGGAGGCGGTCGCCGCGTTCGGCCGGGGCGAGTGCTTCGTCGAGCGGTACCTGGACAAGCCGCGGCACGTCGAGGCGCAGGTCCTGGCCGACCAGCACGGCAACGTGATCGTGGTGGGCACCCGGGACTGCTCGCTGCAGCGCCGGCACCAGAAGCTGGTCGAGGAGGCCCCCGCGCCGTTCCTCACCGAGGCGCAGCGCCGGCAGATCCACGACAGCGCCAAGGCCATCTGCCGGGAGGCCGGCTACCACGGCGCCGGCACCGTCGAGTACCTGGTCGGCGCCGACGGCATCATCTCCTTCCTGGAGGTGAACACCCGGCTGCAGGTGGAGCACCCGGTCACCGAGGAGACCGCCGGCATCGACCTGGTCCGTGAGCAGTTCCGCATCGCCGACGGCGAGAAGCTGCGCTTCACCGAGGACCCGACCCCGCGCGGGCACGCCATCGAGTTCCGGATCAACGGCGAGGACCCGGGCCGCAACTTCCTGCCCGCCCCGGGCACCGTCACCGCGCTGCGGCTCCCCACCGGCCCGGGTGTGCGGGTGGACACCGGCATCTCGGCCGGCGACGTGATCGGCGGCAACTTCGACTCGCTGCTGGCCAAGGTGATCATCACCGGCGAGACCCGGGCCGAGGCGATCGAGCGGGCCCGCCGGGCACTGGACGAGATGGTGGTGGACGGCATGGCCACCGCGCTGCCCTTCCACCGGCTGGTGGTCCGGGACGAGGCGTTCACCGCCGAGCCGTTCACCGTGCACACCCGGTGGATCGAGACCGAGTTCGACAACACCGTCCCGGCCTTCACCGCCGCCGCCGGCGCCGCCGAGGCGCCGGCGGAGCGCGAGACCGTCGTGGTCGAGGTGGGTGGCAAGCGGCTGGAGGTGACTCTCCCCGCCGGCCTCGGCGCCGGTACGACCACCGGCGCGCCCGCCGCGAAGAAGCCGGCCCGCCGGGGTGGCGGGGCCAAGGCGGGCGCGGCGGTCAGCGGGGACGCCCTCACCTCCCCCATGCAGGGCACCATCGTGAAGATCGCGGTGGCCGACGGCGACACCGTCGCCGAGGGCGACCTGGTCGTCGTGCTGGAGGCGATGAAGATGGAGCAGCCGCTGCACGCCCACAAGGCGGGCACGGTGAGCGGCCTCTCCGCCGAGGTCGGCGCGGTCATCACCGCCGGCGCCGCCATCTGCACCATCGCCTGACCCGTCGCCTCCCGGCCGGCTCGCCGGCTGCGGGGACCGACACCACCGCGAGCGATATGCCTGTGAGTCATATTTATGCCTCCCAGGCATATCGCTCACCAGGTACATGGCCCCCCGACGCGACCCGTCGCCGCCCGGACACCGGGCCAGCGGCCGTGCCCTCGGCTCGCGGCGCGGGCGCACGGCGGCCAGCCGGGTGGTTTGGGCCACCAGCGGGAGCGGTCCGGGGCGCGAGCAGGAATGATGTTCAGGTGCAGTTCCTTCATGGCGCGGTCCCCGCGCACGACCTGACCTACAACGACGTCTTCATGGCGCCGGCCCGCTCCGAGGTGGGCTCGCGGCTCGACGTCGACCTGTCCACCGGCGACGGCACCGGCACCACCATTCCGCTGGTGGTGTCGAACATGACCGCGGTCGCCGGCCGCCGGATGGCCGAGACGGTCGCCCGGCGCGGCGCCATCGCGGTGATCCCGCAGGACATCCCGATCGAGGTGGTGGCCAACGTCGTCGCCTGGGTCAAGCAGCGGCACCTGGTGCACGACACGGCGATCACCCTCGGCCCCACCGACACCGTCGGCGACGCGATCCACCTGCTGCCGAAGCGCTCGCACGGCGCGGTGATCGTGGTCGACGAGGCCGGCCGCCCGCTCGGCGTGGTCACCGAGGCGGACACCGTCGGCGTGGACCGGTTCGCCCAGCTCCGGCACGTGATGTCGACCGAGCTGCACACCGTGCCGGCGGACGCCGACCCGCGTACCGGCTTCGACCGGCTCTCGGCCGGTCGACGGCGGCTCGCCCCGGTGGTGGACTCGGACGGCCGGCTGGTCGGGGTGCTCACCCGCCAGGGCGCGCTGCGCGCCACCCTCTACAAGCCGGCCGTGGACGACCGGGGCCGGCTGCGGATCGCCGCGGCGGTGGGCATCAACGGCGACGTCACCGGCAAGGCCGCCGCGCTGCTGGAGGCGGGGGTGGACACGCTGGTGGTGGACACCGCGCACGGCCACCAGGAGCGGATGATCTCGGCGCTGCGGGCGGTGCGCAAGCTCGACCCGGCGGTCCCGGTCGCGGCCGGCAACGTGGTCACCGCCGACGGGGTACGCGACCTGGTCGAGGCGGGCGCCGACATCGTCAAGGTCGGCGTCGGCCCCGGTGCGATGTGCACCACCCGGATGATGACCGGGGTGGGTCGGCCCCAGTTCTCGGCGGTCCTCGACTGCGCGGCGGCGGCCCGGGAGCTGGGTCGGCACGTCTGGGCGGACGGCGGCGTACGCCACCCGCGGGACGTGGCGCTGGCCCTGGCCGCCGGGGCGTCGAACGTGATGATCGGTTCCTGGTTCGCCGGCACCTACGAGTCCCCGGGCGACCTCTACACCGACGCGGACGGCCGCCGGTACAAGGAGAGCTTCGGGATGGCGTCGGCCCGGGCGGTCAGCGCGCGTACGGCCGAGGACAGCGCGTTCGACCGGGCCCGCAAGGCGATCTTCGAGGAGGGCATCTCCACGGCCCGGATGTACCTGGACCCGGCCCGGCCCGGCGTCGAGGACCTGATCGACGAGATCATCTCCGGGGTACGCAGCGCCTTCACCTACGCCGGCGCCCGCAACCTGGACGAGTTCCACGAGCAGGCCCTCGTCGGCGTGCAGAGCGCCGCCGGCTACACGGAAGGCATGCCCCTCCCCACCAGCTGGTGACCCCTCGGCCCCCGCGGGGGCGGCGTCACTCGAAGAGGCGGCGGATCACGGCGCGGGCGCCGTCCTCCGGGTTGTCGCCCGAGCCGGGCGGCAGGGCGCCGGCCAGCCGGAGGGTGGCGAAGCCGTGCACGATCGACCAGGCCGCGAGCGCGTCCCGGCCGGGCTCCACGGTCGGTCCGGCGGGCCGGGCGGCGACCCCGCCGCGCAGCGCCGCCCCGGCCCGGGCGCGCGCGGCGGCCACCTCGGGGTCGTCGGCCCGGTAGAGCCCCGGCGCGAACATCACCTCGAAGTGGGCGCGGTGGTCGACCGCGAAGCGGACGTACGCCACGCCGATCTCGAGCAGGTCGTCGCCGGCCCGGCCGAGCGCCTCGGCGAGCAGGTCGAAGCCCTCGACGGCGAGCGCGGTGAGCAGGCCGGCCTTGTCGCCGAAGTGGTGCGCGGGCGCGGCGTGCGAGACGCCCGCCCGACGGGCCAGGTCGCGCAGGCTCAGTGCGGCCGGCCCGGACTCGCCGATCGCCTCGACCGCGGCGGCGAGCAGGGCCCGCCGTAGGTCGCCGTGGTGGTATCCGCGGTTCGCCGTCATGCGCCGCAGCATATCTTGCCAACGACAAGATAATGTGTCGGGAATTAGTTTGGCCCCTGACGATCTGGTGGCTAACCTGACGGCTGTGAAGATGGAACCGCTCGTCCGCTTCCCCGACATGCTCCAGCACGCGCCGCTCGGTCGACTGCTCGCCATCGCCGGCCATGTCGTCGAGCAGCACTGGGGGCGCTACCTGGCCGAGCACCACGGGCTCACCTCGGCCGGCATGCGGGTGCTGTTCATCCTGAGCCGCGTCGGCGACACCACCCACCGGGAGGTCGCCGAACGGTGCTTCGTCCGGCCCGCCACCCTCACCGGCATCGTCGACACCCTCGAACGCGACGGCTTCGTCGAGCGTCGCCGGGACGCCGCCGACCGCCGCACCGTGCAACTGACCCTGACCGACAAGGGCCGCCGGCACGCCCAGCACCTCACCGACCTGATCCACAGCGACCGTCCGCTCACCTCCGTCGACGCCGACCCGGCGAAGAAGGCGGTGATCCGGGAGTTCCTCACTGAACTCATCACGAGCATGTCCGACGGGGAGGTCGGTCGGTTGAACCCAGCGCAGGATTCCGCCGCCGAGACGCCGGGGAGCCGTCCATGTTGATCCGCCTGCTCGGCCACGAGCTGCGCCCGTACCGCCGGCTGCTCGCGGCCGTGGTCGTGCTCCAGTTCGTCGGCACGATGGCCTCGCTCTACCTGCCGAGCCTCAACGCCGACATCATCGACCGGGGTGTGGCCCTCGGCGACACCGACCAGATCATGCGTACGGGCGGCTGGATGCTGGTGGTCAGCCTGCTCCAGATCGCCTGCTCGATCGCCGCGGTTTACCTGGGCGCGCGGACCGCGATGGGGTTCGGGCGGGACGTCCGCGCGACCATCTTCGAGCACGTCAACCGCTTCTCGGCCCGCGAGGTCGCCCGGTTCGGCGCGCCGTCGCTGATCACCCGCAACACCAACGACGTGCAGCAGGTGCAGATGCTCGTGCTGATGAGCTGCACCATGCTGGTCGCCGCGCCGATCATGTGCGTCGGCGGGGTGGTGATGGCGCTGCGGGAGGACCTCGCGCTCTCCCGCCTGATGCTGGTCTGCGTGCCGGTGCTGGCGATCATGTTGGGCCTGGTCGTCCGGCGGATGGTGCCGGGATTCCGCGAGATGCAGACCCGGATCGACACGGTCAACCGGGTGCTGCGCGAGCAGATCACCGGCATCCGGGTGATCCGGGCGTTCGTCCGCGAGCCGTACGAGACGGAGCGGTTCGGCGTCGCCAACGCCGACCTCACCGCGACGGCGCTGCGGGTCGGCCGGCTGATGGCCCTGATCTTCCCGGTGATCATGCTGGTGCTCAACGTCTCCAGCGTCGCGGTGCTCTGGTTCGGCGCGCAGCGGGTCGACGCCGGCCAGATCCAGATCGGCGCGCTGACCGCGTTCCTGCAGTACCTGATGCAGATCCTGATGGCCGTCATGATGGCCACCTTCATGCTGATGATGGTGCCGCGCGCGGCGGTCTGCGCCGAACGGATCGTCGAGGTGCTGGACACCGAGTCGTCGGTGGTGCCGGCGGCTGACCCGCTGATCGCGATGACCAGGAACGCCGAGCTGGAGCTCCGCCGCGTCGCCTTCCAGTACCCCGGGGCCAGCGCGCCGGTCCTGCACGACATCTCGTTCCGGGCCGGCCCCGGCCGGACCACGGCCATCATCGGCGCCACCGGCGCCGGCAAGACCACCCTGCTCACCCTGATCCCCCGGCTGGTCGACCCGACCGCCGGCGCGGTGCTGGTCGACGGGGTGGACGTGCGGCTGCTGGAACCGGACGAGGTGTGGCGCCGGATCGGGCTGGTGCCGCAGCGGCCGTACCTGTTCAGCGGAACGGTGGCCAGCAACCTGCGGTACGGCAACCCGGACGCCACCGACGCAGAGCTGTGGGCGGCGCTGGAGATCGCCCAGGCCCGCGACTTCGTGGCCGAGATGCCGGGCGGGCTGGACGCCGCGATCGCCCAGGGCGGCACGAACGTCTCCGGCGGTCAGCGGCAGCGGCTGGCGATCGCCCGGGCTCTGGTCCGCCGGCCGGAGATCTACCTCTTCGACGACTCGTTCTCGGCGCTCGACCTCGGCACCGATGCCCGGCTGCGCGCGGCGCTGAAGCCGGTCACCGCGAACGCGGCGGTGGTGATCGTGGCCCAGCGGGTCTCCACGATCGTCGACGCCGACCAGATCATCGTGCTCGAGGACGGGGGCGTCGTCGGCATGGGACGACACGAGGACCTGCTGGAGCGCTGCCCGACGTACGCCGAGATCGTGGCGTCCCAGCAGACGGCGGAGGTGCCGGCGTGAGCGGGCCGAACAGACAGCTCGGCCCGCGGGACGGCAGGGTCGTACCGGATCAGAAGCAGGGCCCGGAGGCGACGACGCCGAAGCGGCTGCCGCCCGCCGGGCGGCGCCCCGGCGGCCCGCCGTGGATGGGCGCCGCGATGCCGGCCGAGAAGTCGATGAACTTCGGGCCGTCGGCCCGGCGGCTGCTGAGGCGGCTGCGGCCGCACCGGCTTCAGCTGGCCGCGGTGATCACGCTCGCCGTGGCGAGCATCGGGCTCAGCGTCATCGGGCCGAAGCTCCTCGGCCACGCCACCGACCTGATCTTCAGCGGGGTGATCGGCCGGCAGCTGCCCGCCGGGACCAGCACGGAGCAGGCCGCGGCGGCGGCCCGGGCGGCCGGCAACGACAACTACGCCGACATGCTCGCCCGAATGGACGTGGTGCCGGGCGCCGGGATCGACTTCACCGCCCTCGGCCGGGTGCTTCTCCTGGCCCTGGCGCTCTACCTGGCGGCCAGCGTGCTGATCTGGTGGCAGGGCTGGCTGCTCAACGGGGTGGTGCAGCGGACCGTGCTGCGGCTGCGCGCCGAGGTGGAGGAGAAGCTCCACCGGCTGCCGCTGCCCTACTTCGACCGGCAGCCCCGAGGCGAACTGCTCAGCCGGGTCACCAACGACATCGACAACATCTCGCAGTCCCTGTCGCAGACGCTCAGCCAACTGCTCACCTCGCTGCTGACCGTGGTCGGCGTGCTGGCGATGATGTTCTGGATCTCGCCGCTGCTGGCGCTCGTCGCGCTGGTCGCGGTGCCGCTGTCGGTGCTCGTCACGCAGCAGATCGCCAAGCGGTCGCAGCGCAGGTTCATCGCCCAGTGGAAGCACACCGGCGAGCTGAACGGCCAGATCGAGGAGGCGTACACCGGCCACGAGCTGGTCAAGGTCTTCGGCCGGCAGCGCGAGGTGCAGGCCGCCTTCGCGGCCAAGAACGAGGAGCTGTTCCGGGCCAGCTTCGGGGCCCAGTTCATCTCCGGGATCATCATGCCGGCGATGATGTTCGTCGGGAACCTCAGCTACGTCGCGATCGCCGTGGTCGGCGGGCTGCGGGTGGCCTCCGGGTCGATGAGCCTCGGCGACGTGCAGGCGTTCATCCAGTACTCGCGGCAGTTCACCCAGCCGCTCACCCAGGTCGCCTCGATGGCGAACCTGCTCCAGTCCGGGGTGGCCTCCGCCGAGCGGGTCTTCGCGGTGCTCGACGCCGAGGAGCAGACCCCGGACAAGGTCGCCCCGCCCCGGGTCACCGGCAGGGTCGAGTTCGCCCACGTCTCCTTCCGGTACGACCCGGACAAGCCGCTGATCGACGACCTGTCGCTGGTCGCCGAGCCGGGTCACACCGTGGCGATCGTCGGCCCGACCGGCGCCGGCAAGACCACCCTGGTCAACCTGATCATGCGGTTCTACGAGCTGGACGCGGGCTGGATCACCCTGGACGGCGTGGACGTCACCAGCATGCCCCGGGACGAGCTGCGCGGACGGATCGGCATGGTGCTCCAGGACACCTGGCTCTTCGGCGGCACCATCCGGGACAACATCGCCTACGGCCGGCCGGACGCCACCGAGGAGGAGATCCTGGCCGCCGCCCGGGCCACCTTCGTGGACCGGTTCGTCCGCAGCCTCCCCGACGGGTACGACACGGTCATCGACGAGGAGGGCAGCAACGTCAGCGCCGGCGAGAAGCAGCTCATCACCATCGCCCGGGCGTTCCTGGCCGAACCGTCGCTGCTCATCCTGGACGAGGCGACCAGCTCGGTGGACACCCGCACCGAGGTCCTGCTCCAGCGGGCGATGGCCGCGCTGCGGTCGGACCGGACCAGCTTCGTCATCGCCCACCGGCTCTCCACCATCCGCGACGCCGACCTGATCCTGATGATGGAGAACGGCCGGATCGTGGAGCAGGGCAGCCACGACCAGCTCCTCGCCGCCGACGGGGCCTACGCCCGGATGTACCGGTCCCAGTTCACCGAGGCGGTGGCCGACGAGGCCGACGCGCTCGCCGAGCCGGCGACGGCCGGGAACTGACGATGAGCGAGGGATCCGGCCCGACACCGGCTCCCGTCCTGCCGGGACGGGAGCCGGCGGGCACCCGGTCGGCGGACGCCCGGTCCGCCGGCCACGAGCGGCCGGCGCCGCGACGGCGTGGGCCGGGAGTCGCCGGGTCAGTCCGCCGGGAGCAGGCCGGCCGAGCGCCCGGCGACCACCTTCCCGATCAGCCCGAGGGCGTCGGCGACGGGCATCGGGGCCAGCGCGCGACCGTCGCGCAGCCGCAGCGAGACCGCGCCGCCGGCCGCCTCCCGGGGGCCCACCACCCCGACGTACGGGACCCGGCGGCGGGCCGCGTCGCGGATCCGGGCGCCCAACGAGCCGGCCACGTCGACCTCGGCCCGCAGCCCGGCCGCCTCGGCCCGGCGGACCAGGTCGACGGCCGGCTCGACCTGCCCCTGATCGACCGGGAGCAGCACCAGCTGCACCGGGGCGTACCAGGCCGGGAAGGCGCCCGCGTGCACCTCGATCAGGTACGCGAACAGCCGCTCCATGCTGCCGACCAGGCTCCGGTGCACCAGCACCGGCCGCCGCCGCGACCCGTCCGCGTCGGTGTACGACAGGTCGAACTTCTCCGGCTTGTCGAAGTCGAGCTGGATGGTGGAGATGGTGGACTCCCGGCCGGCGGCGTCGACGATCTGGATGTCGATCTTCGGTCCGTAGAAGGCCGCCTGGCCGGGCGCCTCGGTGAAGTCCACCCCGTCGAGCGCGGCGCGGAGCAGGTCCTCGGCCCGCGCCCACGCGGCGTCGTCCCCGACGTACTTCTCCCCCGGCCCGCGCAGCGACAGCCGGAACCCGGCCGGTCGTACGCCGAGCGCAGCGTGCGCCTCGCGGATCAGCCGCAGGATCTCGCGTACCTCGTCGCCGACCTGGTCCAGGGCGCAGAAGTTGTGCGCGTCGTTCAACGAGATGGCGCGGACCCGGGACAGGCCACCCAGCACGCCGGAGCGCTCCGCCCGGTACATCCCGCCCAGCTCCGCGATCCGCAGCGGCAGCTCCCGGTAGGAGCGGCCCCGGGCGCAGAACACCAACGCGTGGTGCGGGCAGAGCGCCGGCCGGAGCACGAACTCGTCGTCGGCGCTCAGCCGCATCGGCGGGAACATGTCGTCGGCGAAGTAGCCCAGGTGGCCGGAGAGCTCGAACAGCTCCCGTTTGCCCAGCGGCGGCGAGTAGACGTGCCGGTAGCCGGCTCGGCGCTCCAGGTCGCGGACGTACTCCTCGACGGCGTGCCGGGCGGCGGCGCCGGCCGGCAGCCAGATGGGCAGGCCGGCGCCCGCGAGCGGGTCGGAGACGAACAGCTCCAGCTCCCGGCCCAGCCTGCGGTGGTCGATCATGTCGCTCTCCTTGATCGGGTACGACCCGGAGGCGACGCGGCCCGGAACGCCACGCGGCCCCGGGGCGGTTCGCCCCGGGGCCTGGTGGACGGTTACGTCAGCGCGGCACGCCGGGGACTCCCGGCGTCGTGGTCACCACCGCGCTGCGCATGCGGCGACGGTACGCGGGCGTCGACGTGCCGCGCATTCGGATTTCGCGGTGTCGTCGAGGGCGCGGGCACCCGGGGAGAAGACGGCACGGGCGACCGGAGAAAGGGGGCGGGTCGCCGGCACGGGACCTGCCGGCGACCCGCGGCGGCCCGGTCGTCAGGAACGGGGGACCCGACGTCCGTGGAGCCGCGCGCCGACAACGGTACGCCGACGACGGCGGATCCGCCGCCCGCCGCCGCGCCGCGCGCCACGCCGACGGCCCGTCACACCGGACGGCGCCGGGTCGTTGTCACTCAGTGGCCCTGCCGTGTCAGCAGTCACCACCGGCCAGGGCCCCGCCAGGTGACGCCGGACACGCCGTCAGGCTCGGTGCAGGCAATCGGGGGAAACCGGCGAGGTGGCAGTCGTGCCCGAACTCATCACTGACGTCGCGTCGCCGACGTGGGCGTACCTCGCGCTGCTGGCGCTGCTCGTCGCCGACGCCTTCATACCGGTCATCCCGACCCAGGCCGTCATGATCACCAGCGGTGCGCTGACCGTCTACGGCGGACTGAGCCTGCCGCTCACCATCGCCGTCGGCGCGCTCGGCGTCTTCGCCGGCGACCTGGCCTGCTACCTGATCGGGCGGGGCGCCCCGGACCGCCGGGCGGCCCGGCACGCCATGCCGGGCCGGGCCCGCCGGATGGCCGGCCGGGTCACCCGGGGGCTGCGCGAACCGGGGCCGCTGGTGATCCTGCTCTGCCGGTTCGTGCCGGGTGGCCGGATGGCGGCCTGCTTCTCCGCCGGGCGCAGCCGCTACCCGTACCGACTCTTCCTGCTCTACGAGGCCGCCGCGGCGGCCGGCTGGGCGACGTACGGGACGCTGGTCGGGCATCTGGGCGGCACCGCGCTGACCCAGTCGGCCTGGCGGCTGGCGCTGATCGGCGGCGCGGCGGCGATCGGGTTCGCCGGCGCGGGCTGGGCGATGACCGCGATCAGCGCCCGCAACACCCGCCCCGAGGTCCCGGTCGACTGACCCGTCCGCCCCGCGCACCGGGCGCGGTCGTCGGCCACCTCTAGGGGTGGTCCCGGGGATCGATGTCGGTGGCGGTCCCGGATCCGCTTCGGGTGCCCACGGCGACAGGCTGAGGCATGCCTGGAACCCGGACCCGCGGACTGCTCGCCCTCGGCGGGATCGCCCTGGCGGCGGTGCTCGCCCTGATCGGACACCTCGAGGTGAACGACGACCTCAACCCGTGGTCGCTGACCGTCAGCGACTTCGCCGTCTCCGACCGGGGCGGCGTCATCGACGTGGCGATGGCGGTGCTCGCCGCGGCCACCGCCGTCCTGATCCCGGTCCGCCGCGTCCCCGGCCGGCGGCGTCGGGCGAGGCGGACGGACGGAACGACGGAGGCCGCCGGGCCGGAGGGCGTGGGATCCGGCCCGCTGGTGGCGGTCCTGCTCGGGGCGTGGACCGCCGGGCTGCTGGTCTCCGCGCTGGTGCCGACCAACGAGCCCGGCCTGCCCATGGACGCCGCCGCCTACCTGCACCGGTACGCCTCGGTGGTCGCCTTCCTCGCGCTGCCGCCGGCCGGCTGGCTGCTCGCGCGGCGCCTGGACGGACGCGGCGCCGCCTGGCTGCGGGGGCTCGCCCTGACCAGCCTGGCCCTGGCCGGCGCCATGGTCTGGTCCGCCTACCCGGGCGACCGGGTGCTGATCGGCCTCGCCGAACGGCTGCTCATCCTCGCCGAGGTCGGCGTGCTCGCCGTGGTCGCGGTGACCCTGATCGGCCGACCCGCCGTCCACGCGACGCGGCCGGCCCGTGCTGTTGACCTCAACACCGCTTCAACTCCTAACGTGTGGCCCCGGGGGTCGACGGCGGCCCGGTGCGGCGAGGAGGCGTGATGATCCTGGAGACGGGGGCGACCGGCACGGTCGGCCGGGAGGTGGTGTCGCTGCTGGTGGCCCGCGGCGAGCGGGTCCGGGCGGTGAGCCGGACCCCGGCGACGGCCGGCCTGCCCGCCGGGGTCGAGGTGGTGGCCGGGGACCTCGCCGAGCCGGCGTCGCTCGCGCCCCACCTGGCCGGCGTCGACGCGGTCTTCCTGATCTGGCCCTTCACCGACCCGGCGGTGGCCCGGAAGCACGCATCCGAGGTGACCTGCCTGATCGCCGCGACAGCGACCCGGATCGTGTACCTCTCCGCGCCGGGCGCGGCCGACCAGCCGGAGTCGTTCTGGGCCGTCGTGGAGCGGGCCGTCGAGGCGTCCGGCGCGGAGTGGACCTTCCTCCGCCCGGTCGGCTTCGCCGCCAACACCCTGATGTGGGCCGGCCAGATCCGGGCCGGCGACGTCGTGCGCTGGCCGTACGGGGCGGCCGCCCGGTCCCTGGTCCACGAGCGCGACCTCGCCGAGGTCGCCGTCGCGGCGCTGACCTCGGCCGGCCACAGCGGCGCGCGGCATCTGCTCAGCGGGCCGGCGACCCTGACCCAGGAGGAGCAGGTCCGCGCCATCGGCCGGGCCGTCGGCCGGGACCTGCGCTGGTCGGAGATGCCGCTCGGGGAGGCCCGGCAGATGCTGGCCGCCGCCTTCGGCGATCCCGACTTCGCCGAGATCGCCCTGCGCGGCTGGGCCGCCTTCGTCGACCACCCCGAACAGGTCACCGACACCGTCGAGCGGATCACCGGGCACCCCGCCCGCCCGTACGCGGACTGGGCCGCCGACCACGCCGACGCCTTCCGCTGACCCGGGGACTACTCCAGTTCGTGGAGCATCAGCTGGCGGGCGGCCTCGGTGATGGAGCCGGAGAGGCTCGGGTAGATGGTGATGGTCTGGGCCAGCTCGTTGACCGTGAGGTTGTTCTCCACCGCCATGGTGATCGGCAGGATCAACTCACTGGCCTTGGGGGCCACCACCACGCCGCCGATCACCTGACCGCTGGCCGGGCGGCAGAAGAGCTTGACGAAGCCGTCGGCCAGGTCGGCCATCTTCGCCCGGGCGTTGCCGGAGAGCGGCAGCATCACCTGGCGGGCCGGGATCTTGCCGGCGTCCACCTCGTCCTGCGAGACGCCGACGGTGGCCAGCTCCGGGTCGGTGAAGACGTTCGCCGCGACGGTACGCAGCCGCAGCGGCCGGACCGCCTCACCGAGCGCGTGCCACATCGCGATCCGGCCCTGCATGGCGGCGACGCTGGCCAGCGGCAGCACCCCGGTGCAGTCACCGGCGGCGTAGACGCCGGGCACGTTGGTCCGGGACACCCGGTCGACGGTGACGTAGCCACCCCGGGCCAGCTCCACGCCGTACTCGGCGAGGCCCAGGTTGGCGGTGTTCGGGATCGAGCCGACGGCGATCAGCGCGTGCGTGCCGTGCACCTTGCGGCCGTCGGAGAGCTCGACCTCGACCCCGTCAGAGGTGCGGCGGACCGCGTCCGCGCGGGAGTTGTTGAGGATGCTCATGCCCCGGTTGCGGAACACCCGCTCGATGGCCGACGCGGCATCGGCGTCCTCGTGCGGCATCACCCGGTCCCGGCTGGAGACCAGGGTGACCTCGACGCCCATGGCCAGGTACGCGCTGGCGAACTCGGCCCCGGTCACGCCGGAACCGACCACGATCAGGTGCTCGGGCAGGTCGGGCAGGTCGTACACCTGGCGCCAGGTCAGGATGCGCTCGCCGTCCGGGACGGCGGTGGGGAGCTGGCGGGGCGTGGCGCCGGTGGCGATCAGCACGGTGGAGGCGGCGATCGAATACTCCTCGGCGCCGTCGGCCGGGGTCACCACCACCCGGTGGGTGTGGCCGAGGGTGTCCTCGCCGAGCCGGGCGGTCCCCGCGACGAACTCCACCCCGGCCTTGATCAGCTTGGTGTGGATGTCGGCCGACTGGGCCAGCGCGAGCCGCTTCACCCGTTCGTGCACCGCGCGGGCGTCGACGGTGACCGCCTCCAGCCCGTCGGAGTGCACCCCGAACTCCTCGGTGTCCCGGTAGCCGGTCACCACCTCTGAGCTGGCGATGAAGGTCTTCGACGGGACGCAGTCGGAGAGCACGCAGGCGCCGCCGGCCCCCTCCGCCTCCACCACGGTGACATCGGCGTCGAGCTGGGCGGCGACCAGCGCCGCCTCGTACCCGGCCGGCCCCCCGCCGATGATCACGATCTGGCTCACAGCGCTCGCCCCTCGTCAGTGCTCACAGTGACTTTCTTCTCCCCAACGCGCTCGACACGCACCGTCGTATTCTCCCCCACCCGCCGGCCGGGCTATCGTCATCGCCGTGCGTCATTACGCCGCTTACGGCTCAAACCTGGACCCCGCCCGGATGCGTGCCTACTGCCCGCATTCGCCGATGGTGGGCATCGGCTGGCTGGAGGGCTGGCGGCTCACCTTCGCCGGCGAGGACGTCATCGGCTGGGAGGGCTCGGTCAGCACCGTCGTCGAGTCCCCGGGTGACCGGGTCTTCGTGGCGCTCTACGACATCCACCCGTACGACGCGGCGCAGCTCGACGAGCTCGAGGGCGTGACCGCCGGGACGTACCGCAAGCTCACCGTCCGCGTCTCGACGCTGGACGGGGACGTGACCGCCTGGGTCTACGTCTTCGACGGGTACGAGGGCGGCCTGCCGACGTCGTGGTACCTGTCGGAGATCGCGAACGCGGCCGAGAAGGCGGGCGCGCCGGACGACTACGTCACCGAGCTGCGGTCCCGCCCCACCGGCACCGCGTCGGCGTAGCGCGTATCGCACGCTCCCAGTCTGCTCCCGTGCCCGGTCGGGCCGCCCGTCGACCCCTGACCGGGTCGCCAATGCCACACCCGGGCGCCGGTCAGCCGGCGGCCTTGACCTCCAGCTGGTACATGTCGACCGCGCGTACCTCGCGCAGCCCGACCGACCGGTAGAGGGACAGCGGGGCGGTCGGGTTCGCCAGGTCCACCCCGAGGCCGGCGGTGGCCCGCCCCTTGGCGGCGTACCGGGCGAAGGCGTGCTGGAGCAGGGCGGCGCCCACCCCCCGGCGCCGATGCTCGGGCAGCACGGCGAGGTTCTTGACGAAGCCCTCGTTCTGGTCGACGCCCTGCGGGGAGGACTGGAGGACGCCGGCCGGTTCGCCGTCCACCTCGGCGACGAACCACTCGTCCCAGTCGGTGGCGTCGCCGAGGCTCGCCCGCCAGACGTGGTAGCTCCGCGGCTCGTAGTCGGGGCTGTCGCGGAACGCGGTGTCGTAGATCCGGTGGAACGTCCGCAGCTCCGCCTCGTCGTCGGGGCGTACCGGCCGGACGGTGACGCCGGCCGGGGGCGCGGGCGGCCCGGCGGGCAGGTCGGCCAGTGACCGGCTCATCCGCACGTACCGCTTGCCGAGGGTGAACCCGGCGTCGAGCAGGGTCCGCCGCCACTCCTGCTCCGGCTCGTACACCGCGCACCGGACGGTGAGCGCCGGCAGCCCACGCTCGACGGCCCGCTCGGCGACCCGGGCCAGCTGCCGGTCCAGCAGCGGAGCTCGCAGCTCGCGACCGCGCTCGGGGTCGACGTACACCTCGACGAACTCGCGCCCCACGTCGGTCGGGTTGTCCACGATCGCCCAGGCGACGACCCCGCCCTCCGGGTCCAGGCCCAGCCACGAGTCCGCGGCCGGGTCGACGTACGGCGCGGTCAGGCACTCCGCCACGTCCTCGGCGGAGAAGTCCGGATATCCGATGGCGAACGTGTCGGCGGCGTGCACCACCTTCAGGATCGCCGGTACGTCGTCCAGGGTGGGTCGGCGGGCCGTCCAGCCGGCGGGGAGCGTCACGCCGCGATCCTGGCAGGCCGACCGCCGACCGCGCCGCCCATTTTTGGCCCAGGGCCGGCGGACCACGGCCCCGTACGTCCGCACGGCCGGCACCCGTCAGGCGGCCGGGACGCGCCGGCCCAGGTGCAGCCGGGTGGCGGTGAGCAGGTCGAGCAGCTCGGCCCCCTCGCCCGGGCCGAGCCCCCGGAACGCCGACGAGGCCAGCCGGTCGGTCACCGCCTCGGCCCAGAGCCGCCGCCGGACCAGCGGCCCCACCGGCGGGTACGGCGGCGGCCAGCCGCAGGCGGCGGCGCCCGCCTCGCCCTCCGGCCCGGCCAGGACCGCCTCCAGCGGGGTCATCCCGGCGGCCCGGACGGCGAGCAGGTACGCCCCGGCGAAGTGCTCACGGAGCAGGAGCAGCCCGACGGCCGTCCGGGCGCCGGGCGACCGGTCCGGCACCGGCATGGCCCGCCAGGCGGCGAAGAGCGGCATCCCGCTGGCGTCCGCCGCGTCGACGATCCGTTCCAGCAGCCCGACCAGCCGGGCCGTCCCCGGCGCCTCGCCGAGATGCTGGGCGCCCCAGCGGCAGCACTCGGCCAGGTTCGCCGCGGCGATCTCCACCGGCCGGACGGTACGGGCCGCGGCGTCCCAGCCGTCGGCGACCGCGTCGGGGGCGATGAAGCCGAGGGCGGCGGCGACCGTCTCGGCGCGTACGTCGCCGAGCGCGCCGGCCCGGCCGGTGATGTAGAACGCCCAGCCGGAGATGCCGAGCAGGCGGGCCCGGCGCAGGGTCCCCGGGCAGCGGCTGAACGCCTCCCCGAGTTCCAGCACCAGCGGCTTGCTGGCGGCGGCGACCTGCTCGGGGGTCATCCGCCGGACACCGCAGCGGGAAGCGCGGACACCGTCCGTCCACCGTGGTCATCCATCCCGGTCAGTCTGCCTGCTGACCGCCGCCGGTGGCATCCCCCTCTTCGGCGTCCAGCGCCTCCACCGCGGCCTCGACCTCACCGGCGCGCCGGCGGGCCGCGGTGACCGCCCGCTCGGCGGCGCGGCGGGCCAGCTTGGCCCGGCTCAGCTCCTGCTCGGCGACGGCCCGCCGGCGCTCCAGCTCGGCGAGTTCGGCCTCGATCCGGTCCAGCTCCACCGCGCCGTCCTGGGCGGACCGCTCCGCGCCGGCCAGCTCCGCCTCGGCGCGTTCCTGGTCGGTCCGGGCCCGGGCCAGCTCCCGGTCCAGCTCCCGGCGGCGTTTCGCCCGCTCGGCCCGGGCGGCCCGGTCCGCCGCCCGTTCGTCGCGCGTCCGCCGGGTCTCGGCCCGCTCGGCCGCCCGGTCCGGTACTGCGGGTTCCTCCGCGCCCCCGGTGACCAGCCGCAGCTGGGGGCGGGGCACCTCGCCGAAGCCGGCGTAGCTGGTGGCCCGGAGCAGCCGACCGGAGCGGATCTGCTCGGCCACCTCGGCGTCGGAGAGCGCCGCGTTGAGGGTCGCCTCGACCTCGCCCAGCGGCAGCTTCCCGGCCGGCGGGGCCTCCCCGGTCTCGGCGGCCAGCCGGCGTACCTCGGCGACCAGGGCGCCGACCACGGCCCGGCGCTGCGCGGACAGCTCGCGGAGCTTGGCGCCGCGCAGGTCGCGCTGGGCGGCACGGAGCGCGTCGGCGAGCTGCGCCAGGTCGGCGACCAGCTCGGGCCGGCGGATGGCCAGCAGGTTCACCAGCCAGGCCGCCACGGTGGGCCGGCGCAGCCGGGCGATCTCCCGGGCGGCGGCCTGGTCGCCGGCTCGGCGCGCCTCGGCGACGGCGGCGTCCCGGGCGGCGACGAACCGGTCGGGTGGCGTGGCGTAGAGCTGCTCAACCAGCTCGCGGGAGGGGGCGGCCACGGGTCAGGCGTCGAACCGGGTGCCCGGCTCGAGCCGCTGGTACTCGGTGTTCGACAGCGCGGTGTACTGCCGGTCGAGCACGGCGAACCCGTTGCTGTTGAGCAGACCGTCGTGCAGGGCGTACGCGCGGCGCGGGGCGACCGCCCGGATGAAGTCGACCACCTCGGCGAACTTCGACCAGGGCGCGTGGATGGGCGCGAAGAGGGTGTCCACCTGGACCTCCTCGGGGACGTCCAGGGAGTCTCCCGGGTGGTAGACCACGTCGTTGATCAGGTAACCCAGGTTCTCGATCACTGGGATGTCCGGGTGGATGACGGCGTGCTTTCCGCCGTACGCACGGACCGCCACCCCGGCGGCGGTGAACGACTCCCCCGGCGCGACCACGGTCAGCGCCTCGGCCGCGTCACCGAGGACGCCGGCGAGCGAGGCCGGACCGTTGACGGTGAACGGGCGACGCTCCAGCGCCCGGGCGAGCGTCTCCGGATTCACATGGTCCGGATGCTGGTGGGTGATCAGCACCGCGTCCGCCCCGTCCAACGCCTCGGGCTCGGTGAACACCCCGGGGTCGACGACGAGCACTCCCCCGTCGTGCTCCACCCGGACACAGGAGTGGGCGTACTTGGTGACCTGCATCGTGACTCCTCGATTATCGAATCGTGACGTCCTGAGCGCAGTCTGCCGGAACCGGCGCGGTGTCGCGTCGCGTCCGACGTATCGCCCCGGGACGGGGCCACGAGGATCGGAGCGGGGATGAGCGTACGGACAGGACGCCGCGGCGGCGTACCGCTGGCGGCGGTGGGACTGGTCGCGGTGCTGGTCGCGGGGGGTTGCGGCGCGGGCGGCGCGGAGCGTGACAGCACCTCCGCCCAGGCGCCGGCCGGCGGCGCGGCGGCCGACCGCGGCCAGGCGGCACCCGGCGAGGCCGGCGCGAGCCCGCCCGACCTGCGGGTCGACCAGCGGTCGATCATCTACACCGGAACGATGCAGGTGCAGGTGGACGACGTGGAACGGGCCGCTCGGGAGGCGATCGCCGCGGTGACCGAGGCGGGCGGGTTCGTCGGCGGCGACCAGCGGCGCAGCGAGTCGGCGGACGCGCGCGCCGAGTTGGAGCTGCGGGTGCCGGCGGCGAAGTTCACAGCGGTCGTGGACGAGCTGGCGAAGCTGGGCCGGCAGCAGCGGCGCGAGGTGCACACCCAGGACGTCACCGAGGAGGTGGTCGACCTGGACGCCCGGATCACCAGCCAGCGGGCCCGGGTGGAGAGCGCCCGCAAGCTGCTGGACCGGGCCACCTCGACGGGCGAGCTGGTGAACCTGGAGAACGAGCTGGGCCGGCGGGAGGCCGACCTCGCCTCGTTGGAGGCGAAGAAGCGCCGGCTGGCCGACCTGACCGCGCTGTCCACCATCACGGTGACCTTCGTCGGGAAGGACGCCTCCACCGAGGAGGAGCAGACCGAGATCGGGTTCCTGGTCGGGCTGCGGGGTGGCTGGGAGGTCTTCGTCGCCTCGGTGACCGTGCTGCTCACCGTGCTCGGCGCGCTGCTGCCGTGGTTGGTGGCGTTCGGCGTACCGGTGACGCTGCTGATCCGGGTGCTGCGCCGCCGACGCCGGCGGACGCCACCGGCCGGGCCGACGCCGCCGCTCGGGCCGCCGGCCGGTCAGCCGGTTGGTCCTACCGCGCCGCTGCCAGTGCCCGCAACGCGGTCTGCACTATGAGGCGTACCCCGACCGGGATGGCGCGCTCGTCCGGATCGAACGAGGCCCGGTGCAGGTCCACGTTGGGACCGGACCGGCCGACGCCGAGGCGGGCGAGCGCGCCCGGCACGTGCTCCAGGTACCAGGAGAAGTCCTCGCCGCCCATGCTCTGCGGGGTCTCCGCGATCCCCTCGGGGCCGAGGGCGGCGGCGGTCGCGGCGGTCAGCACGCCGATGGCGCGGGCGTCGTTGCTGACCGGCGGGCGGCCACGGAGGTATTCCAGGTCGACGGTCGCACCGGTGGGCGCCATGACGTCCTGGACCACCTGAGCCACGATCTTCGGGGCCTGCTCCCAGGTGTCGCGGTCCATCACCCGCAGGGTGCCGGCGGCGCAGGCCTCGGACGGGATGACGTTGTAACGGGTGCCGGCCGAGGCGTGGCCGAACACCAGCAGCAGCCCGCTGTTGGCCGGCACCCGGCGGCTGACCAGGGTGGGCACCTCGGTGACCAGCCGGCCGAGCGCGTCGACCAGGTCGACGGTGAGGTGCGGGCGGGCGGTGTGCCCACCCGGCCCGGTGAGCCGGACGGTGACGTTGTCGGCCGCCGCGGTGATCGGGCCGACCCGCAGGCCGACCTTGCCCACCGGCAGGTTCGGGTCGCAGTGCACGGCGAAGATCTGCACCACGTCGTCGAGGCCGCCGGCCTCGATGACCTCCAGCGAACCGCAGGGCAGGATCTCCTCGGCCGGCTGGAAGATCAGCCGGACCCGGCCGTTGAGCTGGCCCAGGTCGGCGAGCTGGGCCAGCAGCATGCCGACGCCGAGCATCACCGAGGTGTGCACGTCGTGCCCGCAGGCGTGGCAGACGCCGTCCACCGTGGACCGGTACGGCACGTCCTTCGCGTCGGTCAGCGGCAGCGCGTCGATGTCGGCGCGGAGCGCGATCACCGGGCCGTCCGGCCGCCCGTCGATGTCGCAGATGACGCCGTTGCCCTTGGGCAGCAGTCGCGGGTGCAGCCCGGCCAGGGAGAGTTCCCGGGCGATCAGTGCGGCCGTCTCGAACTCCTCGCCGGACAGCTCCGGGTAGGAGTGGATGTGACGGCGGGTGGCGATGAGGCCGGGTACCCGGAGGGCGAGCAGATGGTCGAGCTCGAAGGGCAGGGGCTGGGACCCGGATGGCGCCTCCGGCCAGGACGACGCCAGCTGGCCCGCGGTGGGCAGCGTCAACGCACTCGTCACGTCGAATTCTCGATCACTAGAGATGGATGGATCATCGGGGAGAACAGCAGACAGCCTAGACCTCCGACGGTGACGCTGGGCAACATCTTTCCCGTAGCGATCGGACCGCACAGAGTCACGAATGCCCTGGTGAGAGGGGTCGAATATCTGCGGGACAGCAGGTAGATCGCGGTCGAACGCCGTCATCTGCCCCCCACCTCCTACAACGCGTAACCGTTTCGGCGGTCACGAAAACCCAGGCTGCCGTTCCGAATTGTCGCATTAGTCGCGACAATTAACTGCCGCTCTGACCATCAAACGACAACTCTCGGCGGCCGGACGACTCCCGACGGTGACATGACCGGCCGTTCCGCGACCGCACAGGCTGTCCGTCCCGATCACCCGACCGGGTTACCCGCATTCCCGATCCGCACACTCGCGGGCGGCCGGCCTCACTGCCGCAGGCCGGCCGAACGGGCCGGGCGCCGTCGCCCGGGAGGTCCGCGCCGCGCCTCCGCTCCGCCGAAGTACGGGGAGAACACCGACTGTAGCGCCGCCCGACGACCGGCGGCGACGCCCGTTTTCGCAGCTCGGAAGCGCGGACGGCGGCCCGCGCCGGTGCCGGGGCGGCCGCCATTGACGAAGGTCAGAACCGGTCGCTCGGCCGGTACGTCCCCCAGACCGCGCGCAGCGTGCCGCAGACCTCGCCCACCGTGGCGCGGGCCCGCAGCGCCTCCTTCATCGGGTAGAGCACGTTCGCGGCGCCCTCGGCGGCCGCGCGCAGCTCCGCGAGCGCCCGCTCGACTGCGTCGTTGTCCCGCTCCGCCCGCAGCTTCGCCAGCCGCTCCGCCTGGGCGGCCTCGATCGTCGGGTCCACCCGCAGCGGCTCGTACGGCTCCTCCTCGTCGATGGCGAAGCGGTTGAGGCCCACCACCACCCGCTCACCGGAGTCGATCTCCTGGGCGATCCGGTACGCCGACTGCTCGATCTCCCGCTTCTGGAAGCCGGCCTCGATGGCGTCCACCGCCGAGCCGTGGTCGGCCACCCGCTCCATCAGCTCGGTCGCGGCCGCCTCGATCTCCGCGGTCATCGCCTCCACCACGTACGACCCGGCGAACGGGTCCACGGTGGCGGTCAGGTCCGTCTCGTACGCCAGCACCTGCTGCGTCCGCAGCGCCAGCCGGGCCGCCTTCTCGGTGGGCAGCGCGATCGCCTCGTCGAAGCTGTTGGTGTGCAGCGACTGGGTGCCGCCGAGCACCGCGCCGAGCCCCTGGATGGCCACCCGGACCAGGTTGACCTCCGGCTGCTGGGCGGTGAGCTGGACGCCCGCGGTCTGCGTGTGGAAGCGCAGCATCATCGACTTCGGGTCCTTCGCGCCGAACTCGTCGCGCATCAGCCGGGCCCAGATCCGCCGGGCGGCGCGGAACTTGGCGACCTCCTCGATCAGGGTGGTCCGGGCGACGAAGAAGAACGACAGCCGGGGCGCGAAGTCGTCCACGGCCAGCCCGGCCGCCAGCGCGGCGCGGACGTACTCCACGCCGTTGGCCAGGGTGAACGCGATCTCCTGCGCGGGCGTCGCGCCGGCCTCCGCCATGTGGTAGCCGGAAATCGAGATGGTGTTCCACTTCGGCACCTCCTTGCGGCAGTACGCGAAGGTGTCGGCGACCAGCCGCAGCGAGGGCTTCGGCGGGAAGATGTACGTCCCCCGGGCGATGTACTCCTTGAGGATGTCGTTCTGGATGGTGCCGTTCAGCGCGCCCCCGGCGACCCCGTTCTCCTGGGCCATGAGCTGGTACAGCAGGAGCAGCACCGAGCCGGGCGCGTTGATGGTCATCGAGGTGGAGACCTTGTCCAGCGGGATGCCGTCGAAGAGCAGCCGCATGTCCTCGATGGAGTCGATGGCCACCCCGACCTTGCCCACCTCGCCGTGCGCGATCGGGTCGTCGGAGTCGTACCCCATCTGGGTGGGCAGGTCGAAGGCGACGGAGAGGCCCATGGTGCCGGCCCGCAACAACTGGTGGTAACGCGCGTTGGACTCGGTGGCGGTGCCGAAGCCGGCGTACTGCCGCATCGTCCACGGGCGGGAGGTGTACATAGTCGGGTAGACCCCGCGGGTGTACGGGAACTCGCCCGGGGCGCCCAGTCGGTCCGCCAGCTCCCCGGGGAGGTCGGCCGTCGTGTAGACGCCCTTGATGGGGAAACCGGACTCGCTTGACCGCCGTTCGCTCATTACCGGATGGTAGGACGCGACCGGACGTCGGTGGGTGAGGGATACCGCACACCACGTCGAAGAGGATCGACGAGAGGTGAGTACCTGACCACATACGGTCGAATAGGTAAACGTCCGCCGCGTCGGGTTTCGCATCGGCCGTCGGAACCAGCAAGATAGGGGGGTTGTGTCCCAGCCCCCCTCGATATCCCCCGGTGGCTTTTCTGTGACTCAGATCCCGACGTGGAGCGGCGGACCAGTCAGTCCTCCCAACGGACGCGCGGCACCCGGCACCACCATCGGTGGCCGCTACTCGCTGCGGTCCCCGGTGGGCAACGGCGGCATGGGCACGGTCTGGCGCGCCACAGACACGCTGCTGCGCCGCGACGTGGCGGTCAAGGAAGTCGTCCTCCCGCCCGGGCTCGCCCCGAGCGACCGCGACGCGATGTACGAGCGGACCCTGCGCGAGGCCCGCGCCGCCGCCGCGATCCAGCACCCCGCCGTGGTCCAGGTGTACGACGTGGTCACCGAGGGTGGCCGCCCGTGGATCGTGATGGAGCTGCTGGACGCCCGCAGCCTCGCCGACATGGTCATCGAGGACGGCCCGGTGGCGCCCCGCGCCGTCGCCAAGATCGGCATCGCCCTGCTCGGCGCGCTGGAGGTGGCGCACGCGATCGGCGTGCTGCACCGCGACGTCAAGCCGGCCAACGTGCTGATCTGCAACGACGGTCGGTGCGTGCTGACCGACTTCGGGGTGGCCCGGATGCCCACCGACGTGCAGCTCACCACGCCCGGCATGGTGCTCGGCTCGCCGCACTTCATCTCGCCGGAACGGGCGATGGGCCAGGAGTTCGGGCCGCCGAGCGACCTCTTCTCGCTGGGCGTCACGCTCTACACCGCGGTGGAGGGGCGTCCGCCGTTCGACAAGGGCGACCCCATCGAGACGATGCACGCCGTGGTCGAGGACCCGCCGGCCACCCCGCAGCGCAGCGGTCCGTTGACCCGGGTGCTGATGGGGCTGCTGGAGAAGGACCCGGCCCGCCGGCTGGACGTGCACACCGCCCGGGCGATGCTGCGCGAGCTGCTCGCCGGCCCGCTGACCAGCACCGCGACCGCGGTCAACTCGGTCACCGACCCGTACGCGGTGGTGCCGGTGCAGCGGCCGTCCGCGCCGCCGCCCCCGGCGGCGCCGGAGCCGAAGCCGAGTGGCCAGATCGGCGGCCGGGCGATGATCGGTCCCAGCGAGTCCCTCACCGACCGGCTCGCCGCGCTGCGCCGGGGCGAACGGTCCGGGGCGGCGGCCGCCGCGGGCGGCGCCGGGCTCGACGAGACCAGCGCCGACGCACTGGCCGGCCCACTGCACACCCCGACCGGAGCGATGGCCACGCCGGGACGGGCGGGCACCGCGTACGGCGCGTCGGAGGCCACCCAGCGGATCGGCCACCAGGCGGCGCCGGAGGCCACCCAGCGGATCGGCACCGGCCACCCGGACGCCACCCAGCCGGTGTACGGCCGCGCCGCCGAGGCCACCCAGCCGGTGTACGGCGGCGGCCAGTGGTCGGTGCCGGGCACCGGGCAGCCGTGGGCCGGGCCGGCCAACGGTTCCGGCGGGTCCGCCGCGGGTGGCGCGCTGGGCACGCTGAAGGGCGCCGGCGACAAGGTGGTCGGCACCGTCAAGGGCTGGCCGCGCAAGGTGCAGCTCGCCGCGGCCGGCGGGCTGGCGGTGCTGCTGCTGATCGGCGTGGTCGTGCTGTTCGGCGGCGACGACGAGCCGAACCGGCAGATCGTGACGTCGCTGCCGACCGCGACGGCGCCGGCCGGGCCGGGCGTGGAGATGCAGGAGCACTCGGCCAAGGGCGTCAGCGTCCAGGTGCCGAAGGGCTGGGACCGGAAGACCGGCGGGGTATTCGTCGACTACGTCGACCCACAGGTCAGCGGGCGCAAGGTGCGGATCCTCGCCGAGCAGTGGAGCGGCACCTCGGTCAGCTGGGCGGAGTTCGCCTCGCGGAACCTCCGGGACAAGAGCAAGTCCTGCGCGAAGCCGTACCAGCAGCTCGCGATGTCGGAGCCGACGCTCGCCGGCGGGGCGGCGGCCGAGTTCGAGTACACCTGCGGGGACGGTGCGACCAAGCGGCACGGGGTGTGGCGCGGCGTGGTGAAGGACGGCAAGGTCTACTCGTTCTACCTGACCGCCAACGAGGCCGAATTCGCCGCGAGCCGGCCGATCTTCGACGCGATGGCGCGGTCCTTCCAGCTCACCGGGGCCAACTGAGTCGAGGCCGAGGGCCAGTGGTGATCCGCCGCCGTGCTATCAAGAGGCAATGGCGGCGGAAACCACTGACCTTGACGAACTTCGCGAGCAGGCCCGACGGTGGCTCGACGACGACCCCGACCCGACCAGCCGGGACGAGCTGCGGGGGGTGCTCGACGGGCTGCCGGCCAGCGGGCCGGACCTGGCCGACCGGTTCGCCGGGCCGCTGACCTTCGGCACCGCAGGCCTGCGTGGCCCGCTGCGCGCCGGCCCGAACGGGATGAACCTCGCGGTGGTCACCCAGGCCGCCGCCGGGCTGGTCGGCTGGCTCGCCGCCCAGGGCGGGACGGGTCCGCTGGTGATCGGGTACGACGCCCGGCACGGTTCCCGGGCCTTCGCCGAGCGCACCGCCCAGGTGGCCACCGGGGCGGGACGTCCGGCGCTGCTGCTGCCCCGACCGCTGCCCACGCCGGTGCTCGCGTACGCGGTGCGGCAGCTCGGCGCGGTGGCCGGGGTGATGGTCACCGCGAGCCACAACCCGCCGCAGGACAACGGCTACAAGGTCTACCTGGGCGCCCAGCTCGGCGGGGAGCTCGGGGCGGGCGCGCAGATCGTCCCGCCGGCCGACGCCGGCATCGAGGCGGCGATCCGGGCGGTGGGCCCGCTGGCGCAGGTGGCGCTCGGCCCGGCCGGCGAGGTGCTCGGCGACGACCTTGTCGCGTCGTACGTGGCGCGGGCCGCCGGGGTGATCGACCCGGACGGCCCCCGGGACCTGAAGGTGGCATACACGCCGCTGCACGGGGTGGGCGGGTCGGTGCTGACCGCCGCCTTCGCCCGCGCCGGCTTCCCGGTGCCCGGGGTGGTGCCCGAGCAGGCCGAGCCGGACCCGACCTTCCCGACCGTGAGCTTCCCCAACCCGGAGGAGCCGGGCGCGGTGGACCGGCTGGTCGCGCTGGCCGAGTCGACGGGCGCCGACATCGCCATCGCCAACGACCCGGACGCGGACCGCTGCGCGGTGGTCGTCTGCGGCGAAGTGGGTTCGGCGAGCGAGCGGCGTGAGCTCGCGAGCCTCGCCGGCGGGAGCGAGGACCGGCGCAGCTGGCGGATGCTGCGGGGGGACGAGGTGGGCGTGCTGCTCGCCGACCACCTGATGCGCCGGGGCGTGACCGGCCTGTACGCCACCACCATCGTCTCCTCGTCGCTGCTGCGGGCGATGTGCGCGGCCCGCGGCCTGCCGTACGACGAGACGTTGACCGGGTTCAAGTGGATCGTCCGGGCCGGTGGCGGGTCCGCGCCGCTGGTCTTCGGGTACGAGGAGGCGCTCGGCTACTGCGTGGCGCCGGAGCACGTGCGGGACAAGGACGGCATCACCGCCGCGCTGACCGTCGCCGATTTGGCCGCCGGGCTGAAGGCGCAGGGCCGTACGCTCACCGACCGGCTCGACGAGCTGGCCGCCGAGTTCGGCGTCCACCACACCGACCAGCTCTCGGTGCGGGTCGATGACCTGCGGGTGATCGCCCGGACGATGGAACGGATCCGGGCCGACACCCCGACGACCCTGCTCGGTCACCCGGTCATCGAGTCGACGGACCTGCTTCCGGCGGCCGACGTGGTGATCCTGCGGACCGACGCGGCCCGGGTGGTGATCCGCCCCTCCGGCACCGAACCGAAGCTCAAGGCGTACCTGGAGGTGGTGGCGCCGGTCGTGGACGGCAACGTTCCCGCGGCCCGGCAGCGCGCGGTCGCCGCGGTCTCGGCGCTCCGCGCCGAAATCGCCGCCGCCCTCGGCCTCTGACCCGCCCGAAAGAGGTGATCAAGAGGTTTGCGTCCCGGAGAGCGGCTCCGGAGACGCAGACCTCTTGCTCAACAAGGGCGGGGCGCGGGGCCGGGCGGGGTCAGGCGCGCTTGCCGAGGGCGGCGTCGACGGCCTGGCCGAGGGCGGCGACCACCAGGCCGACGGAGGGGCGGACCACCGAGTCGTCCAGGCTGACGTTGCCGGAGAAGCCGGCGCCGCCGGTGATCTCCTCCAGCCGGCGCCGGGCGTCCCGGGCGTCGTCGCCGGTCAACCCCAGCGCCGGCTCCATCCGCAGCACGGCGACCAGGGTGGCCAGCGCGGCGGTCCGCTCGTCGGGGAGTTCGCCGCTGGTCAGCGCCTCGGCCAGCCGGCGGCGGATGTCCGCCTCCACGGAGGCGTCGGCGACCGGGTAGCGGTGCACGTGGATGAAGCCCAGCTCGGTCTCGTCGACGTCGCGCACGACACCCTGGCGGCACAGGTCGCCGAGGATCCGGTCGCGCAGGCCGTGCCGCAGTCGCTGCACCCACGACGACGGGGTGTGCGGGGTGTCGGCGGCGATCCGGGCCAGCACCTCGTCGGCGACCGGCTCGCCGGTGGGCGCCGGGTCGGTCACCGCCAGGGAGCCCTCGGCGTACGCGATCCGGCCGGCCAGGGCCAGCTCGATCAGCACCGCGGCGGCCATCCCGAGGTCCAGGCTGATCCGCGGCATGGTCGCCTTGCCGGTTTCGTCGTCATAGGCGAGGAGCAGCAGCTCTTCGGCGAGCGCAACACCAGTCATGGCCCGAGACGCTAGCGGTTGTCCGCACCCCCCCGCGCGGCAACTCGCCCGGTCGACCCGTCCGGCCCGCCGGGTCACCGGCGGGCCGACCGGTGGCGTCAGAAGCGGGGCATGCCGCCGAACTGGCGGTCGCCGGCGTCGCCGAGGCCCGGGACGATGAACATCCGGTCGTTCAGGCCCTCGTCGATCGAGGCGGTGACCAGGCGCAGCGGCAGGCCGGACTGCTCCAGCCGGGCGATGCCGACCGGCGCGGCCAGTACGCAGAGCACGGTGATGTCGGTGCAGCCGCGGTCGGCCAGCAGCCGGCAGCCGTGCTCCAGCGAACCGCCGGTGGCCAGCATCGGGTCGAGCACCAGCACCGGCAGGCCGGTCAGGTCGCGGGGCAGCGACTCCATGTACGCGCGCGGCTCGTACGTCCGCTCGTCGCGGGCCAGCCCGACGAAGCCCATCGAGGACTCCGGCAGCAGGGCGAGTGCGGCGTCGGCCATGCCGAGACCGGCCCGCAGCACCGGCACCAGCAGCGGCGGGTTGGCCAGCCGGGTCCCCTCGGCGCCGGTGACCGGGGTCTGGATCTGGTACTTCTCGACCGGGAAGGAGCGCGCGGCCTCGTACACCAGCATGGTGGTGAGTTCGTGCAGCGCGGCCCGGAACGACGACGAGTCGGTCCGGGCGTCCCGCATGGCGGTCAGCCGCGACTGGGCGAGCGGGTGGTCAATGACGTGTACGTCCACGATCGCTCAACCTACCGGTCCGCCGGTGCCGGCACTGCGGGTGCGGGGGTGACCAGCGACGCCGCTCACGTATGGCGCCCCCGACCAGGCGACCGTGACCAAGATCACTCACCCCGCGGATGCGTAGTATTCGAGACATGACGGCGACAGCGACGTCGGCCCGGTCGGACCTCTCCGAGCTGGGACGATCCGAGACCGCTCTGCGGACCTTCCTGCACGGCCTGCCCGGCGTGGACCAGGTCGGCGCGGAGCAGCGGGCGGCACAGCTCGGCACCCGCTCCATCAAGACCACCGCCAAGGCCCAGGCCATCGACCTGGCGATCCGGATGGTCGACCTGACCACCCTCGAGGGCGCGGACACCCCCGGCAAGGTGCGGGCGCTCGCCGCCAAGGCGGTGCGCCCCGACCCGGCGGACCCGAGCTGTCCGCACGTCGGCGCGGTCTGCGTCTACCCCTCGATGGTCCCGTACGTGGCCGAGGTGCTGCGCGGCACCGGCGTGCACCTGGCCAGCGTGGCGACCGCGTTCCCGTCCGGCCAGGCGCCGCTGGAGATCAAGCTGGCGGACGTCCGGGCGGCCGTCGAGGCCGGCGCCGACGAGATCGACATGGTGATCAACCGGAGCGCGTTCCTGGCCGGGCGCTACAAGGAGGTCTACGACGAGATCGTGGCCACCAAGTCCGCCTGCGGGGACGCCCACCTCAAGGTGATCCTGGAGACCGGCGAGCTGGCCACGTACGACAACGTGCGGCGGGCCTCCTGGCTGGCCATGCTGGCCGGCGGCGACTTCATCAAGACCTCCACCGGCAAGGTCCCGGTCGCGGCGACGCTGCCGGTGAGCCTGGTGATGCTGGAGGCGGTCCGCGACTTCCGCGCCGCCACCGGCCGGCAGGTCGGCGTGAAGCCGGCCGGCGGCATCAAGACCACCAAGGACGCGATCAAGTACCTGGTCATGGTCAACGAGACCGTCGGCGCGGACTGGCTGGACCCGGACTGGTTCCGGTTCGGCGCGTCCAGCCTGCTGAACGACCTGCTCATGCAGCGCACCAAGCTGACGACCGGCGTCTACTCCGGTCCCGACTACTTCACCCTGGACTGAGAGTGATGTTCGAATACGCGCCCGCCCCCGAGTCCCGCTCGGTGGTGGATATCAAGCCCTCGTACGGGCTGTTCATCGACGGGAAGTTCGTCGACCCGACCGACGGCGGCAGCTTCAAGTCGATCAACCCGGCCTCAGAGGAGGTCCTCGCCGAGGTCGCCGAGGCCGGCGGGCAGGACGTGGACCGCGCGGTCCGCGCCGCCCGGACGGCGTACGACAAGGTCTGGGGTCCGATGCCGGGCCGCGACCGGGCGAAGTACCTGTACCGGATCGCCCGGATCATTCAGGAGCGCTCCCGCGAGCTGGCCGTGCTGGAGTCGCTGGACAACGGCAAGCCGATCAAGGAGTCCCGCGACGTCGACGTGCCGCTGGTCGGCGCGCACTTCTTCTACTACGCCGGCTGGGCCGACAAGCTGGAGCACGCCGGCTTCGGCGCGAACCCGCGGCCGCTCGGCGTGGCCGCCCAGGTCATCCCGTGGAACTTCCCGCTGCTGATGCTGGCCTGGAAGATCGCCCCGGCGCTGGCCGCCGGCAACACGGTGGTGCTGAAGCCGGCCGAGACCACGCCGCTGACCGCGCTGCTCTTCGCCGAGATCTGCCAGCAGGCCGACCTGCCGGCCGGCGTGGTCAACATCGTCACCGGCGCCGGCGACACCGGCCGGGCGCTGGTCGAGCACCCGGGCGTGGACAAGGTGGCCTTCACCGGCTCCACCGAGGTCGGCCGGGCCATCGCCCGCTCCGTCGCCGGCACCCGCAAGAAGCTCACCCTGGAACTGGGCGGCAAGGCGGCCAACATCGTCTTCGACGACGCCCCGATCGACCAGGCGGTCGAGGGGATCGTCAACGGCATCTTCTTCAACCAGGGGCACGTCTGCTGCGCGGGCTCCCGGCTGCTGATCCAGGAGAACGTGGCCGACCGGGTGCTGGAGTCGCTCAAGCGGCGGATGGCCCAGCTCCGGGTCGGCGACCCGCTGGACAAGAACACCGACATCGGCGCGATCAACTCGGCCGCCCAGCTGGCGCGGATCAAGGAGCTCTCCGACGCCGGCTCCGCCGAGGGCGCCGAGCGCTGGTCGCCGCCGTGCGAGCTGCCCGACCGGGGCTTCTGGTTCGCGCCGACCATCTTCACCGGGGTCACCCAGGCGCACCGGATCGCCCGCGAGGAGATCTTCGGCCCGGTGCTGTCGGTGCTCACCTTCCGCACCCCGGCCGAGGCCGTCGAGAAGGCCAACAACACGCCGTACGGGCTGTCGGCCGGCATCTGGACCGACAAGGGCTCCCGGATCCTCTGGACGGCCGACCGGCTCCGCGCCGGCGTCGTCTGGGCCAACACGTTCAACAAGTTCGACCCCACCTCGCCGTTCGGCGGCTACAAGGAGTCGGGCTACGGTCGCGAGGGCGGCCGGCACGGGCTGGAGGGCTACCTCAATGTCTGAGCGGGTCGCGGTACGCAAGACGTACAAGCTCTTCATCGGCGGGAAGTTCCCCCGCAGCGAGTCGGGACGGTCGTACATCGTGCAGGACGCCAACGTCGCCCTCTCCTCCCGCAAGGACGCGCGGGACGCCGTGGTCGCCGCCCGCGCCGCCGTGAAGGGCTGGGCCGGGGCGACCGCGTACAACCGGGGTCAGATCCTCTACCGGGTCGCCGAGATGCTGGAGGGCCGCCGCGAGCAGTTCGTCGCCCTCGGCGTGCCGGCCGACGAGGTCGACGCGGCGATCGACCGCTGGGTCTGGTACGCCGGCTGGTCCGACAAGCTCGCCCAGGTGTACGGCGGCGCGAACCCGGTCGCCGGGCCGTACTTCAACCTGTCGGCGCCCGAGCCGACCGGCGTGGTGGCCGTGGTGGCCCCCGAGGCGCCGGCGCTGCTCGGCCTGGTCAGCGTGATCGCCCCGGCCATCGTCACCGGCAACACCGTGGTGGTGGCGGCCTCGCCGGCGCAGCCGCTCGCGGCGGTGACCCTGGCCGAGGTGCTGGCCACCTCCGACCTGCCCGGCGGCGTGGTCAACATCCTCACCGGCCGCCTGTCGGAGACCGTGCCGACGCTGGCCGGGCACATGGACGTCAACGCCATCGACCTGACCGGGGTGGCCGACGCCGAACTCGCGGCCGACCTGGAGGTCAAGGCGGCGCAGAACCTCAAGCGGGTGCTCCGGCCGGCCCCGGTCGACCACGACTGGTTCGCCGACCCGGGGATCGCCCGGATGACCACGCTGCTGGAGACGAAGACGGTCTGGCACCCGAAGGGGGTGTGATGGTCGGTCCCGGCCGGGGTTTCGGGGGGAGGCCGCCCGCTCCGGGCGGTCAGGCTTGATCCCTCCGCGGGCGGGCTCCCCCCGAAACCCTCGCTGTGCCGGGTCCGCCCGGTTGTTCGATCTTGCTGGCCGGTGCCCGACGTCGGGTCACCGGCCAGCGGTGCCTCGGGCCACAGCCCTTCCCGCACGCTCTACTACGGGGGGTAGGATTGCGGCGTGACTCGGTTGGGCGATCTTGAGCGTGCGGTGATGGACGTGTTGTGGGACTCGGTGCCCGGCACGTCCGACGGGGTGACCGTGCGGGAGGTCGCGGATGCGCTGGACGGGCGTGAGCTGGCGTACACGACGGTGATGACGGTGCTCGACCGGCTCGCCGGCAAGGGCATGGTGCAGCGCGAGCGGGAGGGGCGGGCCTGGCGCTACCGGGCCGCCGCCAGCCGCGAGGCGCACATCGCCCAGCTCATGCTCGACGCGCTGGACCTCGGCGGCAGCCGGGACGCCGCGCTGGTGCGCTTCGCCCGCTCGGTCACCGGCACCGAGGCCGAGGTGCTCCGCGCGGCGCTGGGCGCCGAGGCCGGGCTGACCGACCGGGTCGAGGACCCGCGGGCCGGCCGGGCGAGGGCCGCCGACGAGGCGACGGACCGGTAGGGCGGCCGCCGTGGCGTACGCCCTGCACTTCGCCGCGACCATCCTGGCCTGCTGGCTGACCGCGCAGGTCCTCGCCGCGGCGACCTGGACATGGCGTGCCCCCCGGGTGGCGATCCTCTGCTGGCAGTCGGTCGGGCTGGCGCTCGGGCTTTCCGCGATGGGCCTGCCGATGGCGGTCGGCCTGGCCGCGTACGGCCGGCCGACCGGCAGCGCGCTGGTCGCCCTCGCCACCGACCTCTCCCACGGCACCCTGCCCGCCGGGCTGGGCGCGGCCCACCTGGGCCTGGTCGGGGTGGGCTTCGGCATCGGCGCGGTGCTGCTCACCACGACCGTCCGCAGCGTCCACGGCGCGGTACGCGCGCAGCGTCGGCACCGGGACCTGCTCACCCTGGTCGCCCGGCGGGACCCCACGGTGCCGGGCGCGCTGGTGCTCGACCACCCGAGCGCCGCCGCGTACTGCCTCCCCGGGGTGAAGCCGCGGGTGGTGGTCAGCGCCGGGACGCTGAGCCTGCTGGACCGGGCCGAGCTCGAGGCGGTGCTGACCCACGAGCGGGCGCACGCGCAGGAGCGGCACGACCTGGTGCTGCTGCCGTTCACCGCGCTCTGCCGGGCGCTGCCCTGGTTCCGCTGGGTGCGCGACGCGCACGAGCGGGTGGCCCTGCTGGTCGAGATGCGCGCCGACGACAAGGCCCGCGAGCTGCACGCCGAGGAGCCCCTAGCCGGGGCGCTGCGCCGGTTCGCCGCGGCCGGTCACCGGGTCACCCCGGCCGGCGCGCTCGGCATGGGCGACCGCGACCTCGACGTACGGGTGCAGCGGCTGCTGGTCGCGGACCGCCCGCCCCGGCTGCTCGGCGCGGCCGCGCTGGCCGTGGCGACGGCCCTGGTCGCCCTGCCGATCTCCCTCTTCCTGAGCTGACCCGGCCCGGCGGACCACCGCCGGCCCGCACGCCCCCCCTGCACGGCACTACTACGGACTGTCGTACATTCTGGTACTACATGTCGTAGTAGTGATAGGTAGATAATCTACGTGTAGGCTCCCTACGACAAGCGAGCCAACTCGGGGGAGATCGAGAATGGACACCCTGCTCCTCGCGCGCCTGCAGTTCGCCACCACCACCTCGATCCACTTCCTCTTCGTGGTGGTCACGCTGGGCCTGGTCACCCTGCTGGTCGGGCTCCAGACCGCCGGCTACCTCACCGGCAACCCGATCTACGAGCGACTGACCCGCTTCTGGGGCCAGCTTTACGTGATCAACTACGTGCTCGGCATCGCCACCGGCATCGTGATGGAGTTCCAGTTCGGGCTGAACTGGAGCGGGCTGTCCCGCTACGTCGGCAACGTCTTCGGCGCGCCGCTCGCCATCGAGACCCTGGTGGCGTTCTTCCTGGAGTCCACCTTCCTCGGCATGTGGATCTTCGGCTGGCACCGGCTGCGCCGGGGCGTCCACCTGGCGCTGCTGTGGGGGGTGGCGCTGACCGCGTACGCCTCGGCGTTCTGGATCATGGTGGCCAACTCCTGGCTCCAGCACCCCGTCGGGTACGAGGTCCGCGACGGGATCGCCCACCTGACCGACTTCGGGGCGCTGCTCACCAACCCCACCCTCGGCTTCGCCTTCGGCCACGTGGTCTCGGCCGGGCTGGTCACCGGCGGCGTGCTGATGGCCGCCGTCAGCGCCTGGCACCTGATCCGGCGTACACCGGACTTCGCCCTGTTCCGCACGTCGCTGCGGCTCGGCGTGCTCACCACGGCGATCTCCGTGGTCTTCCTGATCGGCTTCGGCTTCGCCCAGTTCGGCCCGGTCGGGCGGGTGCAGCCGACGAAGTTCGGCGGCGGCCCGGAGCGGGACGCGCTGGTCACCGAGTGGACGGCACGGTTCGGCCCGGGCGACTACACCCCGCCGGCGCTCTCCAGCGTCGGGCTCGGCTTCATGATCCTGATCGGCTTCACGCTCTTCCTCGGCACGCTGCTGGTGCCCCTGCTCTTCCGGGACTGGATCATCCGGCTGCGCTTCCCGCTCTGGCTGATCCTGCTCGCCCTGCCGCTCCCGTTCGTCGCGGTGCTCCTCGGCTGGATCGCCCGGGAGGTGGGCCGCCAACCCTGGGTCGCGTACGGCCTGCTGCCGACCGGCCAGGCGGTCTCCCCGGTCGGCGCCGGAACGATGCTCACCTCGCTGATCGGCTTCAGCCTGCTGCTCGGCACCCTGGCCCTCACCAACTGGGTGCTGCTCGCCCGGCACGCCGCGGGCGGCGTGCCGGGCGAGCAGCACCCAGT
>NZ_QGKS01000152.1 GCF_003172935.1 Micromonospora sicca | reverse complement strand
GCACCAGTGAGGCTCCGCCTCGGACCGCCGAGGTGGGTGGTTGGGCTGGTCGGGCCGCTGGTGGTGGGTTCATCCTGGCAACCGTAGGTGCGGTTGCGGAGGATGGTCATGGCCTCGCGTGTGGTGAGAACGAAAACGGTGACGGTCAACGACGTGCTCGACGGGCAGAAACTGTTGGAGATCGACTGCGTGGACCGCGCCTATCTCACCTTGTCCGTGCCGAACCTGATCGTCGGCGGTCAGGTGACCAGCTTCCTCACCCAGCATGAAGGCAAGCCAGTCCCGTCACCCGCACTGCTGGAACGCCGCGGGCAAGCCTTCCGCGCAGCGGTGATGTCCTTCGCCGACGCCAACGACATCCCGGTCATCAACTTCACGGGCAAGAGGGAGAAGAGTCGGCCGGGTGTGCTGGCGGACAGTCCGTGGCCGGAACGCAAGATCGACCAGGTGATGCCGCTGATGCGTAAAGCCGCCGCTACCGGCCGGTCCCAGGTCGTCGCCATCGGCGTGGCGCAGGAGTACCAGCGGGTCTTCACCGGGTCAAAGTCCGAAACCGGCACCGGGGCGGTGTGGTTCACCTACAACCGGGTCGAACGCCGAGTTACCTGCTACTACTTCTACCTCTGGGACGCCGATGTCGGACCGGCGTTCATCAAGATCTGCGCCTACTTTCCCTACCCGGGCAAGATCTGGTTCAACGGGCACGAGTGGGCCAAACGTCAAGCTGTGAAGGCCGGGATCGGCTTCACCGAACTGTCCAACGGCTTCGCCTCCAGCGAGGATCCCCAGGCCCTGCAGGACATCTGCGACCGGCTCGGACCCGGCACCGTCACCGTGTTCACCGAACGCTGGTGGGCCCGCCTGCCGCTACCGTTCACCGCAGCCGATCGGGCCGCCGGCTACTGGTGGGACATCTCCATGCGGCAGATCGAGGTCGCCAAGACCATCGTGTTCACCGCACCCCGCCACGCCCGTGCCTTCTTCGAAGCCCTCGCCGCCGACAACCTCGACATCGGCCGCCCCGACAACATGGAGATCATCTTCAACCGGCAGATCCGCTCCACCACCAAAGGCGTGTTCCGCACCGCCATCGACCGCGACAACGACGGCATCGTGGTCAACGCCTTCTACCGACACAGCCGGATCAAGTACTACCTGAAAGACCGGCGAGCCCTACGCATCGAAACCGTCATCAACGACACCTACGACATCGGCGTGCTGCGCCGCCTGGAACACCTCAACGAGGTCATCGTCAAAGCCCGTGACGCCAACCGCCGGCTGCTGGACACTATCCGTGCCGGTCAGAGCTGCGTCCTTGCGAGCCCAGTCATCGAACGGGTCGCGCAGCCCACCCTCACCGAGGATGGCAGGAGGGCCCCAGCCCTACGGTTCGGCGACCCTCGGGTCATGGCCCTGACCGGCGCCCTCACCCTCACCCTGTTCGCCGTCGCCGGCGTCACCAACAAGAGCCTTCGCGCCTTGACCGCCCGGCTGCTCGGCACCACCTACACCACCAGCCAGATGACCTACGACCTGCGACGCCTGCGGTTCAACGGCCTGATCCGACGCATCGAACACACCCACACCTACGCCCTGACCCCCGACGGGCAACGCCTGGCGATCTTCTACACCAAACTCAACAACCGCCTCCTGCGACCACTCCTCGCCGCCGATCAGCCCCAAGCGCCACCCGACCTGCGTCAAGCCCTCGCCGCCATCGACCACCACGT
>NZ_QGKS01000293.1 GCF_003172935.1 Micromonospora sicca | reverse complement strand
GGCAACTGTTGGTCGCCGCCCCGACGGCGGCTGCTGGTCCCTACCGCCTCGCGCACGCCTTCAGCAGAGTCGGAGGATCGTCGATTTGATGGGTTCGATGTCCCCGTCGGTGCCCTCTTCTGCCGCGGACCGCGCGTCACGGAGCGCAGCCGGCCGTCCAAGGGCGGCGGCGCACCGACGTGCCCAATTGAGTGCGGTCAGCGTGTTGGGATTCCCAGACCGGCTGCTGGGGCTCGTCGTTGTGCACGATGATGTCGACGTGATCGGTCGGGCGGACCGTAGCGAAGTAGAGCTGTTGGGAGGGGATGTAACGCTCGCGCCAGCGCCGTTCGACTTCGGCCCGAGATGACACCCGGCGCTCTCGGATCACGGCACGATCCACGGTCTTCTCGAGCGCGGTCGACACGAAGATGCGCAGATCCCACCGATCAATCAGTTCCGGGCGCATGAGGAAGACGCCGTCGAAGACCAGTACGGCGTCGGCGGGGGCAGTCGTGACCGGCGGGGACAGCGCGGTATCCGCTGTGCGGTCGTAGACCGCGTGTTGGAAGCGTCGATCTCCGCCTGGGCCGAGCGGATCGAGCAGAACCCGGTTCAGCGCGTCGTAGTTGTGGGTGTCGAGGTAGCAGCCTTCGGCCGAGTACTCGCCGCGTGGATAGCGCTGTGCCCGGGGGAAGAGGAAATCGTCGATCGTCGCGCGGATGACGTGGCGGCCCTGTGTGCGCAAGGCGACGGCCAGTTCGTCGGCGAGCGTGGTCTTGCCTGCGGCGGGCGGTCCGTCGATGGCAACCCGCGTCGGGCGTGCGACTGTGACGGACCCGACTGCCTCAGCCAGGCGGCCGAGCAGCTCGTCGCGGGTGCCTTGGTCCATGTCGGGCCCCGTCCTAGTCTCGCGAAGGCCGGCGGTCGAGCCGACCTTACGCGCGCCAGCCTTCTCGCGCCCACTCCCCGAGTGAGTGAGATTGCCGCATGCGGAAGTGGCTGCGGTCACGGCGCAAACAGGCTGTCATGCTAGCGCTGCTCGCTCGGTCTAGCGTGACCGGTCATGCCGCTGGTCACGGGTCGAAGCGCGGGCAGGAGCGGGTTTATGGTGGCCGCATGCTTGACCTGGGCAGGCTAGACCTGGAGGAGATCGCCACCGCGCTCGAGGACCAGACCGACTACGAGCACCGATGGCTGATCAACCCGCAGACCGGCGAGATCGTGTTCTGGACGACGGACGGCGGCATCGACGGGCACACGCCCGTCGACCTTGACGACCTCGACCTGGTCGGTATTGATCCGCTGCCGTCCTACGTCTGGTACCAGGACATGGCCGACTTTGCCGAGAGGATCAGTGATGCGGCGGCCGGCCGCAGACTCGCGCGAGCGATCCAGGGCAAGGGCGCCTTCCGGCGGTTCAAGAACGAGTTGCATGCGGAGTATCCGCACCTACTGCCAGCGTGGTACGCCTTCCGCGGCGTGCGCGCAAAGCGGCGGGCTGTTGAATGGCTGGTCGACAACTCGCTGGTCGACGACGAAACGGGCGAGCGTTTCGTGGCCGAGCACCCAGATCCCGACCTTCCCTGAGCTGGCGCCCGCGCCGCGCGACTTCCTGCACCACGAACGAACACATGTGCCGCATCCGTGGCGCTGACCTTCGTCGGTGAGCAACCGGATCTGCCGATGACAGTGCAGTGCCGACCGTAGAAGCTGACGATCTCATGCGGGTATCGGGCCGATCTGATTGCGTCGGGGCCGGCCGCCGCTGCGCGCGGGGTTTCGATCGGGATTCGTGGGCGCTAC
>NZ_QGKS01000373.1 GCF_003172935.1 Micromonospora sicca | reverse complement strand
CGGTCTACTTCGCCCGCCCGCACTCACCCTGGCAACGTGGCAGCAACGAGAACGCCAACCGGATCCTGCGCGAGTACTTCCCCAAGGGCGTCCCCATCACCTCCGACCCGAAATACCTCGCGATGGTGGCTTCCGAGATCAATGACCGACCGCGTAAGATCCACGGCTGGAAGAAGCCCTCCGAGATATTCACCGAACTCGTCGAGGCAAATGCTTCCACTGGCTGAACCCGCCGCCGGGAGGAAGAGCGGGACTCGGACGGCCAACTGAACGGACCGTACGATCGTCAACCCACCGACCGACACAATCAGCGGTATCCCGACGGTGATTAGGAGACGTGGCGCCCTGCCATCGACAAGAGCAAGGACTGAGCAGCAAAGCCAGGTCAACAGCACGGCAATATATGCCAGCTGGTGAACTCGGCTGAATACCGGGCCAAGCAGGCGAGTCACGAACAGAATGGCGCAAATGATCAGAGGCGCGAGCCAGAAGGGCCTTCCGAGGATCAGCCAGGACGAAAGAACCGTACCCAAGAACGAAGCTACAGCGACGCTGCCCGAGATCCTACGGCCAAGATTTGCGCGGTCGTTCGGCTCGTCAGCGCACACCACGTTGTAACCGAGGCTACGAAGCGACCGGATCATCAGCGCCAGCGGATCCGGATCCTCGTGGTGCGGCCGACGCCGTCGCCGTTCCGCGTAGAGCTCGTCGCTGAGTCCGCCGAACCACGTGCTGATGTCCGCCACTGTGTCTCCTTCCAGGTCGCCTTTGGGAGACTAGAAAACTTCGTTAGGGAACAGCATCCACCAATGGTGTCGCCCAAGGCCGGGGCACCGACAGAGGTACTTCGAGCCAGCTTGACGGGTGCACTGTCATCGGCATGACAGTGCACGGCGCCAGGCGCTACCAATGCGCGGACAGCGGCAGAGGCGTGCGTTCGACCGCGGTCGGCATTGAGCTGGTGGGCCGGTGTTGACGACGATGCCCGGTTACCGTGGCGGTGCTGACGGGAGGCGACCTCGCGGACGGGTCACGGCCCCCAGGCGCAGAGCACGAACAACACCAGCATGACGGTGAGGACGACCGCGACCGTGGCGAGCGGGTGCGGTATCCGCTGGCCGCCATGCACCCGCACCGTCGCCCGCCGCCAATTCCGCCGGTCGGCCCTCGATGGCTCGGCCGGGAGTCGCTCGACGCCCGGGCCGCCGCGCAGCCGGGCAAGCAAGGCGTCGACGGCCTCGGCGGTGGCGCGGCGGGCGGCGAGCCAGGCCACAACGTCGGGTGGCCCGGTGCGCAACAGCGCGGCGAGGAGGTGCTCGGTGCCGATGTGCTCGGCCCGCTCCTCCAGCGCGACGAGTCGCGCCTGCTCCAGCACCGCCCGCGCCTCGCGGTCGAAGCGTAGGCCCGGCGCGGCACCGCTCACGCTCGTCGGGGGCACGGTGCCCGGGGTCCTGGGTTCGGCGGCGAGCGGCTCGGCCGCGGGCGGGGGCCCTGCGGTGGGGGCGTGCCAGAGCGCGGCGGTGTTGCCCGACGCTGCGGGCAACGCCGCCGCCAGGTCCCAGAGAGTCATCTCGCGCCGGTCCGCGGCCAGGGCGAGGCGCGGAATGCGCGCGATCACCGCCCGGGCGTCGGTCGTCATGCGCTCGAACACAAGGGATCTTTCTACCCGACGCAGGTCGGTGGGTGGAAGGTGCTGCGCTGACCGTGCAGTCGGGTAGCCCCGCCGCATTGCTGCGCCGGGGCCCCCTCAGAACCGTGCGTGCAACTCGTCGCGGCACACGGCTCAAGCAAGCCGCTCGGGCGATTTCAGGGTTGCAGGTGTGCTGGGTCCTGCCGCGTGCCGGTGGTGCG
>NZ_QGKS01000372.1 GCF_003172935.1 Micromonospora sicca | reverse complement strand
GTTTGCGCCTGATCCGCGGGTTTCCCGGAGACGCGAACCTCTTGATCAACAGGCGCCGGGGGTGTGGTGGGCGCGGTTGCGAAGGGCGCGGAGGCGGTGCAGGACGTCGGTTCCTCCCCGGCCGAAGTGGTCGTGCAGGGCGCGGTACTCGGCGTAGAGGTCGTCGTAGGCGGCGGCGCGGGCCGGGTCGGGGCGCCAGGTCTCGCGGTGCCGCGCGCCCATCGCCGCCGAGGCCGCCTCCACGTCCGGGTACGCCCCGGCCGCCACCGCCGCGTGGATCGCCGCGCCGAGGGCGGCCGGGTGCGCGGCGTCCAGCACGTGCAGCGGCCGGCGCAGCACGTCGGCGTAGATCCGCAGCAGCAGCCGGTTGGCGGTCAGCCCACCGGCCGCGGTCAACTCGTCCACCGGCACCCCGGCCGCGGTGAACGCCTCGACGACCGTCCGCGCGCCGAACGCGGTGGCCTCCAGCAGCGCCCGCCAGATCTCCTCCGGCCGGGTGGCCAGGGTCAGCCCGACCAGCACGCCGCTCAGCTCGTGGTCCATCAGCACCGAGCGGTTCCCGCTGTGCCAGTCCAGCGCCAGCAGCCCGTGCCCGCCCACCGGCTGGTCGGCGGCGCGGGCGTCCAGCAGCTCGTACGGCGAGACCCCGCGCCGCCGCGCCTCGTCCGCGTACGACCCGGGCAGGGCCCGCTCGACGTACCAGGCGAAGATGTCACCCACGCCGCTCTGCCCAGCCTCGTAGCCCCAGCCGCGGGCGGTGACCCCGCCCTCGACGACGCCGCACACCCCGGGCACCTCGTGACAGGCGTCCGAATTCATGATCAGGCAGGTGGAGGTGCCGAGGACGGCGAGCATCCGGCCCGGCTCGACCGACCGGGCCGCGGCGGCGGTGACGTGCGCGTCGATGGCGCCGGCCGCGACCGCGACGCCGGCCGGCAGGCCCGTCCATCCGGACGCCTCGGCAGTCAGCGCGCCGGCCCGGGCACCGGACTCCACCAGCGGCCCGTCGACCTTTGGCAGCAGGTCGGGCAGCTCGGGGTGGAGCGCGGCGAGGAAGTCGGGGGCCGGGTAGCGGCCGTCCTGGCGTAGTCCCTTGAAGCCGGCGGCGGAGACGTTGCGGGTCGGGCGGCCGCAGAGCTGCCAGACCAGCCAGTCGGCCGTCTCGATCCAGCGCTCCGCGCGGCGGAACACCGCCGGGTCGTCCTCCAGCACCTCCAGCGCCTTGGCGAGCTGCCACTCGGCGGAGACCCGGCCGCCGTAGCGGGCCAGCCAGGGTTCGCCGCGCTCGGCGGCGAGGGCGTTGATCCGATCGGCCTGCCGTTGCGCGGCGTGGTGCTTCCAGAGCTTCGGCCAGGCGTGCGGCCGGTCGCGCAGCTCGGGCAGCTCGGCGAGCGGGGTGCCGTCGGCCATGGTGGGCAGCACCGTGCAGGAGGTGGCGTCCAGCCCGATGCCGATCACCTCGGCCGGGTCGACGCCGGCCGCGCGGACGGCGGCGGGCACGGCGGTCCGCAGCACCTCGCGGTGGTCTTCCGGGTCCTGCAGCGCCCAGTCCGGCGGCAGCGCCGGTCCGTCCGGCAGCCGGTCGGCGAGCACCCCGCGCCGGTACGCGTGCACCGCGCTGCCCCGCTCGGCGCCGTCGGCCACGTCGACCACCACGGCCCGGCCGGAGAGCGTGCCGAAGTCCACGCCGACGACGTAGCGGCCCACTGTTGCCTCCTCCCGCCACCGCCGACCAGCGGCGGTGGTGGGAGAAGACGCTAACCGGACGCTCCTATGCTGCGTCAAGCTCTGAGGGCGGGGTTTCGAGGCGTCGGTAGATTTCGCGGGCGATGTAGCGCTTGAGGCAGCGTTTGATCTCTCGGTCGGTTTTTCCTTGGCTGCGGCGGCG
>NZ_QGKS01000461.1 GCF_003172935.1 Micromonospora sicca | reverse complement strand
AAGGTGAACGACGTGTGCTCGTACGAGCCGCGCCGGTTGCCGTCCTTGCAATACACGATCTTGGTCTTGTCGGGGTGCAGACGCAGCCCGACCTCGTCCATCCTGTTCCCGAGTGCCGCCAGCACCTCGCGGGCCTGGCGCTCGCTGACGCAGTGCACGACCGCGTCATCGGCATAGCGTTCGAACTGGACGTCCGGAAAAGTCCGGGCGAGCCAGGTGTCGAACGCGTAGTGCATGAACAGGTTCGCCAGCACGGGCGAGACCGCGGACCCCTGCGGGGTCCCTCGGTCCCGCTCCTGCAAGGTTCCGTCGGGCAGTTGCAGCGGCGCTTGGAGCCACCGCTCGACATACAACGTCACCCAGACGGCGTCGGTGTGAGCCTGGACAACCTTGACGATGAGGTCCCACCGGACGCTGTCGAAGAACTTCTGAATGTCAAGATCGATCACCCAGTCTTTCTTCCAACACCGTTGCCGGCAACGCTGGACCGCATCCAGGGCCGACCGATTCGGCCGGTAGCCGTAGGAATCCTCGTGGAATATTGGATCCACGCGAATCCCCAAGTGCCTGGCTACCACGGTCTGCGCGACCCGGTCGGCGACGGTGGGGACGCCGAGCATCCTCGTGCCGCCGCCGTGCTGTTTTGGAATCTCCACCGCTCGCACTGGAGGCGGGAAGTACGTCCCCGACGACATTCGATTCCAGATCTTGTAAAGGTTGCCCTTCAGATCGGCCTCGAAGTCGGCGATGGACTGCCCGTCCACCCCCGGCGCGCCCTGATTTCGCTTTACCTCACGAAACGCCTCCCAGACCTCCCACTTCGAAATCTCAAACGGCTTCTCTGGTGACTTCAGCTTGTCCATCGGCTCCTCCCGAACAACGTCCGGTTGACCAGACACACACAGCCGCGGATGACCCGGCCCCTTCGCTCCACCCCCATTACAGGGGCTTCGGCACTACTACGAGCCGGTCCGCCAGCACGCCTCGCGACGGTACTCAACCCCTTGCGGTGTCAGCCGCTTGGAGGGCTCCCTCTCGCACCCCACGCCGGGGCGGCGGTGTCGAGACATGCCTTCCCACGTTCCGTGCAAGAGCAGCAGATCAGGCTCACGTCACCTCCATGCCGGACACCACCTGGCCAGTAAACGGGTATCCGCCAGATTCTTCCCGGGATCAACAAGGCACCCCGGTTTTGATGCCACCTGAAGTTAAATAACGACACGTCGTCAGTGATTCGCTCGCGCTCGTCTTCCTGATCCCCACCTGACACTTCAATCAGTGCCTTTTTCCACATCGCTCACCACGGTCGCGTTACCACTTCCGCAGCATGTGGCGGTTTGGAACCTCCCCCCGCAGGGCGACTCCGAAGGGCCAACCTTCATCTCCTGCACAGCACCGCATAAAGTCGCTCTACCTACATAAGCTCCTCCTTGCGTTCGTGGCACACCTTGTCGTTTAACCCGTTGGGACATGTCCGAAGGCGTCTGGGTGCGCTTTAGCCGCCGTTTGCTAGACGTCGGACCACCGCCCCCGGCTCGCATTCCTGCTGGTCACCATCCTGTCGCTGGCCTGATGCAAGGTCCGGGCCACACTGTGTGTGGAGCAGGGCGAGGACAGGAGGTTTCCGAACACCCGCAGGACACGGCACGCTGGCACCGATGTTCCAAAACTCTGGCGAGTCACCCTTGGTGATCGTCGAAGTGCCCGCGGCCTGGGAAGAGCCAGCGAGGGTCACGTTCTGCAATAGTCCGGACCTTAAAAATCAAGCTGAGAGCCTGGTAAATAAGGGGTTCGGGCGGTCGCCGGTCCTGACGAAGATCGACAATCGTGACGGCGCCGGCGTGGCGGCGTGACATGGGGAAGGGCCTTCGGTACGAGCAAAGGCGACTAAACCAGC
>NZ_QGKS01000537.1 GCF_003172935.1 Micromonospora sicca | reverse complement strand
CCCTCGGAGTGAACGGACCGGAGGACGTACCCACGTGGGACACCGTCGGCTGGCGACACCACGAGGAGAACGTACGGCGGCTACGGGGCAGGATCTTCAAGGCGACGAAGGACGGCGACTGGCCTAACCTCGGTCTTTCGCTAACTGTTGATCAAGGTTGTTGAGGCGGTTGGTTGATCTTTTGGATGGTTGTTCGGGTCGTGGGTATGCCGGTGGCCCGGCGCGGGTGGCCGGGGTCCTCCGGGTGCTGGTGGTGGCGGGGACGTGGGCTCAGGTGATGGGCCGGGGTAGCGCGGCCAGGCGGCCGAAGGCGGCGGCGAGGACGGCGGCCCAGGGCCAGTGTTCGGCGATGCGTAGGCGGGTGCGGCGGGCGGATCGGGTGATCCGGGCGGGCGCGTGGAGTAGCCGGTAGCGCAGTTTCTTCGGTTCGGCGTTGGCGAGTTCTCCCTGCAGGAGCAGGGTTTGGGTCCAGCAGAGCAGGTCGATGCCGGTCAGGGCCAGCTGCAGCCAGGCCTGGTTGATCGCGAAGACCCGGGACGGGAAGCGACCGAAGCCGGTGTCCTTGCCCGTGCGGATGCGGTCCTCAACGCGGGCGTGGGCGCGGTGGCGGGCCTCCAGGAACTGCAGGGATCCGTTGCCGACCGGGGTGTCGGTGGCCATGACCTGGTGACGGAGGCCTTCGATGGTGTCGAACAGGGTCAGTTGCGCGCCGGGGTGCGGGCGTTCGCGCCGGACGATGAACCGGGTCCCGGCCGGGTAGTTGTCGGCGGGGACGGCGCCGGTGATCTCGCAGATTTCCGCGCCGTCACGTAGCCCGCCGTCGGTGTTGACCGCCGGAATCCAGCCCGTGGCCTGCCGGATCGCGTCCCGGATTTCTTCGGTGATCGCAACACCGATGGAGAAGCAGGTGTCGACACCGTGCCCGCGGAGGCGGCGGATGTGGGTCAGGAACCCCTGCGTGCAGCCGGCCGAGTCGGAACGGATCAGGATCGGGGTGCCGTGCCGGTGGGCGTCGGGGATCTGCGCCAGGGCCTGGTCCAGGACGGTGATGTGGTCGGCGGTGGTGTTCGACCCGGCCCGACCCTCCCGCAGCAACCCCGACAACGCCTCCCGCGAGCCGTCGAGGAAACACAACAGCGGGTGGTAGCCGAACGTTTTCTTCCACGTCCGGGTCGCCGCTTCCTTCTCCGAGTGGCAGATCACGATCGTGGCGTCCACGTCCAGCACCAGGCCGGGGACCGGTTGACCCGCCGCGGTCGAGACCGGCAACCCGCCCCTGGTCTCGACCGTCTGCGCCCACGCCACCTCCCTGGCCAGCGCACGGGCAGCGTGCAGCCGAGTCAACGCCTCACCATCCAGATCGGACAGGACCCGCCACGCCGTCGGGTCAGAGGCCACCGTCCCGAACAGGCCGGCCTCGTTACGCAGCACCGCCAGATCGGCGATCGCCTCACCACCATCAGCGAGCATCACCGCCACATCCACCGCGACCCGACCCGGATCATGACCCGCCCGCCGCTGCCGCAGCGACGCCAACGCCTCGCTGAACGACGCGGTCAGCCCCGTGGCATCGGCCATGTCAGCCAGTAACCGGGCGCCGGCGTGCCCGACGACACCCCGCCCGTCCGCAGTGGCAACGATCTTCGGACGTGACCCGGTATCGTGCATCTGGAAGGTGCCCTCCACGGCGGAACGATGTGACCCTCGACAAGTCCCATCATCCCAGCCCAGAGGGCATTTTCACGTTCACGACCCGCCACCACCGCCAGCCTTCGTGAAGGCGCGAGGCTAATGTCAGGAACCTGCAGAAAATGATGCTGCGGAGCTGGTCGAACACGCTGCTCAGCGTGCGCCAGGTCGCGCAGCGCAACGCTGGCCGCAAGACCGCGGGCATCGACGGGAAGGTCGCGTTGAC
>NZ_QGKS01000478.1 GCF_003172935.1 Micromonospora sicca | reverse complement strand
CTCCCCGACAGCTCGCCGGCTGGCTCGCCGCCGACGCGGGCGACCTGACCGGTGGCCTGGACGCCTACCGGCTGGCGCTGCGGGCCGCGGTCGCCGCCGGTGACCCGGCCCTCGCCGGGCACGTGCTCGGGTCGGCCAGCCACCTGCTCGCCGGCGCCGGGGACGCGGACGGCGCGCTGACCCTGGCCCGTATCGGGTACGCCGGGGCGCGCGGCGCCGCCTCGCCGGGGCTGCGGGCCCTGCTGCTGCACCGGGTGGCGCTGGCCGCCGCGCTCGGCGGGCGGCAGGGGGCCGCCCGGCAGGCGCTGACCGCGGCCGGACGGCTGGCCGGGCCGGAGCCGGGCCGGGAGCCGCCCTGGCTGTACTGGCTCGACGACGCGGAGCTGGCGGCGATGACCGGGCGCACCCTCGTCGCGCTGGGCCGCCCCGGGCCCGCCGCGGCGTTGCTGCGCCCCGCCGTGCATGGTCGGGGGCGCCCGCGCCGCGCGGCGGTCTACGGGGCCTGGCTGGCCCGGGGCCACCTCCAGCTCGGCGAGGTGGAGCAGGCCTGCGCGGTGGCCGGCGACGCCCTGCTCGACGCGGTCCGGTCGGGCTCGCCCCGGGCCGTCGGCCAGCTCACCGACGTACGCCGGCGGCTCGCGTGGTACCGCGACGAGCCGGCGGTACGGGGTTACGCCGCGCTCCTCGCGGCGGCCCGGCCGTACCTGCCGGTCGGGGCGGCGGCCGCACCCGTACCGGCCCGCGCCCGGCCGCCCCGGTCGACGCCCAGCGCGGCGCGCCGACATGGCGGCACGACGCGACCGGCGGGGACCGGCTAGCGTCGTGGCGTGACCCACGCTGCTCCCGTTTCCCCCGTCGACCGCGCCGGCCTGCGCCAGCGGATCGACAAGGCCCTGACCGAGTTCCTCGCCGGCCAGCGCATCTGGATGACCGGTGTCGACGACGCCCTCGCCCCGGTCGCCGAGGCGATCGAGGCGTTCGTGCTGGGCGGCGGGAAGCGGCTGCGGCCGGCCTTCGCCTACTGGGGCTACCGGGGTGCCGGCGGCGTCGACTCCGACCAGGTGGTGACCACCCTCGCCGCGCTGGAGTTCGTGCAGGCCAGCGCCCTGATCCACGACGACCTGATGGACCGCTCGGACACCCGGCGCGGCGAGCCGGCGGTGCACCGGCGGTTCGCCGCCCGGCACCGCTCCGCCGGCTGGGGCGGCGACCCGGACGGGTTCGGCGACGCCGCCGCGATCCTCCTCGGCGACCTCTGCCTGGTCTGGTCGGACGAGCTGCTGCACTCCGCCGGCCTCGATCCGCGCACGGTGGCCCGGGCGCGGCCGGTCTTCGACGAGATGCGCACCGAGGTCACCGTCGGGCAGTACCTAGACGTGCTGACCCAGGCGACCGGGGACACCTCGCTGGAGCGGGCCGGCAAGGTCGCCCGTTACAAGTCGGCGAAGTACACGGTCGAGCGGCCGCTGCTGCTCGGGGCCGCGCTGGCCGACGCGTCGGCGGAGGCGCGGGCGGCGTACTCGGCGTACGGGCTGCCGCTGGGCGAGGCGTTCCAGCTCCGCGACGACGTGCTGGGGGTCTTCGGGGATCCGGCGCAGACCGGCAAGCCGGCCGGCGACGACCTGCGCGAGGGGAAGCGGACCTACCTGGTGGCGGCGTCCCTGGAGGCGCTCGACGACACCGGCCGGGAGCTGCTGCTGGGCGGCCTCGGCGACCCCGGGCTCGACGGCGCCGGGGTGGCCCGGCTGCGCAAGCTGATCACCGACAGCGGCGCGCTGGCCCGGACCGAACAGCGGATCGGCGCGCTGACCGAGAGCGCCCTGGCCGCCCTCAGCACGGTCGACCTGGACACCGAGGCCCGCCAGGCCCTGGTCGACCTCGCCATCGCCGCCACCCGCCGCACCGACTGACCCCGCCCACCA
>NZ_QGKS01000179.1 GCF_003172935.1 Micromonospora sicca | reverse complement strand
CGGGCTGGAGTCCTGGACCGGCAGTCTGGTCCGGTGGCGATCGGTCCTGTCCTGCAGGATCTGCTTCACCTTGTGGTGTGGGGTGTGCAGGGCGATGTCGGGGTCGCCGGCTCGTTGCAGGATGTTGATCGCGGCGTTCACGTCGGCCTGCCACACCACCCGGCACAAGGTGCAGTGAAGCCGGTCCCCGCCGCGTCGGCCGAGCCGGCCGCAGCGGTGACAGGTTTGTGAGGTGTAGGCGGCGTTGACGTGTACGAGCGCAGAACCTCTGCGCTCCGACACGCTTGCTAGGGCCTCGGCGGTGACTCCTTTGGTCCACGCGGCGAGGCGCCGGTTGACGTTCTTGCCGAGCGTTGTGCGTCCGGCGAAGGTCTTGGTGAGGTCTTCGGCAACCACCGTGGCGGCCTTGTCGACGACCCGGTGCACGGCGGTGAAGATCTCGCTGCGGACCTGGGACCGGTGCCGGGCGGCCTGTCGGTCCCGCTTCACGTAGCCCAGGTTGTTGGCCTTGATCCGCTGCGCTTTGGCGTGGTTGCCGCGCTGGGCGGCGGTGTTCGCGATCGACCGTAGCTTGGCCCGCCGGCGGTTGCGTTCGGTCAGTCGGTCCGACTCGGCGGTCAGCAGTTGCCCGAGTCGGACGCCGTGATGTTCTCCGTCGGAGTCGGTCAGCGCCTCGGTGTAACCCTTGTCGACCCCGACCACGTGCTCACCGCACGGCCGCCGCGACGACCGTAGTTGCGCTGCGTCGATCTGATAGTGCACCTCGACCCGGCCATCGCGCAGGATCAGTCGCAGCGTCCCGGTCGGGGCGACAGTGGTCGACAGCGGGATCTTGACCAGCTTGTAGCGTTCGAGTCCCGGGATGGCCAGCCACAGTCGACCGCTGCCGTCGACCTTGGTGTTATGCCGGTCGGCGCGCACGACGATCTGATCGTGGGTGCGGTTCTTGCCGCGCCTCCAATGTTTACGCATCTGCCGGGCCAAGAACGGGTCGGCGGCCCACTGGTCGGCCTTCAGTGCGGTGAACAGCCGCTTCCGTTCGGTCGGATCGCTCGTGCGCCGGTCGATCGCGCGGCGCACCTTCACCTTGGCAGAGGCCATGTTCGCCGCGATGTCGGCCATCGCGTCGCGAACAGTTTCCTTCCACGCATTCGCCAGCGTCCCGAACTGAGCGTGCGTGCCGTCGGCCAGCCACCGGTCCCGGACCTGCCGATCGGTCAGCCCGGACCCCACCCCACGGATCGAGCCGTAGCGCTGCCACACCTCACTACGCACCCGGCCCAGCCGGCGCGCCTGCTCCACCAGGGCGGCGTACTTGCCCGGGTTGAGGCGGTCCGAGTAGGCGATCCGGGTGACCTTCACTGGTCTCCGCCCGTCGTCAGGTCCGCCCCTTTGAGTTCCTTCTCGTAGCGCCGCAGCCCGTACAGTCGACAGGAGAAGGTATGCACGATCGCCAGCAGGTCCTCGACCATCTCCTGCTGAGGCGACAGTGCTTCCTGGTTAGCGACGACGATCTCGCAGTTGTTGCGGGCCGCCACGTGTTCCAGGAATTCGAAGCCGAACCGGGCCAGTCGGTCCTTGTGGGCCACCACCAGCGTGGCAACCTCACCCCGGTCGATCGCGTCCATCAGCGCCAGGAACTTCTTGCGGCGCAGGTTCAGCCCGCCGCCGACCTCGCTGACCCACTCGTCCACGGCCAGCCCGCGGGCCAGGCAGAACTGCTGCATCGACTCGACCTGCGAGGCCAGGTCGGCCTTCTGGCCCGGGGACGACACCCGGCAGTACACCACGACCCTCCGGCGGTCGGCGTCCAAGCCCGGCTGCAGCACCTTGCGCACATCGGAGTCGTCGAAGTAACGCTGACCCGACGGCAGCCGGCGCACGCTGATCCGCCCCTCCGCCTCCCAGCGACGCACCGTGCCCACCGAGCGGCCCACCCGCTTGGCGAACTCCCCGATCCGATAA
>NZ_QGKS01000159.1 GCF_003172935.1 Micromonospora sicca | reverse complement strand
CTTGCCGAGTGGGCGCGCCGTAACGGTGTGCACCCGCAGACCGCGTACCGCTGGTTCCGGGAGGGGACCATGCCGGTGCCCGCTCGGCGTCTGCCGTCCGGCACGATCATGGTGGAGGTGACCGACGACGCCCGGCAGGGTCAGGTCGTCGTCTACGCCCGGGTGTCGTCGGCCGACCAGCGAGCCGACCTGGACCGGCAGGTCGCCCGGGTGACCGCCTGGGTCACCGGGCGGGACATGGCCGTCGCGCGGGTGGTGACCGAGGTCGGGTCCGCGTTGAACGGGCGGCGCAAGAAGTTCCTCGGGCTGCTGCGCGACCCGGCCGTGTCGACGATCGTGGTGGAGCACAGGGATCGGTTCGCGCGGTTCGGTGCCGAGTATGTTGAGGCGGCGCTGGCCGCGCAGGGGCGCCGGCTGATGGTGGTCGATCCAGCCGAGGTGGACGACGACCTCGTGCGGGACGTCACGGAGATCCTCACTAGTCTCTGCGCCCGACTGTACGGCCGCCGCGCAGCGGCGAACCGGGCCAGCCGCGCCGTGGCCGCCGCCACCACCAAGGACGAGTCGTGAAGCGGTACGAGCCGCCGGCCGGCTGGACCGTGCAGGCGTACCGGTTCGCCCTCGACCCGAGTGACGCCCAGGTTCTCGGTCTGCGCCGGAACACCGGCGCGGCTCGGTTCGCGTACAACCACATGCTGCGGCGGGTCAGCGCGGTGAAGGCGCAGCGCGCTGCCGAGGCCAGCTACGGAGTAGCCGAGGCGGACCTGACGCCATGGCAGGGCTGGTCCCTGCCGGACCTGCGGCGCACCTGGAACGAGATCAAGCAGTGGGTGGCGCCATGGTGGGCGGAGTGTTCCAAGGAGGCGTTCAACACCGGCCTGGCGAACCTGTCCGCAGCACTGGGCAACTGGCACGCGTCACGCACCGGCACCCGCAAGGGCCGCCGGATGGGCTGGCCCCGCGCCAAGAAGAAAAACGGCCGTAGGTCGGCCCGGTTCACCACCGGCGCGATCCGGGTCGACCCCAGCTACCGGCATGTGATGCTGCCCCGGCTGGGTCGCATCCGCACCCACGAGTCGACCCGCAAGCTGGCCCGCCGGGTACGGGCGGGCACCGCGACGATCCTGTCCGCCACGGTCACCGAGACCGCCGGCAGGTGGTTCTGCTCGTTCCAGGTCGCGGTCCAGCGCACGGTCGGACGGCGGCCGGCGCACGCGCCGAAAGCCGGCCGGGTCGTCGGCGTGGACGCCGGGATCAAGCACCTGGCGGTGCTGTCCACCGGCGAGATGGTGCCGAACCCGGCGCCGTTCAAGGCCGCGTTGAGGAAACTCGGCAAGGCCCAACGCCGGGCCGCCCGGCGGATCGGCCCCTACGACCCGGAGGCCAGGCGCAAACGGACTGCGTCGAACCGGTGGCAGCGGGCACAGGACGCGGTGGCTCGACTACACGCCACAGTCTCGGCCGTCCGCGCCGACTCGTGGCACCAACTCACCACCCGCCTGGCGCAGCAGTTCACCACGGTCGTGGTCGAGGACCTCCACGTGGCCGGGATGGTCCGCAACCGCAAGCTGGCCCGGTCCCTGACCGACGCCGCCCCGGCGACGCTGCGCCGGCACCTCGGCTACAAGACCGGCTGGTACGGCAGCACGCTGTACGTCGCCGACCGGTGGTACCCCAGCTCCAAGACGTGCTCCGCCTGCAAGACGGTGAAACCCAAGCTGTCGCTGGCCGAGCGCATGTTCCACTGCACGGCGTGCGGACTGTCCCTGGACCGGGACGTCAACGCGGCACGTAATCTTGCCGCGCTCGTGCGGCACGTCGACCTGGAGTTGCTGGGCGACGCAAAAACAGGACGTGGAGCCTACGTAAGACCCGTAAGACCTGCACCCGCAGGCGGGGCAGCGGGCCGTGAAGCGTCTAGACCGGTTCATCCGGTCAACGTCGCCCGGCAACGGACGACTGCCAATCATGAGTCACGTTTGCTCA
>NZ_QGKS01000533.1 GCF_003172935.1 Micromonospora sicca | reverse complement strand
CTGAAACCCACAAGATCCTCATACGAGGGACGCTGCGGCTCGGACGACACCCGAAGATCATGCCAGCACGCCAGCCACAGTGGACAACAGGTCCCGATCAGCGACTCACCTCAGGCTGAACACGTACGGTCGAAGAGGATAGCAAGGACGGCGGGCGAAACTTCCTGAGGATCACTTCACGATGGTGAACGCAATGCTCCGCTCGGCGACCACCATGGAACTATCGTCTTTCATCTGGATCTGCAGCGGGTACTTGCCCGGCTTCGGGATGCCCGCATAGAAAACAACGGTGGGTGCGTTCGGGTCCACCGAATACTTCTGGCAGTCACAGGTGTAATCGATCTTCCAGTCGAGGTCCTCAAGGTTTACCGAGGACAACTCCGGCAGATCCACCGCGACATACACAGTGGTGGCTCTGCCCTTCTTGATCGGCGCCTCGCATGAAGTCATCTGGTTCCAGTTGTCCTTCATCTGGTTGTAGGCGTAGGCACACGACACATTCGCCAGCCGCTGGGTGACGTCATCCTCCTGGCTCTTTACGTCGAGGTAGTGCCATCCGATGGTGCCAGCGACGCCTTCAGGCGTATCGACGTGTCATGATCGGCGGGTTTATGGTGGCCGGATGCTTGACCTGGGCAGGCTAGACCTAGAGGAGATCGCCACCGCGCTCGAGGACCAGACCGACTACGAGCACCGTTGGCTGATCAACCCGCAGACCGGCGAGATCGTGTTCTGGACGACGGACGGCGGCATCGACGGACACACGCCCGTCGACCTTGACGACCTCGACCTGGTGGGCATCGACCCGCTGCCGTCCTGCATCTGGTATCAGGACATGGCCGATTTCGCTGAGAGGATCAGTGACGCGGCGGCCGGCCGCAGACTCGCGCGAGCGATCCAGGGCAAAGGCGCCTTCCGGCGGTTCAAGAACGAGTTGCATGAGGAGTATCCGCACCTACTGCCAGCGTGGTACGCCTTCCGCGATGTGCGCGCGAAGCGGCGGGCTGTTGAATGGCTGGTCGACAACTCGCTGGTCGACGACGAAACGGGCGAGCGTTTCGTGGCCGAGCACCCAGATCCCAACCTTTTCTGAGCTGGCGTCCGCGCCGCGCGACTTCCTGTAAGACGAACGGCACGCATCTGCCGCTGATCGCACATCACAGACCGTGACTGGTCCGCACTGCGCTTCAGCTTCCGGTACTGCCGATGTGCGTGCGCGCCGCTTAGGTGTCTGTGGCGTCGGCGGACAGTGGCGGTCACGGATTTACCCGGTGGCCGACCACAGGTCGCTCCGGCGCCAGGGCGATTGCGTAGTCGATCGGTGGGTGCCCTGAGCTGGGAATCTACGGGGTGAGTGGCCTCTGCGGAGGCAGGTAGAGCGGGTGAGATCGCGTCGGTGATCATGGAGTTCTCTAGGCTTCACGACACCCCGAGGACCTCACCCGCCGATGTCATCATGCCCGATCCCCGCGCTGTCTTCGGTCGCCGGCACCCCTGGCACGTCACCACCGTCCGTTACTGCAGGTGAGACAACGGGACTGCTACACGCCTTGGCGGCGGTCCCGGATCCTCGAGATCCACGGGGAGTGCGTTACCCGCTGTCGGGCCTGCTCGCGGCCGCGGTGTGCGCGGTCCTCGCGGGGGCGTCGTCGTTCGCCGCGATCACCGATTGGTTGCACGATCTGGATGAGCAGGCCCGCGACCGGCTCGGCTTCGGCCATGGGGTGCCGGCGGGTACGACGGTATGGCGGTTGCTGACCCGCCTCGACGATCAGTTGTTGTCTACCGTCCTCGCGGGCTGGCTGAAGGTCCGCGCCCGGCCGGTCACACCCCGGCCGCACCGGTATCGGACGGTGATCGCCGTGGACGGGAAAACCCTGCGGGGAGCCCGCCGTGCCGACGGTGGTCAGGTTCATCTGCTGTCCGCGCTGGACACCAGCACCGGCATCGTCCTGGCCCAGGTCACCGTGAGCGCGAAGAGCAACGAGATCCCCGCGTTCGCACCGCTGCTCGACGC
>NZ_QGKS01000310.1 GCF_003172935.1 Micromonospora sicca | reverse complement strand
CACGCCGCCCGGACCCCGATCAGCGGCGTCAGCTCGGTGATCGCAGCGTCGATCATGGTGTCGGCTCGCTCCCGCTGTGCTGGCTGTCGGTCGCGAGTTGCCCCAACAGCGCGGAGAGTTTTCCCTGGACCTCGATCACCGTGCGGGCCTTGTCCAACTCGGCGCGCAGGCGCTCGTTGTCGGCCCGCAACCTGGCGGCCTCCCGCACCGCGGGGTCGGTCTTCGGTCGCCCGGCCGGCTTGGCCAGGGCCTCGCGGGCGCCGGCGTCACGCTGGTGCTTCCACGCCGCGAGCAGCGACGTGTACAGGCCTTCCCGACGAAGCAGGGCGCCCTTGCCGGCCTTGTCGAGGGTCTCGTACTCGGCCAGGATCCGCGCCTTGTACGCGGCGGTGTATGTCCTTGTTCGGGGCTTTGCTGGCACCTCGGGGTCGGGTTCCGGATGATGCAATGTCACGGGGAGCGGATCTCCTTGCACGCCCTCACGGGTCAGAGTTTCAGCAGCTCAGGCCGCCTCCTTCAAGGTTGCCACAGAGGGCCTGCCGGCCAAGAGACGCCTTGCCGCATCGATCAATGGCTTTGGGCTCTCCACCGCTTGCGGCGGTATGCGTCCCGCAGGCTGAGACGCGGATCCCACTGGCAACGTCCTGACCAGGGCCTCCACCATGGTGACCTCTTCGGCGGCTCCGAAGTGCTCGTCGTGCGGGGACCGGCGCTGCTCAAGATGCCTATCAGACTGAGCGCGCGCAAGCTCACCGAGGGGGTGCGGCGTGGCTGGCGGCGGAGGCCGTTACCCGTGCTCCCACGCGCTCCAGGAAATGACCCATTCCCGCTCACCCTGGACCCATGGAAGCGGCTGCTTGCCGAGCAGCGCTGCTTTGACTGCCTCTGCAGCCGTCCGCATCTCGGCCTCTCCGTCGCTCAAGGGCTCGCACACAACCAGCAGAGGGGCAACGTGCGCGAAGGCCTGTGTCGGCTGGCTGGTGCGCCGGCCGGGGGGCACTTCTTCTCCAACCGGGCGTTCGGCCATGGTCGAATCTCAAACCCGCCAATCTTCACTATTAGAAGAAAAGGTGTGTTTAGCTTCACGGTGCGTGCCGCCGACGAAAGGGGCTGACGTGCACGGACGCGAGCTGCACGGCCTGCTGCATCCGTTTCTGCTGCTCCTGATCTTCGAGCGTTCCGGTCACGGGTACGACCTGATCGACCGCCTCAAGGCAATGGGACTGCCCGATGTGGAACCAGGCCACGTCTACCGGGTCCTACGCGGCCTGGAACGCGAGCGGTTGCTGATCTCCGGGTGGGAGACCGCCGGGGCGGGGCCGGCACGCCGGTGCTACCAGCTGACGGCCAAGGGCCGCGACGATCTTCGATCGTGCCTCACCGGCCTGGCGCAACTCAATCAGGTCATCGGTGCCTGCCTGCAGCGCTCGGCGGACGCCTTCGCGGGATCGCCTGGCGCGAATCGTGATCCGTACGCGGCTTCCCGGCGCTGAACGGAGAACCCATGCCTTCGTCCGTGTTTCCGGCAGTTCAGCGAGCGTTCGCCCGTCGGGTGGCACCCGGAGAGTCGCTCGCTGGCGACGCCGCGCGGATCGCGCGGGCCTGTCACGAGATGGCCGTACGCTTCCATCGCGGCGGAAAGTTGATCGTCTTCGGCAACGGCGGGCCGGCAACAGATGCCCAGCACGTCGTGGTGGAGTTCGTTCACCCGGTCATCGTCGGCAAGCGGGCGCTGCCGGCGATCTCGCTGACGAACGACGCCGCGAGCCTCACCGGGATCGCTCAGGCGGAGGGCTTTGACGAGGTGTTCGCCGCTCAGCTGCGCCTGCTCGCCGCGCCCGAGGACATCGCGCTCGGACTGTCCGTCGACGGCCGGTGCACCAATGTCCGGCACGGGCTGATGGCGGCCCGCGACCTCGGTCTGCTCACGGTCGGGCTCCTCGGCGCCGACGGCGGTGACATCGCTCGGGACGCGGTCGCCGACCATGTCGTCGTTGCCCGCACCGACGACCCCTGCATTGTGAAGGAGGTGCACGTGACGATCTATCACATTCTGTGGGAGTTGGTCCACGTGTTCTTCGAACAGCCCGGCCTGCTGGAGCCGGAGGCGGTCCGGTGACCTCGCAGCCGGTGCCGACAACCTGGACCCTGCCCGAATGCCACGACGACGTGTGCATCACGTGCTCCGACATGGCGGTCGCCGTCCGGGTACGGGAAGTGACGGCCGACGGACTGGCTGTAGTGGACACGGACGCCGGACCGGAGGAGGTCAGCGTGGCCCTGGTCGAGGCGGGACCTGGCGACGTCGTGCTGGTACACGCCAAGGAGGCCATCGCGGTCGTGGAGAAGAACTCATGAGCGCCCGGGTCGAGGGCGCCATCGGGGCGCTCTACCCGTTCCTCGACACCCAGCCGACCGACGTGGACGCCGTGCTCGCCGCGGTGGCGAGGTCCACCGCGGAGAAGGCGGCGGAGATCGTCGCCCTCCGCGAGTCCCTGGTCGCCGGGCACGGGCAGCGGTTGCTCGACTGCGCCCGCCAGTGCGCTGCGGCCTTTCAGGCCGGCGGCACGCTGTTCGCCTTCGGCAACGGCGGAAGCGGCACGGACGCCCAGGACATCGCGCAGTTGTTCCTGCACCCGCCGACGGCCGCCCGCCCGTTGCCGGCCATCTCGCTGACCCAAGACGTCGCGCTGATCACGGCACTGTCCAATGATGTGGGGTTCGAGGTGGTCTTCGCCCGGCAGGTGGCGGCGTTCGGCCGTACCGGGGACATCGCGGTGGGGCTGTCCACGAGCGGGGGATCGAACAACGTCCTGCGGGCGTTCGGGGAGGCGGCCCGGCGGGGCATGCTCACCGTCGGCATCGCCGGGTACGACGGCGGGCGGATGGCGGAATCCGACGAGATCGACTACCTCTTTGTGGTGCCGTCGGCATCGGTGCACCGGGTCCAGGAGGCGCAGACGACGCTCTACCACGTGCTCTGGGAACTCACCCAGCAGGCGTTGGCCGAGGAATTCTGAGGGGTTAGCCATGGGTTTGGCCGGCCTGCGGCGGGTGCACGTCCGCGTCGAGGGCATCGTGCAGGGAGTCGGCTTCCGGCCGTTCGTGCACGCGCTGGCCACGGAATATGACCTGGCCGGGTTCGTCGGCAACGACACCGCAGGCGTCTTCGTCGAGGTCGAAGGGGACGAGGAGCGGCTGGCTGCCTTCCTCGCGGACCTCAGCCGGCGGGCACCGGCACTCGCCCAGGTCGAGCGGCTCACCACCGCGGCAGTCCTGCCGAACGGCCAGCCGGGATTTGCCATCGTCACCAGCGTCACCGGCGCCGGCCGGGAAGCCTTGATCTCCCCCGACACCGCCACCTGCCCGGACTGCCTCGGCGAGCTGTCCGATCCGAGGGACCGACGCCACGGCTACCCGTTCACGAACTGCACCAACTGCGGCCCGCGATTCACGATCGTCGAGGACGTTCCGTACGACCGTCGTACCACCACGATGGCCGGGTTCGCCCTCTGTGCCGACTGCGCCGCGGAGTACGCCGACCCGGGAAACCGCCGCTTCCACGCCGAGCCGGTGTGCTGCCCCGTGTGCGGACCCGCACTCCGGCTCGTCGGCGCGGACGGCGCCCCAGTCTCCGGCGATCCGCTGGCCAACGCCGTACGGTGGCTGCGGAACGGCCGGATCGTCGCGGTCAAGGGTCTGGGCGGCTACCACCTGGCCGCCCGCGCCGACGACGAGCGGATCGTCTCGACGCTGCGCTCCCGCAAGCACCGCGAGGAAAAGCCGTTCGCCCTGATGGCCGCCGACCTGCAGGCGGCACGCACCCTGGTCGACGTGCCGCCGGCGGCCGTGCCGGTGCTCACCGGCTCCCGCCGACCCGTGGTGCTGCTGCCGCGCCTCCCCGACGCCCCGGTCGCCGCGTCGGTGGCGCCGGGCAACCGCGACCTGGGCGTGATGTTGCCGTACACGCCGCTGCACCATCTGCTGCTCGGGCGGCTCGGCATGCCGATCGTGCTGACCAGCGGAAACGTCTCCGACGAGCCGATCGCGCACCGTGACGACGACGCCCGCCAGCGGCTCGCGGGGATCGCCGACGGTTTCCTGACGCACGGCCGGCGGATCCACGTCCGGACCGACGACTCGGTGGTGCGTGTCTTCCGGGGCCGTGAGCTGCCGGTGCGGCGGTCCCGTGGCTACGTGCCCGCGCCGGTCACCCTGCCGTGGCGCTTCGACCGGCCGGTGCTGGCCTGCGGCGCGGAGTTGAAGAACACGTTCTGCGTGGCGAAGGGGCGGCGCGCGTTCGTGTCGCACCACATCGGAGACCTGGAGAACTTCGAGACGTTGCGGGCGTTTACCGACGGGATCTCGCACTTCACCCGGCTCTTCGATGTCCGGCCGCAGGTCGTCGCCCATGACCTGCATCCCGAGTACCTGTCGACGAAGTACGCGCTGCAGCGCGCTGACGTCAAACTGGTCGGCGTCCAGCACCACCACGCCCACATCGCGTCCTGCCTGGCCGACAACGGCGACCCCGGCCCGGTGATCGGCGTCGCCTTCGACGGGCTCGGATTCGGCACCGACGGCACCCTGTGGGGAGGCGAGCTGCTCGTCGCGGACCTGGCCGGCTTCGAGCGGGTCGGCCATCTGGCCGCCGTGCCGATGCCGGGCGGGATCGCGGCGGTCCGCGAGCCGTGGCGGATGGCGGCGGCCTACCTGGACGAGATCTACGGCGACGCAATGCCCGACCTGGCGGTGGCGCGCCGGCACGAGCGGCGGTGGCGGGCGGCGGTGGCCCTGGCGCGGCTTGGCACGAACTCACCCCGTACCTCGAGTGTTGGCCGGCTGTTCGACGCCGTCTCGGCGATCCTCGGCCTGCACGACCGGGTCACGTACGAGGGGCAGGCCGCGATCGCACTGGAGCAGCGGGCCGATCCCGACGAGCGGGGCGGCTACCGGGTCGAGGCGGCCGCTCCGGTCCCGCTCCAGGACGTCGGACGCGGGCTGGTTCGCTGCGTGGTCGACGACCTGCTCGCCAAGGTGGATCCCGGCCGGATCGCCGCGCGGTTCCATCACGGCTTGGCGGACGCCGTGGTACGGGCGGCCGGCGCCGTCCGGGAAAGCAGGGGCCTGGCCACGGTCGCGCTCTCCGGCGGGGTCTTCCAGAACGTGCTGCTGCTCGACCGGGTGGTGAGCGGGCTGGAGCAGGACGGCTTCCGGGTGCTCGTGCACTCGCGGGTGCCGCCCAACGACGGCGGGATCTCCCTCGGCCAGGCCGTGGTGGCCGCGGCCCGGGGCGTTCCCGCCGCCTGACCCGCAAAACCGGCGTCAGCAGATGCGGGGGAGTGGATCCCCGACCAGCATGTCGACCACCCGCGTGCCGCCGAACGCCGTCTTGAGCAGCACCATGCCGGGCGGGTCGGCGGCGACGCGACCGATGACCGCCGCGCCGTCGCCGAGCGGGTGGCCGCGCAGCGCCGCCAGGGCCGCCTCCGCCTGCGCGCCGTCCACCACGGCCACGAGGCGTCCTTCGCAGGCCACGTAGAGCGGGTCGATGCCGAGCAGCTCGCAGGCGCCGGTCACGGCGGGACGTACGGGTACCGAGGCCTCGTCGACCACGACGGCGAGCTGGGCCGCCTGGGCCACCTCGTTGAGGATGGTCGCCACCCCGCCCCGGGTGGCGTCGCGCAGCAGCCGTACCCGGGGAGCCGCGTCCAGCAGGGCATCCACCAGACCGTGCAGCGCCGCGGTGTCCGAGGCGAGGTCGGCCGCGATGTCCAACTCGCCGCGGGCGAGCATGATCGTGACGCCGTGGTCGCCGATCGGACCGGAGACGACGACCGCGTCACCGGGGCGGACGTGCGAGGGGCCCAGCGTCACCGGCCGCTCCAGCACGCCGACGCCCGCCGTGTTGACGTAGCAGCCGTCGGCCTTGCCCCGCTGCACCACCTTCGTGTCGCCGGTGACCACCTGGACCCCGGCGTGCTCCGCCGCGGCGGCCATCGAGGTGGCGATCCGCTGCAGGTCGGCGACCGGAAAGCCCTCTTCCAGGATGAACCCGGCCGACAGGTACAGCGGGCGGGCCCCGCTGACCGCCAGGTCGTTGACGGTGCCGTTGACGGCGAGGTCGCCGATGTCTCCGCCGGGGAAGAACAGCGGCGACACCACGTACGAGTCGGTGGTGAAGGCCAGCCGGCTGGTACCCACGGAGAGCACCGCGCCGTCGTCGAGTTCCTCCAGCGTCGGGTTGCGGAACGCCTCGACGAACAGCCCTTCGATCAGGCTGTGCGTCGCCTTTCCGCCCGCGCCGTGCGCGAGCGTGATCCGGCTCTCCCTGATCTTCGGCGCGCGTCGGCGCGCCCGTTCGATGCGCTGCAGCACCTGCTGCTCCGGCGACAGCCGCCCCGCCTCGTGACCGGTCGTCGCCTCGGCCTCTGCCACCGCCCGCTCGACCCATCCCGCGGTGCGTTCGGTCGTCATATCCGGGTCGCCTCCGTGAGCCGCTGCCGCGTGAAGCGGCCGAAGTTGTAGTAGGCAGCGCACGCGCCCTCCGAGGAGACCATGCACGTGCCGATGGGCGTCTCCGGTGTGCACGCCGTGCCGAACACCTTGCACTCCCAGGGCTTGAGTACCCCCTTGAGCACCTCGCCGCACTGGCAGGCCTTCGGGTCCGCCACCCGCACCCCGGGAACCTCGAAGAGGCGCTCGGCGTCGTAGGCGGCGTACTCGTCCCGCATCCGCAGCGCAGAGTGCGAGATGAAACCGAGGCCGCGCCACTCGAAGTAGGGTCGCAGCGCCATGACCTCGCCGATCGCCGCCAGTGCCCGCAGGTTGCCGTCCCAGGGCACCACCCGCGTGTACTGGTTCTCCACCTCGCAGCGTCCCTCGGCGAGCTGTTTGAGCAGCATGAAGACGGACTGCAGCAGATCCAGCGGTTCGAAACCGGCACACACCAGCGGCTTGCCGTAGTCGCGGGCGATGAACTCGTACGGTCGGCAGCCGATGACGGTGGAGACGTGCCCGGGCCCGAGAAAGCCGTCGAGACGCAGGTCCGGTGAGTCGAGGATGGCCTTGATCGCCGGCAGGATGGTGACGTGGTTGCAGAAGACCGAGAAGTTGTCGATGCCCTCGGCGGCAGCCCGCAGCACTGTCATGGCGGTCGACGGCGAGGTGGTCTCGAACCCGATCGCCATGAAGACCACCTTGCGGTCCGGGTTGGCCCGCGCGATCTTCAGCGCGTCCAGCGGCGAGTACACCATCCGGATGTCCGCCCCAGCCGCCTTGGCGTCCAGGAAGGAGCCGTTCCCGCCTGGGACCCGCATCATGTCGCCGAACGCCGTCATGATGACGCCCGGCTCGTGCGCGATGGCGATGGCGTCGTCCACCCGGCCCATCGGGATGACACAGACCGGGCAGCCCGGCCCGTGCACCAGCGAGACGCTCTCCGGCAGGTAGTCCTCGATCCCGTGCTTGTAGATGGTGTGCGTGTGCCCGCCGCAGACCTCCATGAACTTGTACTGCCGCCCCGGCTCGCACAACGCGGCGATCTGGGCGGCCAACGCCTGCGCCTTGTCCGCGTCGCGGTACTCGTCAACGAAACGCATCTCACTTTTCCTAGGTGATGTCGGATTCGGCGAGCGCCTGCAACTCGTCGGTGTACGCCTGTCCGAGACCGTTCAACATTTCCAAGGTGGCGGCCGCCTCGGCTTCGTCGATCTTCGACATGGCGAACCCGACATGGACGAGCACCCAGTCGCCGATACCGACCTGGTCTGGACCGAGCAGGCCGATGTTGATCGCCCGCCGGACACCGACGACGTCGACGATGGCGAGGTCGTCGCGGCCGGCCTTGATCTCGACGATCTCGCCCGGGATGCCAAGGCACATCGAGCTACCCGTCCTTTCCGATTACATTTTCTCGATCTTGATGTAGCGCCGCAGCGCGGGAAGTTCCTTCCAGAACATCCCGGCCACGACCACGCCGGCCAGCAGCACCAACAGCTTCCGCACAGCTCACCTCCTTCGGGCCTGGTCCGGGCCCGCTCAGCCCGGTGGCAGGTTCGGCATGATCGGCAGGATCGGGTCGTGCTTCTTCGGCCGGATACCGGTCGAGCGGCGCGCGTCCACCGTCCCGTCATCCTGATGGCCTGACTGCCTCCTCCGCCGCGAGTTGCCCTCCTCCACGCCCTTGGTGTGCGCCGGTGCGTCGAGTTCGACATCGGGATCGCCCGCTCGGATCTCGCCCATTTCCGCCTCCTCCATCAGTCGTTGCCGGACGGCCGATCATGTCGTCGGCCGAGTTCGTCGAAGAATCGGGGAATCTCCCGCCACACCGCGCTTCCCCCCGACATGCCCGTCCAGTGCTGGCGGATGAGGGCGACGAGTCGGAAGCAGTCGTCGACCGGCACCACCCACTGCTGGCCGCCGCCGCGCGGCGGGCCCGTCCACACCAGGAAGGCCTCGACCCGTGGCTTCAGCTCTGCCAGCGCGGGCGATCGCGCCTCGACCGCTCGCCAGGCGCCGGCATCGATCTCCGACTCGGTCGTGCCGAGGGGACTCGGGTAGTGGGCGAGCACCCGGCCGTCCTGCTGCTTCACGAAGAACACCAGCCCGACCGGCACACCGAGCTCGTCGACGGACAGGCCCGTCAACCGCCTGCCGCGGGCGGGGACGAGCTGGTGCCTGCCGCCGCCGGCCGCCTCGCGGGCGAACAGCAGGGAGCATGGCGTGCAGGCGCACATCAGCTCCCCGTCCTGCTCGTCCCACACGTGCCGGTGCTCCGGACCGACCGGCCCGGCGCACATGCCGCAGCGCTCGATCGAGGCCGCGCGCCGTCTCGCGCGGCGGATCGCCCGGTGCAGGGCACCCGCCGTCATGCCAGGCCACCCGACGTGAGCGGTCCGGCAGCCTGCCCCACCTCGTTCACTGTCGCCGCATCGGTCCGATCCGGCCGCTGCCACAGGGCGGCGACCGGGATCAGCGCCGGAGCCGGCGCGGGCGCCACCAGGTCGACCGCGGACAGTTCCGGCGCGAACGCCAGGACCTGTTCCCGTACGAGATCAGGCAGCGCGGCTGCGCCACCGCCGCACGAACTCGCCGACAGGCTGATCCTCGCCACCTCACCCTGGACACCGACGAGCGCGATCTCGGCGCCGTGCGTGCGCAGCTGCGGCCGGAGATCGTCGACCGCCCGGGCCACGCGCCGGTCCAGCGGATCCGGGTGGATGTGGTGCAACAGCAGCAGGTGCCGCAGCAGCTCGTCCTCGGTGAGCCGGTCGAGTGCGCGGGTGCTGTCGGCGGCGAGATCGGTGACCCGGGCCAGCGCCTCGCCGTACACCTCGGTCAGCATCTCGACCGCTTCCAGCGCCAGCTCGGCGGTGCGGCCGGGGGTCTGCTCGAGCTGGCCGAGCACGGCGTCCAAACGTGCCAGCCGCGGCTCGACGGCCGCGTCGTCGAGCCGCTGGACGTCCGGCTGCTCACCCATGTGACGCGCCGAACATCGGCGAGTGGATCTTCTTGACGGTACGACCGCCGCCCACGTACATGTGCACCCCGCACGGCAGGCACGGATCGAAACTGCGCACTGCCCGCATGATGTCCACACCCTTGAAGTTGGCCGGGCCGTTCTCCTCGAAGATGGGCATGTTCTGGATCGCGTCCTCGTACGGACCGGGTGTGCCGTAGCTGTCGCGGGGACTGCCGTTCCACGGCGTCGGCGGGTACGGGTGGTAGTTGGCGATCTTGCGGTCCCTGATCACGAGGTGGTGCGACAGGGCGCCCCGGACGGCCTCGTGGAAGCCGCAGCCGATGGCCTCGTCCGGCACGTCGAACTCGGTGAAGACCCGCATGTCGCCGCCGCGCATGCGCTCCATCGCCTGTTCCAGGAAGTACAGCGACATCGCTGCGGCGTACGCGATGAAATAGGCCCGTGAGCGGTCCCGCTCCAGCGCGTTCGACCAGCGCGGGATCTTCCACTCCAACGTCGTCTCGGGCAGCCGCTGGCTCCTCGGAAGCGAGATCAGCACGCTCTTACCGGTCGACTTGACGTACGGCGTGTCGACCATCTTCGCTAGCGCGGTGGTGTACAGCCGGGCGAAGGGGCCGCCGCCGGTGTCCAGCGCCAGATGCTCTCCGCTGTTCTTGTCGAACCAGCGCGGGCTCATCACCCAGCTGTACTTGTCGTCGAAGTCGCGCTTCTGCGGATCCGGCAGGGTGGTCTGGTTCCAGGGATGGCGGATGTCGACCGGGTTGCCGAGCGGGTCGTACTTGACGAAGGGATCCTCGTTACCCACCCAGTCTTTGTAGTAGGAGCTGCCGAGCAGGATGCGGATGCCGAGATTGATGTCGACCAGGTCGGTGGTGAGCAGTTTGCCGTCGACCACGATGCCGGGCGTGACGTGCATCGCCCGCCCCCAGTTCGACATGGTCTCGTACCGGTAGTCGACGACGTCGGGATTCTGGAACGCGCCCCAGCAGCCGAGCAGGACCCGCCGGCGGCCCACTTCCTCATAGCCGGGCAGCGCCTCGTACCAGAAGTCGAAGACGTCGTCGTTCATGGCGACGGCCTTCTTGACGAAGTCCAGGATGCTGATCAGCCGGCTCAGGTAGTCGGTGAACAGGGTCGGCTGGGGCATTGTGCCGACGCCGCCGGGATAGACCGTGGACGGGTGGACGTGCCGGCCCTCCATGAGGCAGAACATCTCCCGGGTCGTCCGGCTGACCTTCAGCGCCTCCTTGTAGACCTCGCCCTCGAACGGGTTGTAGGCCCGCATGATGTCGGCGATCGTCCGGTAGCCGTGGATGTCCCGGCCGGGCGCCGCGGTGGCTTCCGCGCGGGCGAGGACGCTGGGGTTGGTCTGCTTGACCATCGCCTCGCAGAAGTCGACGAAGACGAGATTGTCCTGGAAGAGGGTGTGGTCGAACATGTACTCGGCGGCCTCGCCGAGGTTGATGATCCACTCCGCGAGCGGTGGGGTCTTGATGCCGTACGCCATGTTCTGCGCGTAGACGGAGCAGGTCGTGTGGTTGTCGCCGCAGATGCCGCAGATCCGGCTGGTGATGAAGCCGGCGTCGCGCGGGTCCTTCCCCTTCATGAAGACCGAGTAGCCGCGGAACAGCGACGACGTGGTGTGGCATTCGGCGACCACGCGGTTGGCGAAGTCGATCTTCGTGTAGACGCCGAGGTTGCCGATGATCCGGGTGATCGGGTCCCACGCCATCTCCACCAGTTCGCCGGGTTTCTGGCCGGCGGCCGGCTTCGGCCTCGTCGCTGTCACGGTCGGTTCCTCTCGATTGCCGCCTGACGCCGGGGGTCTGCCGGGCCGTACGGGCGCCACCGGGGGTTGTAGCCGCTGGTGAGCTCCGGACCGTTGTGGTGCCACTTCGGTTCCCGGTTGGCGGTGACGTTGGTGATGCCGCGCAAGCGGCGGATCAGTGCGCCGTACGGCTTGATCAGCAACGTGGACAAGCTGCCACCGGGCGGCATGTCCATGAACGGCATGAACTTGTCGGGGAATCCCGGCATGGTGCAGCCGATGCAGATACCGCCGACGTTGGGGCAGCCACCGACGCCGCCCATCCAGCCGCGCTTCGGGACGTTGCAGTTGATGACCGGCCCCCAGCAGCCGATCTTCACCTGACACTTGGGCGAGTTGTAGTCCTTGGCGAAGTCGGCCTGCTCGTAGTAGGCGGCCCGGTCGCAGCCTTCGTGCACGGTCTTGCCGAACAGCCACTGCGGCCGCAGCATGTGGTCCAGCGGCGGGGGCGGCGCCGAGCCGGCGGCGTGGTAGAGCACCCAGGTCAGGGTCTCCATGAAGTTCTCCGGCTGGATCGGGCAGCCGGGCACGTTGACGATCGGCAAGCCGCCCTGGGACCGGAAGTCCCACCCGAGATAGTCGGCAAGGCCCATGCACCCCGTCGGGTTGCCCGCCATGGCATGGATGCCGCCGTATGTCGCGCAGGTACCGGCGGCGACGACCGCCCACGCCTTCGGCGCCAGCTGGTCGATCCACCAGTTGAGGGTCAGCGGCTCACCGGTGTTCTCGTCGTTGCCGAACGACGTCCAGTACCCGTCGCCGTTGATGTTCTCGTTCGGGATCGACCCCTCGATGACGAGGATGAACGGCTCGGCCATCTCCCCGCGGGCTGCCCGGCGGTACGGCGCCAGGAACTCCTCGCCGCCAGCCGCCGGCGACAACACCTTGTTGTGCAGGTTGACCTTCGGCAGACCGGGAATGAGCCCGAGAATGATGTCCTCGATCGCCGGTTGACCGGAGGCCGTCATGGAAACGGAATCTCCGTCACAACTCATGCCCTCCGAGATCCAGAGGATGGTTATCTCGTCGAACCCGGTCTCTTGCGGGATCACCGCGCCGGTGTCGCGCATGCCCGGCGTCATGTGCGTTGCCTCCCTTGCATCCGATCCCGCAGCCGGTCGTAGATGGCCGCCAACGGCGCCGCGAGGGCCAGCGCCGGGGGCTTGTCCGGCGCGTGCGGGTGCGGGCGCGTCGGGGCCCGCTGCTTGCCCTGGTCGAGTTCCTGGCCCAGCTCGCGGAGGGCCTGCTCGTCGGCTCGGGCGCACAACAGCGGCATGAGCTCGTTCTCGTCGTCCTGCACATGCCGAGCGACGGCGGAAGCCAGCCGCTCCATCAGCTCGTCCTGCGCGCGATCGCCGACTCGGCAGCGGTCCAGTTCAAGGAGCAACTCCTTGACGGGCTGATGCCCGGCGAGGTGTCTGTCGACCTGCCCGTCCGCCAACACCTTTGCGGCGAACGGGTAGAAGAGAACCTCCTCGAGCGCGGCGTGCTTCGACAGCTCGCGGACGAGGATCTCCACCACGCCGCGTCGCTGCGCGTCCGATTCCGCTGCCCGATAGTCCCGGAACAGCTGTTCCACCACACGGTGGTCATGCCGCAGCAACTCGGTGGCGTCCATCAGACCGCTCCCACCTCGACGCTGTCCACCGTGATGGACTCCAGAACCACGTCGTCGCTGCCAGTGACCTCGATGTCGACACCCCCGCAGCGGGGGCAGGCCACCATCGCGAGGTGGTCGTCGACCCGCGCGCTACGACCACAGTCGTGACACCGCACTGTCATCGGTTCAAGCACCAGATCAAGGACGGCATCCGCGACCACCGTGCCAACCGCGGCCACCTGGATGCCCTGCGTGACGACATCACGGTCAACCGCGTGGCCGCCGATCCGCACCCGCAGGCCGGTGACCCGGCGCCCGGCGGCCCTGCGTACCGCCGCCTCCACGATCGCCTCGGACAGACCCGTCTCATGCATCGGCGGTAGCCCCCTCTCATCTGCCGTTCGCGGCGACCTCTCCTGCCGCTTCGGTGCGGTGTCGAGCCGTGCCGCTTCCTCGTGGACGATGTCGACCACCATCCGGACGGCCTGGTCGACCGCAGCGGCGAGCGGAGCCGACAACCCCATGCGCTCGTCGAGGACGGCGGGTTGGCAACCCACCACGAGGATGCGGTCGACGCTGCCGCCCAGGCCGCGCAGCAGGCGCAGCACCGACGCCGGATCCATGCCGTGCCCGTCGGCGGCCGGCGCGTCCAGTACGTCCGTCGGCCGCAGTCTCCAGCCGGGGTCCTCGAGATCCACCTCGAGAACGGCCAACGTCCCGGGGGGCTCGTCCAGCGGCAATGCGTCCACCATGACCAGCACGTCGTGGTGCCCGTCCAGCAGATCGTAGGCCAGATGCATCCCGCGGATCCCGTAATCGGACACATCCACCCGCGCTGGCAGGACGGCGTCCCGCAGGCGCTGGACGACCTCCACGCCGAAGGCGTCATCGGCGAGGAAAATGTTGCCGATCCCGGCGACCAGGATCCGACCGTTGCCGGCGCTGTTCATCGCGCTTCCACCTCGCCGGGCAGGGGCTCCACCTCTTCCGGCCGGAAGTGACGCAGGCGCCCGTACCACTGGTGCAGTTCGGCGCCCGGGTCGTCATCCACGGTCACGGCCAGGAACCGCGTCCCGTCGATGTCGAGCAGCACCTGCTCTACCCGGCCGGTACGGCCCTCCAGAAACATGTCGTGCGCGTCGGTGCCGCGCCGGCGCGGGCGTAACCGGACCCGGCTACCCCTTGACAGGAGGGTTCCCGCGACGAGGACGGTCTCCGTCGCCGGCGTGATCCCCACATCCGTGCCGAACCCCGAGCGGGCCCGTTCCAACCCGGCGGCGGAGTCGCCCGGCTGATGGACGGGCTCCAGGGACCGAATGGCGCCGTGCAACCGTTCGAGCACCTCGGGCGGCATCGCATCGACGCGGTCGAGGATGGCGGCGGCGCGGGGATCGGTGGCTCGGGCCTCCCGTTTCTCCGCATCGGAGAGCGTGAGGGTGCGCAGCGAGAGGATCTCGTCGATCTCGGTCGCGTCGTGCAGGTCGCCGGGGCTCTCCGGCGCGATCCGGGGATGGTCGTAGAGGATGATCGGTGCGGAGAGCACGACGTCGGCGGTGCCGGGCGCGCCAGCGAGCACCGGGAACGTGTGCACGTTGCTGCACTCCCGGGCCGCCTGCGCCGCCCATTCGGGCGGGTCGAGCAGGGACAGGAAACGCCCCCGACTGACGGTGCACAGCGTGTGCGCCGCGAGCAGGCAGCAGCGCAGTGCCTCATCCCGAGGGCTGTCCGCCGGCGTTGTCCGATCCGTGTTCTCGACGCGCACCGCGAGCCGCAGCAACCGGAAGGGCGCCGGAGACGGGACAGCGGAGACGGCGACCGAGGCGGACAACGGCCACCGCCGGCGTACCACCCGCCCGAGCGGCTCGCCACGGTCGTCGACCAACGGCTCGACGTCCTCTCCGCCGGGCACACAAACGTGGAAGCGTCGGCCAGGCCGAAGGTCGCCGACCGGCGCCTCGATGTCGAACTCCCGCGGTACCGCCTCGTCGAAGCTGAGCTCCGTGCGGCCACCGACCTCGATTCGGTCGACCGGCCGGTACCCGCCGTCGGTCGTCCGTCGCTCGGTCACCTTGCGTTGTAGGTGCAGGAACCGTAACCGGATCCGGACGATCGCCGTGTCCTGCGCTTCCATCAGGCATTCGGTCTGCTGCCACGACGACTCGGCCGAGCCCGCAACGCTGCTGTCGACCAGGCCGTGAGCCTCCCCCCAGGCGGGGGGCACGAGGACACCGAATTGCCAGCGGACCCGGTTTTTGACCGATGAACGCCGATACGGGTAGAGCAGGTAACCCTCGTACAGGATCGCATCCGCGAGTGCCTCCGCGCCGTCGAACAGGGCGGTGGGGCAGTGGGTCTGCACGGTGCTCACCTCCTCCCAAAAGCACGCAGAAACTTGCTCCGGCACGTGGTCACTCTGGTCTAGCCAATCCCGCCGGCGAGCCGTAAGTGCGCATCGTCGGTAGGTGACGACAGCATTCACCGAACCGGGTGAACCAACACGGCCGCCTTCGGCCCCGGCGACGAGATCCGCAGAAACGAGCCAGCCCAAGCGTTGCTTCACGGGCGCAGGCTCAGAACACTTCGCGCGCAGGACAACGGGAGCAGGAGGCCGAGGAGACGCAGTGGCGCCGCCGGCACCGGTGACCGCGGCCCAGGCTGTGGCCGCATCAGGCATCCGTGGGTCGAGGCTGGCCCACGGCCGCGGTGCGGGCGAAAGAGGAGGGCGATGGCCTGGCCGGTGCGCCGGCCGTCGGGGCTGCCGCGGCCCGGTGGGCAAACACCGAGGCGGTCGCGGTAGTCGATGAGGACCAGTAGCCGCCCGCTGGTGCGGCCGTGGTCGGCCAGCATGAGAGCCACGTCCGTGCCGTGCGCATCCGGCAGCTGTGTGGGTGGATGCCGTAGGGGCGAGCGACGGTCCGGCCGTTGGAGTCGCGGTTGGTCTTGGCGGGGGACACGATGACCTACGGGCCGTCGGAGGTGAAAGGCCATGGCTATGTCCAGAGCCGCGAGTTCGCTGCGCTAGGTGGCGAGGGCGAAGCCGAGCACGAGCAGCGCGGTATCGCGGGACAGCGGCAATGTCACCCCGACACCGGGTCAGGCTTTGCGGGGCCCCCCTGTGCTGCCTCGCGCACCATCCGGTTGGCCGTCTCCGGCTCGTACCCGCTCGCTCGAAGGAGGTCACTCGCGGCCGTGCGGAGCTGGGTCACCATCGCGTCGGCGTACGAGTTCAGGCCTCGTGCGCGGGCCTGGCCGGCCAGGCGTGCGGAGTCCAGGACCGCCTGGCGTGTCTGCTCCGGTGGCTGGCCCCGCCGGGTTTCCTGATGCAGTAGCTGGACCGCCTGGGCGAGCCGCTCCAGGGCGGCAATGAGTTCCTCCGGTGCTGGCTCGTCGTACTGCAGGCTGGTGGTGGCCCAGCGGACCAGCTCCCGGCACTCGAGCGCCACCCGGTCAAAGTGCTGCATGCCACGCCGGTAACGCTCCACATCCTGTCGGCGACGCCAGCGCGGCGGCGAGATGGTCACCACCTCCTTGGCGCCAGCCAGTGCCTCGTGCAGCCGGGCGAGGTCGGGTTCCATGCCGCGGAGTTGGTCGAGTGCCCGCATCGCGCGGTCCGGGTCGCGCTGTCTCAGTGCGTGTGCGATCTCCCGAAGCTGCGCGCCGAGCGCTTCGACTACCGGTGCGGCGGTGCGGTCGAGAACGCGCATCGGGTTGATTGGCAGCAGAAGGGCGCCTACCACCAGCCCCACGACGCTGCCCACCACGGCGTCGAGGATCCGGGGCAATTCGAGGTCTCGTGAGGTCGGTGACAGCGTGGCGATCAGTACCGCGGTACTGCCGGCCTGGGCCACCAGCGCGCCACTTCGTCCGGTCAGCAGCAGTGCGACGGCGATGGCCAGCGTCACCACCAAGCCGATCTGCCAGGGCCCGAACCCGATGTAGAGCACCAGAAGATCGCTGAGTAACAGGCCCAGCCCGACGCCGAGCATCAGTTCGAACGTACGTTTGGCACGCTGCCCGAGGGCGGCGACGATCGTGCCGACCGCCGCGCTCGGCGCGAAGACCGGCGCTGGCCTGTCCAGCACCTCGTGGGCGATCGCCCAGGACAGCGCAGCCGCGAGCCCGCACTGGACGGCGACGACCAGGATGATCTCGAGGTGTCGCAGCCGGAGCCTGCCGCCTCACCACCGCGGCGCCGGGCCCGCGCCGTCATGTCCTTGGCCTGCTCGGCAACGGTGTCGGGGCCGGGCCGGTCGTCCCGATCAGCGCCCATGACCGGAGTTACCCCGCTCGTTTCTTCCGAACCCCAGGGCCCAGCGCGTTTGTCGCCAGCGGGCAGCTCGGCGTCAGAGCGACTCGCACGCGCGATGGCACCGGTCTGAATGTATTCCTCGCCTTCGTGAGCTCACGCGGCTCCCACCACCTTCGGGTAGGTCTCGGACGGGTCCCGCGACAGCGCGGCCTTCAGGGCGACGCTGTCGGCGTCGGCGAGGACCTCGAGCCGACCGGCATCGACCCCGTCGAGGGCAGCCCGGGCGACATCCTCGGGTCGGTTCTTGGGCACGTCAAAGCCTGCCATCATGTCGGTGTCCGTGCTGGCCAGCACCAGCCCTGTCACCTGTGTGCCCTGCGAGGCCAGCTCGACCCGGACGCCGTTGGTGAGTGCCCACAGCGCAGCCTTCGACGCGCCGTAGCCGTTGGAGTGCTCGTATCCGAGCCACGCCATGACCGACAGCACGTTGAGGATTGCGCCGCCACCGTTGGCCGCGAGCACTGGCGCGAACGCCCGCACGACCGACAGTGTCCCGAGGAAGTTGGTGTCCATTTCCCGGCGGATGTCGCTCAGGTCTCCGGTCACCAGGGGCGCGTACGTGGTTACGCCCGCGTTGTTGATGAGCAACGTCGTATCGGACGCGACGCGGGCGGCTTCGGCGACCTGCTCCGGGGTGGTGATGTCGAGCCTGAGCGGTACGACGCCGGGAAGATCGATCTGTTCGGGGTGGCGTGCTGCGGCGTAGACCTTGGACGCGCCCCGGTCGACGAGTTCTTGAGCGAGAGCGCGGCCGATGCCGCGGTTCGCGCCGGTAACGAGGGCGACGGATCCTTCGATTTGCACGGGAATTCCTCCATGAGTCAGCCCGGCGGGCTCGGCGGGGCAGGACCGGGACGCGATATACGCTAGAACCTGACGTTGGCGTCAAGGGCAAGTCTGGTGTGAGGAGGGGAACAGTTCGTATCGGCGAGGTGGCGGCCGCGGCGGGCGTGAGCACCCGGGCGCTGCGTTACTACGAGGAGCACGGCCTGCTCAGCTCACAGCGCAGCCCGAGCGGGCAGCGGCACTACAGCGAGGACGCGGTCGAGCGGGTGCGCTGGATCCAGGCGCTCTTCGCCGCTGGCCTTTCCAGCAAGGCGGTCGTCGAGCTGCTTCCGTGCGTCCACACCGGGATCGCCACCAGCGCGATAATCGAGCGTCTCGAAAAGGAGCGCGCCCGCATCGACGCCCAGGTACGCGACCTGTCCGCTACCCGCGACCGGCTCGACGAGATCATCGCGGCCGCTCACGACCACCGTCGCTGACCCGCCCGCGACAGGTCTCACGCTCAGGCTGCCCGCTGATCGCCACCGCCGTCCGACGGTGACGATCAGCGGCTTCGTGGCGGTGGTCGCGGTGGACCGGGCCGACGGCGAGACAGTGTTTTCGACGAAAGTGATCAACGACGAGTCGCAGATCCTGCCGTTTTATCGAGTTGGCTCGCGAGCAGGCCAGGGAGGTGCGGCGGGCGGATCGAACACGGCGCAACCCTCGGCATCGACGTCGAAGTCGTCACCAAGGGCCCACAGGTCAGAGGGTTCTCAGTGGTTAAGCGGGGGTGGGTGGTCGAGCGCACCCTGTGCTGGATCATGCTCCACCGGCGCCTCGCCCGTGACTACGAAGCCCCACCCGACAACCTCCGCCAGCATGATCCAACTCGCGATGATCGATAACTTCACCAAACGGGTCACCAACGAAACCACCCCAACCTGGCGAGGCGACTGAAGGGACACCACTCGCAAAATACGTGAGTCGGACGCCCCTCTTAGTCGTTGGGGAAACGGGCGCCCGTCGAGGAGATGCCGGTCACCCGGCCCGCCCGGGACCGGGTGACCGCCGCGGAACGACATGCCAGGGGCTGGCGACGGCGGGCAGCGGTACGGCCCCGCTATCGGCGGTTCTGCCGGTTGCGCCGTCCAAGAGCGACGGCCAGGTCGTAGGCGTGCTGGCTGGGACCGAGGTTGGCGACGCCCTTGCCGACGATCTCGAACGCGGTGCCGTGCGCCGGGGTCGCGATCGGGACGGGAAGGCCCCCCTGCACGGTCACGCCCCGATCGAAGCCCATGAGCTTCATCGCGATCTGGCCCTGGTCGTGGTACATCGTGATTACGCCGTCGAAGTCACCGTTCCTGGCCTTGATGAAGACGGTGTCGCACGGATAGGGGCCGGTCGCGTCCATTCCCTGAGCCCGGGCTGCCTCGACCCCGGGGGCGATGTGCTCGATCTCCTCGCGGCCGAACTGGCCGTTCTCGCCGGCGTGCGGGTTGAGCGCGCAAACGGCGAGGCGGGGTGCCGCGATTCCTGACCCCTTGAGCACGTCGTCGAGGAGGCGGATGGCCGCGAGGACCGAGTCGGCGTTGATCCGCGCAGCGACGTCCTTCAGCGGGATGTGCGAGGTCACCCGGGAGGTGACCAGTCCGGGTATGAAGTTCAACTCGGAGGTGGTGCCCTCGTAGCCCAGGTTCTTGGCGAACCAGCGGAGCTCGTCCTCCTCGTGCATACCGGCCAGATGCAGCGAGCCCTTGTTCAGCGGCGTGAACATGATCGCGTCCACCGTGCCGGACCCGTAGAGGCTGAGTGCCTTGAGCAGGTCGGCCATCACCCGTTCGCCCGCCGCCTTGCTGACGGTCCTGCACTCCACTGGCCGCCCGGACAGCTCACTGCCGACAAGGACGGCGTGACCGGGAGTCGGCGCGTCGGCCACCGGCACCTCGACGCCGACCTCGGCGGCGACCGCCTTGAGTTCGGCCGCGTCGGTCAGGACGTACACCTCGGCCTTGTGCAGGTTCTCGGGCGTGGCCAGGAGTCGAACGGTGAGCTCGGGGCCGATGCCGGCCGGATCGCCCATCGTGAGCGCGACCCGCGGCAGGGCCTCGGAGACGGTCTGGCGCATCTGCTTCCTCTCTTGGGCGTTCCGGCCGGGAGGTCCGGTACGCTCTCCGTCAGGATCCCTGTTTCCTATAGGATCTACTCAGCAGCTCGCCGAGTCAAGGTGCTCTTGCGGCTCCCGCCCCGTCCGGGTCAGCTCTCGGCGAGCGAGCGGGCGCGCACGGCCAGCAGGTGCGTCCGCATGGCGTTCTCGGCTCGCTCGTTGTCGCCGGAGGCGATCGCGTCGAGGATGTCGCCGTGCTCGGCCAAGGCCTGGTCGACGTCGGTGAGGCCGTGTCCGAGCAACTGCCGCAGTCGATGCACCTGAGGCGAGAGGAACTCGGCCAGCTGCAGCAGATACTGGTTTCCGCAGTGGCTGAGGATCACGCGGTGGAACGCCCAGTCCGCGGTGTAGTACCGGCGGACGACCGACCAGCTCGGCTCGTCGTTTCTCGCTCGCATGCGCTTGACGTAGTCGCCCGCGAGCACGTGGTCGGAATGCGCGGCCTTCAGCTCCAGCAGCGCCACGTCCGACATCGGTACGGCGCCGCGCACGGCGGCGACCTCGAGGATGGTGCGCGCGTCGACGAGTTCGGACATGCGCTCGGCCGACAGCGGCGGGGCCACGCGGTAACCCTTCAGGGCGGCCCGGGTGACCAGGCCCGTGTGCTCGAGCTGCACCATCGCCTCCCGCACCGGCGTAGGGGAAACGCCGAGTTGGCGGGCGAGGGCGTCGATGCTCAGGGATGCGCCCGGTTTGACCCTGCCTGCGAGGAGAAGTTCCAGGATCGCGTCATAGACGCCATCCCGCAGGGCGCGTCGCTCGACCGGCCGACCGAGGTCGGGCTCGAGTGGGTCGCCATCGGAAGTCATCGACGTTGTCATGGTGGTTGAGATCCTACCGTCCGCACCTCTGGACACAGCCCGCATATTCATGGATCCTACAGGATCTATGGGCAACGATGAGGCAACCGCCCGGCAATGACACGGCAACGTCGATCGGAGACAGGCATGGTTTGGACGGCAGAGCAGTGGCCCATCGGCGCTGCCCTGATCCAGTTCCCACGGCGCACTCGCGATGGCATCACCGTCGAGGACGCCGGCCCCACCGAATGGGCCAGGGTCCTCGGCGAGGTCACCGCCTGCGGGTTCCAGCACGTCGATCTCACCGACACCTGGCTGCGTCCGGGCGACCTCACGGATGGCCAGCGCGAAGACCTGGTCCGCACGCTCAAGGACGCGGATCTAGGGGTGACCGCGATCTCGGTCATCCGGCGCAGCATCCTCGACCCGGAGCACGGCGAGGCCAACGTCGACTACGCGCTGCGTACGGTCGAGGCCGCGGCGAGCATCGGCACCGGAGTGGTCAGTCTGGGGCTGCACCGGCCGCTGACCGCGCAGCAGCGGGCCGCGGAGTGGTTCTGGACCCAACCCGGGGCCGTCGACCAGCAGCGGGACGAGGCCAGTTTCGACCTTGCCGTCGCGCGCTTCTCGCGCATCGCGCTGCATGCGGCAAGCCTCGGTATCCAGCTTTCGCTCGAGATGTACGAGGACACCCTGCTGGGCACGGCGGAGGCCGCCGTCGCGCTCGTCCAAGCCATCGACATGCCGAACGTCGGCCTGAACCCTGACATCGGCAACCTCATCCGGCTGCACCGGCCCATCGACGACTGGGAGCAGATGCACCTGAAGACTCTCCCGTACGCCAACTACTGGCACGTCAAGAACTACTACCGCGACCATGACCCGGCGACCGGCGCCTACTTCACGGTTCCCGCCCCCGCGGAGTCCGGCCTCATCAGCTACCGGCGCGCGATCGAGATCGCCCTCGAGGCGGGCTTCCAGGGCCCCATCAGTGTGGAGCACTACGGGGGTGACGGGCTGAGCGTGTCGGCGCGCAACCGTGACTACCTGCGCGGCGTCCTCCGGGCGAAGCTCGGAGCCCGGCGATGACCCGCCTGGTCAACGTGGCCCCGGACTTCGCCGGGGAGGCGCTCGAAGGATTCGTGGCCGTGCACCGCGAGCACGTCATCCCGGTGCACGGCGGGGTGGTCCGCGCATCGGCCACCCCGGCCGGAAGGGTCACGGTGGTGCTGGGGGGTGGGTCGGGCCACTACCCGGCCTTCGCCGGTTGGGTCGGCCCGGGCTTCGCGCACGGTGCCGTCTGCGGCAACATCTTCGCATCGCCGTCCGCGAGCCAGGTGTACTCGGTCGCCCGCGCCGCCGACGCCGGCGGTGGCATCATCCTCGGCTTCGGGAACTACGCCGGCGACGTCCTGCACTTCGGTCAGGCCGCGGAACGGCTGCGCGCCGAGGGCATCGACGTCCGTACGCTCGCCGTGACGGATGACATCGTCTCCGCCCCGCCGCAGAAACGTGATCAACGCCGCGGCGTCGCGGGCAACATGATCGTCTTCAAGATCGCTTGTGGTGCGGCGGAAGATGGCCTGGACCTGGATGCGGTGGAGGCGATCGGCCGCTGCGCCAACGACGCCACCTTCTCCTTCGGCGTCGCCTTCGACGGCTGCACCCTTCCCGGGGCCGGACACCCCCTGTTCACCGTCGAGCCGGGGCACATGGCGATCGGGCTGGGTATCCACGGTGAGCCCGGAATCGGCAAGCAGCGGCTTCTCGGTGCCGACGAGCTGGCGGATCTGCTGGTTGGCGAGGTCCTCGACGGGGCCGGGGCCAGCCGGTCGAGCGGCCGCGTGGCGGTCCTGGTCAACGGCCTCGGCTCGGTTAAGTACGAGGAACTCTTCGTCGTCTACCGTCGAGTCGCCCATCAACTCGGGAAGGCTGGCCTGACCATCGTCAGGCCGACGGTCGGAGAGCAGGTCACCAGCCTGAACATGTCCGGCCTCTCGCTGACCGTCACCTTTCTGGACGACGACCTCGAAAAGTACTGGGTCGCGCCGGCGGACGCTCCCGCCTTCCACCGCGGCCCCGTCAGCGACGAACAGCCCCGCCGCGTACTCGCGGTCGCCGGGCCTGCGCGGCGCATCCAGCCAGGGTCGCCCGCCTCGCGCGCCTGCGCCGCCCGCGTCGCGCGGGCAATGGCCCATGTCCGGGACGTCGTGCTCCAGCACGAGGCCCGCCTCGGCGAGATCGACGCGGTCGCCGGCGACGGAGACCACGGCATCGGCATGGCGCGCGGCACCGCGGCCGCCGCGGAGGCGGCCGAGGTGGCGGCCGATGAACGGGCGGGTGTCCGGGGACTGCTGATACAAGCGGCCGAGGCCTGGTCCGAACGGGCCGGCGGCACCTCGGGCGCCCTGTGGGGTGCGGCACTCACCGCCGCCGCCGGAACGTTGGACGACGAGAATGTGCCGACCCCAGATGACATCGTCCGGGCGACCGGCGCGGCCGTCGCGACCGTCATGCGACTGGGCGGCGCCGAGCCCGGCGACAAGACGTTGGTCGACGCCGCCGTGCCGTTCGCGCAGGTGCTCGAGGCCCGGACCGAAGCGGGAACGCCGTTCGGCGCCGCGTGGTCGGCCGCTGCGCACGCCGCGACGCAGGCGGCAGAGGCAACCGCGCACATACCCGCGCGTCTCGGCCGCGCCCGCACCCACGGCGACGGCAGCATCGGCACGCCCGACGCGGGCGCGGTTTCCTTCGCCCTGATCGTCAGCGCTCTTGCTGTTCACTTCGCCACCGACCAGCCCCGGGAGCAGCCATGACTCTTCGGATCGTCATCGGCGCCGACAGCGCCGGCTTCAGCTACAAAGAGGCGCTCAAGGCCGACCTGGCCGACAACCCGCGGGTGCGCGAGGTCATCGATGTCGGCGTCGCCTCGGGCGAGGACGTCGCCTACCCGCACATAGCGGTCGCCGCCGCGCGACTGATCGCTGAGGGGACGGCCGACCGCGCCCTGCTCGTGTGCGGCACCGGACTGGGCGTGGCCATCGCCGCGAACAAGGTGCCCGGAATACGGGCCGTCACGGCTCACGACTCGTTCTCCGTCGAACGAGCCATCCTGTCCAACAACGCCCAGGTGCTCACCTTCGGCCAGCGCGTCATCGGGCTTGAGTTGGCCCGCCGTCTCGCCCGGGAGTGGCTCACCTACTCCTTCGACCCCAACTCCGCGTCCGCGACCAAGGTCGCGGCGATCTGCTCGTACGAGGGTGACTGACCGTGGTCCTGTGGGTCGGCACCAGCTGGAAGATGAACAAGACCCGGGCCGAGGCCGTGTCGTTCGCCACCCGGCTCAGGGACGCGGCGGCTGGCGGCGGCTGGCCCGGTGTGCAGCCGTTCGTCGTCCCCCCGGCGACCGCGATATCCGTGGTTCGCGACGCCTTGGGGCCGGATTCTCCCGTCGTCGTCGGCGCGCAGAACGTTCATTGGGAGGACGCCGGAGCCTGGACCGGCGAGGTGTCGGTGCCGCAGGTCGCCGATGCGGGGGCGATGCTCGTCGAGATCGGGCACTCGGAGCGGCGCGAGCACTTCGGTGAGACCGATCGGACCGTCAACCGAAAGGTGCGGGCGACTCTTCGCCACGGCCTGACAGCGCTGTTCTGCGTGGGAGAGTCCGCCGAGGTGCGGGCGGCCGGTGGTGCGAGACAGCACGTGCTCTCGCAGGTGGCTGCCGCTCTTGATCGGGTGCCCGCCGGATCGCGCGTGCTGCTCGCATACGAACCCGTCTGGGCGATCGGAGAGCAGGGCCGGGAACCCGCGGTCGACGAGATCGCAGAAGTCACCCGGGCGCTTGACGCCGAGTACGGGGCCGTGGTGACCGCCCTGCTGTACGGGGGGTCGGTCAACCCGGGGAACGCGCGGGACCTGCTGCACACCCCCGGCGTCACCGGGCTGTTCGTCGGGCGCAGCGCCTGGAACGTCAATGGATACCTTGACCTGCTACGCATCGCGGCGGACGTGGCCCACAAGGCCGGCCAGGTGCCAGCGACGACCGTCCCACACTGACCCCGCGGAAGGACCCCTCCCTCCACCAACCGAAGCTCAACCACCACCAACGAAAGGGTCGTCATGAAGCGCAACAGCTTGCTGCTCACCGCGGTCGTGGCCGCGTCGGTTCTCATCCTGACGGCGTGCGGTGAAGCCAAGGGCCAGAAGTCCGCCGGAGGCGACGGAGAGACATTCAAGCCCAAGGGCAACGTCACCATGGTCGTTCCGTACGGGGCGGGCGGCGGCAGCGACATGTCCGGCCGCTCGATCGCGGCCGGCTTGGAGGCCGTCGTCCCCGGCCTCCGGATCAACACGGAGAACCGCGTTGGCGGCTCGGGCGCCGTCGGCTACTCCTACTTCCTGAGCAAGACGGGTGACCCGAACTACCTCCTGCCGAGCGAGACGGCGTTGCTGGCCCTGCCGCTCAACACCAAGGTGGGCTTCGACTACACGAGGTTCACCCCGATCATGAAGGTCGGTGACGACTTCACCCTCGCCGTCGTACCGGCGAGCTCGCCGTGGACGACGTGCGCGGACCTCGTGAACGCCAGCAAGTCTGGACGCGTCGTCGCGGGCATCTCCGGTGTGACCGGCCTGGACAACGTGGTCTTCACGCTGACCGAGCAGGCTACCGGCGCGAAGTTCGACCGGGTCCCGTTCGAGTCGGGCGACGAACTGCTCGCGGCGCTGCTGGGCAACCAGATCCAGGTCGCGTCGCTCAACCCCGGCGAGGTCGTCGAGCAGCTCAAGGCCGGGAAACTCAAGGCGCTCTGCGCGTTCTCCGAGAAGCGGTACGAGTACCCCGAGCTGAAGGACATCCCGACCGCGAAGGAGCAGGGGATCGACGTCGCGTTCGCCCAGTTCCGTGGCCTGATCGCGCCGGGCGGGATCAGCGACGGAGCCAGAAAGTTCTGGATCGACGCGAGCAGGAAGTTCATCGAGTCCGACAAGGCGAGGCAGTACATCGCCAGCAACTACCTGCAGCCGAACGCGCTGTTCGGTGACGACTTCACGGCGTACCTCAAGGAGAACAACGACACGCTCAAGAAGGCCCAGGGCGAGTGAGCACGCTGGCTCGTATCCGCGGCAACGGCGAGGCGACGGCGTATGCCGCGCTCGCCGTGGTCGGCCTCGCCGCCGCGGCAGGAGGCATCTACTACGGTGTGTTCGTCGACGGCGGTCGGGTGGGTCCAGGCTTCCTGCCGGTTCTCGCCGGCGGCCTGACCGCGGTCCTCTGCGGCTGGATCGCCCTCCGGTCCGTGCACGGCCAGCCGAGCCACCGTCCGGGCGGGGCTGCTGCCGGGGCCGGGCCGCACGCCGCCGAGGGCACCGACCTGATGGAGAGCGGTGCGGACGACGACGTCGACATCAGCGGGCGCACCAGGCGGGAGCGGATCCGCAACCTCTGGAAGGTCTTCGGACTGACCCTCGGCGCGATCCTACTCGTGCAGGTGGTCGGCTTTCTGGCCGCGTTCGGCGGCCTTGTCTTCGTGATCTCCACCTGGGTCGAACGGCAGGCGCTGCTGAAGTCCGCGGTGATCGCGGCCGTCGCCACCGGGCTGATCTACGGCGCGTTCGGGCTGTTCCTGCACGTCCCCCTTCCCGGGGGGCTGCTCGGAGTGGGAACGGAAGGCTGAGCGGTGATCGACAACGTCATTCTCGGGTTCCAGACCGCGCTGACGCCCCAGAACCTGCTCTGGTGCTTCGTCGGCGTTCTCGCGGGCACCGTGATCGGATTGCTGCCAGGGTTGGGGTCGACCACCGGTGTGGCGGTGCTCCTGCCACTGACCCTGGACTTCGAGCCCGTGACCGCGCTCATCATGCTCGCCGGGATCTACTACGGGGCGCAGTACGGCGGAACCATCACATCGGTGCTGATCTCCACTCCGGGTGAGGCGTCGAGCGTCGTGACGACGCTTGACGGCTATCAGATGGCGAGGCGGGGGAGGGCCGGCGCGGCACTGTCCATCGCCGCCATCGGCTCCTTCGTGGCCGCCATCTTCTCGCTGGTCCTCCTGATGGTGGTCGCGCCGCCCTTCGCCGACTTCGCGCTGAAGTTCGGTCCCGTCGAGAACCTGGCGATCATGATCCTGGGCCTGGCCACCATCGTCAGCTTCTCGGGGGATTCGAGGATCCGCGGGTTTGCGATGGCCGCGGCCGGGCTGCTGCTGGCGACCGTCGGGCTGGACGCCGGGACGGGCACGTCACGGTTCACGTTCGACAGCGTCAACCTGCTCAGCGGTGTGCCGTTCGTCGAGGTCATGATCGGGCTGTTCGCCGTCGGCGAGGTCATGTACCAGATCCGGATCGGCGCGGCGGCGCCGATCCGGACCCGCTTCCGGGACCTGCTCATCACCAGAAACGAACTCCGGCGCAGCGTGGGCCCGATCGGTCGCGGCAGCGTCCTGGGATTCCTCCTCGGCTGCCTGCCCGGCGCCGGTTCGACCCTCGCCTCCTTCATCGCCTACGGCGTCGAGAAGCGGGTCTCCAGGAACAAGGGCCAGCTCGGTCAAGGGGCCATCGAAGGGGTGGCATCGCCGGAGAGCGCCAACAACGCGGCGGCCAACGCGAACTTCGTGCCGACTCTCACCCTCGGCATCCCCGGCGGCGGCACGACCGCCGTCCTGCTGGGCGCATTCACCATTTACGGTTTGCAGCCGGGCCCGCTCCTCTTCCAGAACCAGCCGACGCTGGTGTGGGGGCTGCTGGTCTCGTTCTTCATCGGCAACGTGATGCTCCTGGTGCTCAACCTGCCGATGGCCCCGATGTTCGCCCAGATGCTGCGGATCCCGTACGCGTACCTGTACCCGATCATCCTGTTCACCAGCTTCGTCGGGGCGTACTCGATCGACAACAACATGTTCAGTGTCTGGGTCGTCTTCGTCTCGGGCGTCGCCGGATACTTCATGAAGCTCTACGACCTGCCGATGGCTCCCCTTGTCCTCGGCCTGGTCATCGGACCCCTCTTCGAGAAGGCGCTCACCCAGACGTCGGCCCTGGGCGACGGTGACCTGCTGATCGTCCTCTCCCACCCGATCGCGCTCGTCGTGCTCGCCCTGGCCGTCCTGTTGGTGGCCGGACCGGCGCTGGCGAGGTTGCTACCGCGCAACACGCCGGCCGAGGAGCGCGAGCCCGCCGGTGTCTGACGGACCGTCCCGGGATCGCGGGCAGCGATCCCGGGACGCACCCTTGGGTCGTAACCCGTAGCGGTGTCCGGACTGGCCTGATCCGCTGACGTGACCTGACTCGTCGCCCGACAGACTCGCCGGAGAGTGCTGGCAGGGCTCAAAGCCAGGGTGGTGGGCCCTCGAAGGTGAGGGTGTGCACGTCGAACAGGACCGCCGCCTCCACGCCCAGCGCCGGCCCGCCCTGGCGGGCCGCCCAGCTGAGGAACGGCCCGGGTTCGGGGCCGGCCACGCCCAGGCCACTGGTGTACTCGGCGTGCGCAGCTAGCGAGGCGATACCGCGCTGCAGCGGCGCGCCGGTGACGTCCACGCCGTGCGTGGGGCGCTCGGCACCGGCGAAGCAGACGTAGCGCACGCCGCCCCAGGGCGGTAGCCCCTCGTCCACCAGTTCTGGGAAGATCCACCGGTTGCCCGCGTCGCGGGCGGCGTCCAGCGTGGCCAGTCCCACCGCCCGGTGGTCGGCCTGGTTGGTCATACCGCCCACCATGCGGACGGTGAAAGCGCCCGAGACGATGACGTCGGGACGGTGCCGGCGGATCGCCCGCACGATGTCGCGGCGCAGGCCTGGACCGTACTCGACGACGCCATCGCGGTGGTCGAGGAACTCCACGACGTCCACGCCGACCTCCCGGCCCGCGGCGCGCTGCTCCTCCTCGCGCAACGGCGCGGCCTGGTTCGGGTCCATGGCGTCGATTCCTGCCTCGCCCCGGGTGGCCAGCAGGTAGGTGACCTGCTTGCCCTGCGCGGTCCAGCGGGCGATCGCCGAGGCCGCGCCGTACTCGATGTCGTCCGGGTGTGCGACCACCGCGAGGCAGCGGTCCCAGTCCTCGGGCAGTGCCGGTAGAAGCTCGTCCACGGTCCACACCGTATCCGCCTGCCGCCGATCAGTCACCGGCCGTGTCGGCAACACTGACATCCGTCCAGCAGGCGATAATGAGCGGGTGGATCCCAGCCGGCTGCACCCGCAGGCGCGGGCGGCGATGCAGGTCCAGCAGCGTGTCCCGCTCACCCGGGCGACCCTGCCGGCGGCACGGCTCAGCATGGTCCAGGCGACTCCGGCCGAGGTGGGCGGCGGACCGGCGATCCGGTCCGTGGTGACCGTCGACGCCGGCGGCGTGCCCGCCCGCCTCTATCGCGACGGCGATCACGACGCGATGCCGGTGGTCCTTTATGCCCACGGCGGGGGCTGGGCGATGGGCAGCGTGGACACTCACGACGGGCTGTGCCGGCACCTGGCGGCCGCGTCCGGCTGGGCCGTGCTCTCCGTGGACTACCGGCTCGCCCCCGAGGATCCGTACCCGGCCCCGGTGGACGACATGGCGCGCGCGCTCACCTGGCTGCGCGGGCCCGGGGCGGCTCGGCACGGCCTCGACCCGGGCCGGATAACGGTGGCCGGCGACTCCTCGGGAGGGCACCTGGCGGCGGTGACCGCTCGGCGCGCCCGGGACGCGGGCATCCGTCTTGCGGGACAGATCCTCATCTGCCCGGTCATCGACCCCGCGGCCGACTATCCGCCCCTGGACGAGTACGGCCTGGACCGGGAGGAGATGCGGTTCTTCTGGGACGCGTTCGCCCCACCCGGCGTGGACCGTACCCAGCCGGACCTGGACCCGCTGCGGGCCGACCTCACCGGCCTGCCCCCCGCCGTGGTCATCACCGCCGAGCTCGACCTGTTGTCCGCCGAGGGTGAACGGTACGCGGCCAGGCTGCTGGCGGCCGGCGTTCCCGTCACCGCGACCCGGTACCAGGGGCTCATCCACAACTTCCCGCGAAAACTTGCCCTGTTCGACGCCGCCCATATCGCCCTGGCCCAGTTGACCGCCGCGCTGAACCGTTGGTGAAAGGGTGCGGATATTGCGGGTGTCGAAAACCCTATCCGGGCAGGTCAAGCGAAGATCAGCCGAGTGGGATGGCGCCGCGAAGGCGCAGCCCGGGTTGGAAACCGGTTCGTGTCGATCCTCGGACACCAATCAGAGTAGAAGCAAAAGGGCCGTTGACCTGGCGTTACTCAGGTGAGCGGCCTTGATCGTTTCTCGGGCTGCTGCCGCCTGGGCTCACCGTGGGCTCACCAACCTGGACGAGGATCGCCCACGGCGTGATCTTGCCTCCGGGCGTCGATGCGTTGACCACGGGGGCACCCATCGGGTAGCGAGGTCCACTCGGAAGCGGGCGGCGGGTCGGTTGGCCCGCCGTCCGCTCGGGCGCCACCGACCCGCCGGTAGCCGAAAACCTCGTCCACGCAGGTCACGCGGCATGCTCGTACTCGTGGAGGATGCCGCCGAGGCGATCGCGTCCAGGCTCTGAGAGATTCGCAGGCCGGGATCGCGTGCGCGGGGCGGTCAGGAACTGTTGCACCTTCGCCGCGGTCAGCTCTGTCGCCGGGCCGGGCTCGGCGCCTCTGGGCTCCGCCGGCCACCTGAAGCAGATCGCTCGATTCCGCTGCCGCAAGTAGCGCCGGAGGTGACAGCCGCGTACGTGCTGGGATCCTGGAGCTGGTCCGCCGCGACCCGGTCGAACTCGACCAGGTCGGCGCCGCGGTGGACGACGTCGACCGCCCAGTCGCCGCCGAGAACCGGGCAGGGCCAGGGCCGGGTTGGCGGGTACGTCCGGGCGGTGTGACATCCATCGCCCGTGGGAAGGCCCGGGTGAGCCTGAGACGTTGTCCGGCACATGCCGGAGACGGATGCGGTGGTTATCGGGGCCGGACAGGCGGGGCTGTCCAGCGCGTACCACCTGCGCTCCTCCGGTCTTGACTTGGCCGTCCTGGACGCCAACCCGGCACCCGGCGGGGCGTGGCAGCATCGGTGGCCGACGCTGCGCATGGCGACCGTGCATGGGATCTTCGACCTGCCCGGCATGCGCTTCACGCCTCCGCCGCTGGACGAACCAGCCGCTGACGCGGTGCCGGCCTATTTCGCCGCCTTTGAGAGGGAATTCGGCATCGACGTGCAGCGGCCAGTCGCCGTTACGGCCGTCCGGAACGCTCGCGACGGACGACTCCTGGTCGAATCCGACAACAGCACCTGGATCACCCGGGCACTGATCAACGCCACTGGAACGTGGACCAGGCCGTTCGTGCCGTACTACCCGGGACAGGAAACGTTCCGCGGGCGGCAGCTGCACACCGCCCACTACCGGGGGCCGGCGGAGTTCGCAGGGAAGCGGGTGGTTGTCGTCGGGGGCGGAACGTCGGCCGTGCAGCTCCTGGTCGAGATCGCCGACGTCGCGGCGACGACGACCTGGGTCACCCGCCGGCCGCCGGTGTTCCGGGACGGGCCGTTCAGCCCGGACTACGGACGCGAGGTGGTCGCCAAGGTGGAGGCACGGGTACGGGCCGGACTGCCCCCGGGAAGCATCGCCAGCGCCAGCGAGCTGTCGTGGACACCGCAGCTGCTCGAAGCCCGGGAGCGCGGTCTCCTCCTACGCCGGCCGATGTTCGACCGGATCGTCCCCGACGGCGTCCAGTGGCGCGACGGCGCGGCACAGGACGTGGACGTCATCCTCTGGTGCACCGGCTTCCGGCCGGCGCTCGACCACCTGGCCCCGCTGCGGCTGCGAGGGCCCCGCGGCGGCATCGTCGTGGACGGCACCCGGGTGGTCGCCGACCCCCGGATCCACCTGGTCGGCTACGGGCCGTCCGCGAGCACAGTCGGCGCGAACCGCGCCGGGCGGGCAGCGGTCCGCGAGCTGCGCGCGCTTCTGGCGGCGCCCGCCCCGGCCTGACCGAACGGCGACGGTGGATCCGTCAAGGACAGGTGCGGCTGGCGACGGACTGGACCTGCGCGCGTTCGGGCAGGCGCCCGACACAAGCCTGTAGGTGCCGAAAACACAGTCCGGGCAGGTCAAGCGCGCGTCGTTATTCGTGGTGGAGGCCGCCGAGTCGGTCTCGTCGTCGGATGCTCGGGCAACCCGGTCGGGCGTGTCAGGCCCCAGCAGAGTGGCTGTCAGCCGAGCGGGATGGCACCGAGAAGCCGCAATCCGCGTTGGGAATCGGTTAGTGTCGATCCTCGGTCACAATTTAGTACATGATCCACCGTCTGGGCCGGGACAGCCAGCACCAGCGGGACCCGTCAGCGGGTGATCCGCCGGGGCCGGCCGGGCGGGCCGCCCGGCTTCGGCCGGTAGGCGGGTAGCCCGATGGCGATGGCCAGCATGCAGGCCGCACGGGTGTCGAACGCATCCGAGACGTCCTGGTCGCAGAAGGTCAGGCCGGTGCCGCCGTGACCGAGGGTGAAGGCGGCCAGTTGCAGGCGGCCGGCGGCCACCCCCGCCTCGAACTGGGCGACCCGGTACCCGCGCTCGCCGTACCCGCCGAGCACCTGGTCGAGATCGGCGCAGGCGAAGTCGGTGTACGCCGAGTCGCCGCCGAGCGGCTGGTCGAGGCAGAGCCCCTGGCTCAATGTTCGAACCTTGGCATCCGGCGCCGGCCGGCGCAGCTGCGGCGGGCCGTCGACCTGCTGGTACAGGCCCGGCTCCGTGCCGTGCACCGCGTGGACTGCGACCTCGTGGGAGAGCAGGGTGGTCCCGGTCGGGATCGCGTCGGCGGGGACCGCTCGGGTCGCCGCCGCCATCGCCCAGTGCAGCAGCTCGGCGGGGGCGAGTTGGCGGCGCATGCGCCGGGTGGAGCCGCGGCGCAGGATGACCGACTCGATCGGCTCGCTGCCGGCCCCAACCGGTGCGTCGACGGTGTCGGTGGCGCGGGGCAGGCCCGCGACGGCGGCCGCCCGCCAGCCGGTCACGTCGTCGCCCGTGGTCAGCTCACCGGCCTGCTGCACCCGGTTGACCAGCGGGAAGTCGACCGGCGCGGGGGAGAGCGGTGTCGGCGGGAACGGCGGCGGAGGTAGCTCGACCGGCTCGGCGGCGGCGATCGCGGCGGGTCGGCCGCAGGTGATCACCGCCACCGGGAACTCCGTCACGCCGTCGACGCCGAGCAGGCGAGACACGGCGGCGTCGACGAAGCCTAGCCGTACCCGCGCCGGTAGCCCGTGGCCTTCGGCGACGGCGAGCAGATTCGCCAACATTGTCCCGGCGTCCCAGTAGACGTGCCGCCACCCCCGTTCGGCGTACTTCCACGCGGTGCGCCACGGGAGGCCGGTGACGACGAGGGCGAGCGGGCCGGCCGCGACGTCTGGGTCGGCGGTGGCGTTGGCCAGCGCCCGGCGGTGGTCCCCGGCCGCGAGTGCCTCCAGGCCGAACACCTCCGGCGCGAAGTGGTACAGCCCGGCGTCGAGCCCGGCCACCTCGCCGGCCACCACGTACATCTCGAGGGGGTGAAGATTGCCGGCGGAGGGGGCGGCCCTGAACCAGAGGTTGTCTCCGGCGGTTCGGGTGACGCCGGCCGAGTAGAACAGCAGTCGGGCGAGGAGTTCGCCGTCGATGGTCGGGTCGCTCGGCGGTACGCGTCCGGACAGGGTCGCCGCGGCCGGCGCCCCGGTCGGCGGCAGGTCGCGGGGCAGGGGGTGCATCGGCGCCCCGAGATGGCGTTTGAAGGGCTGGGGCCGGTTGCTCGGGTCCATCGGGACGAACCCCGGGACACCCGGCGGCCGGCCGCCGCGGCACTGGTTCGTCTGGTGGTGGTAGAGCCGGGTCACCTCGCCGGTGCACATCCGCCGCGCATACCCGCCGGCGCCCGGCGTATGCCCGAACGAGCGCGGTGCCGGGCGCGGCAGCCGTCCGCGGCCCGCACCCGCCGCGCAGCCGTCTTATCTCGGTGCTGTCGCCGGGCGCTGCGGCAGGCACACCTCCCAGCCGGAGGTGGTGAGGTTCGGCACCGGAATCCGGTGCCAGTCCTTGGCCCAGTCGGGCGGGGCGGAGTCCTTGACCAGCAGGGCGAAGCGTCCGGTCGCCGCGGCGTGCCGCAGCTGCGCGATGCTCGCGTTGCGGTTGTATCCCCGGTCCTCCAGCGCACGGCAACCCGCGTAGTAGGCGATCGGGATGGCCTCGTGGCCGGAGATCACGCACGGCGGTCGCACCCCGTGCGACCGCAGGGTCTGGACGAGGCGGGCCCAGTCGCCGCGGCTGCGGACCTGCTCCGCCACGACGTGGTGCAGGATGCCGGCCTGGATGGCGAGGTGGCCGGCGAAGCCCAACGCAACCACGGCGGCAACGACCCGCCGCCACTGACCGACGGCCGTGGAGAACAATGCGGCGAGCCCCGGGATGGCGCAGACCAGAGCAACGGCGTAGGCCGGCAGCAGGAACCGGGGTGCGGAGTATCCGATCAGGAACAGGTACGGGAAGGCCATGGCGGCGGCGACCACGAATGGCAGCCATGCCGTCCGCGCCATGCCCGCCAAGTGAGCCGCCCGGACAGCCAGTGGCACCAGCACCGCCAGCGCCAGCCACCACAGCACCGCCGGCCACCGCACGGGGCTGTCGCACGGGCGGCACAGGATCGGCCCGTCCAGGGTGCTGATCACGTGCCCGAGGGAGAACTGCAGCTTCGTGCCGCCCTGCACGTGACCGGCCTGACGGATGCGTTCCAGGAGCCCGCCGTAGCGCAGCTCGGCCTCGACCGCCCACGGTGCGCCGCCCAGCACGAGGCCTGCGACCACCGCCGCGGTCAGCCGCCACCGCCGGAACGCGGGCACCGCGACGGCGGCGGCGAGCAGCGGGAGCCCGAGCCAGAAGGCGTCGGCCGGACGCATCAGGGCGGCCACGGCGAGGGCGGCGACGAGCCCGAGGTACGCCCCGGGCCGGGCTGGCTCGGCCGCGGCCAGCAGGAAACACCCGACCGCCGCCACTGCCGCCATCGCCGTGTAGTGGTTGGGCATTGCGGCGTTCGCGTAGAACAGGGCGGTCCAGAGGCTCCCGTACAGCCCGGCGGCTATCGCGGCGGCGCCGGGCCGCCGTGACACCCGCGACCACACCCAGAACCCCAGCCCGAGCGACGCCGCCGCGGTGACGGTGAGGAACAGGCGAAGCACGACGGTGGAGTCGAGCCAGGACGCTACGGGCCACACGAGCAGGGTCACGCCCCGGGCGCGCGGTGCGCTCATGAATGCCGGCGGCGCATGGGTGCCGTGCTGGCTCACATAGACGACCTCGTCCCAGCCGAGGTCGAGACTGGCCGGTACCGCGATCAGCGACGCGGCGGCGAAGATCACGCACACCGCGACCAGGGGTCGCGCGCCGGACCGGGATGTCACGGATGGGGAGAGCACCAACACCTCGCTCGACGAGTCACGCCAGGCCGCGTCCAGCGAGGAGGGTGGGGTTGTGCGAGCAGCCCTCACTTTATTTGAAAGCGGGACCTATTGGGTCTTTTCTGCGAATCCGACTATCGGTCAGACCTTGGTCGGTCTGTAACTCGGTGATTTGCTCGGAGGGGGGTCGAGTGCGGCGAGCCGGGCGGAACCGGCGGGGCCGGGTGGGCTGATGCTGTTCTCGCCGGGCGGATACCCGTAGCGCGTCTCGAAGTCGAGGAGAGCGGAGGCGGCAGCGTGTCGCAGGTCCTCGCGCCAGTTTCTCAGTCGGTTCAGATCCATACCGTCACCTGACGGGGTTCGTGCTTGACGCGTGATCGACGCCCGCAACGGCCTGGCCGCAGTCTTGCTGTGGCACGCGACCGCTCGCCTCGGCCGCCGCGGACCGCGAGAGCCCGTACAGCACGGCGCCGAAGTGGCGGCCTACGCCGATCAGCGACTGTGCACGATTGGCTGGCCGACCTGGCGTCGCGCAGCCCTGGCGGTCGTCCTGCGACCCCACCGCCAACCGTCGAGGCTCGGTGGGAACTGCTGACGGCGAACGGCCTCGGCCGGGCCATCTGCCATCCCGGCACCACCTATCAGCAGGTCGACGAGTTTTTCGGTGATCTTGCACCACACGCCACTGGCACCGCCAACGACTGGGCGGCGTCGCCTCACCTCCTCAACAACGTGCCGAAGTGGGATCACACGGCGGCGCGCTGGCGGTAGCGGGCCATTTTGTCGCGGCTGCCGCAGACCTCCATGGAGCACCAACGGCGGCTGCTAGCCCGCGACGTGTCCAGGTATAGCAGCGTGCACGTGTCGCTGGAGCATTGCCGCAGGCGGTTGGCGTGGGGGCCGGCGAGCAGGTCGACGCCGTCGCGAGCCACGAACGCCAGCAGCCCGCCGGCGGTGGGTTCCACGAGACGTTTCGCCGAGCCGTCCGCCGTGAGCCGGACCGCGGGTGGCGCCTTGGCCGCCCAGCGGTTCACCACATCGATGGCTCGCCGGTCCAGCGGTTCCTGGAAGACCCGGCCACGCATCAGCCGGTAGAGGGCTTCGCGCAAGTCACGGGCGCTGCGGAGGGTCGAGGCGGAAACCGGCACGGTGATGTCGGCCAGACCCGCCTCGATGAACCAGCGCGCGAGATCGGCCGGGGCAGGGATGCGTTCGACGCTGGGGTCACGCCACCGCAGGCCGTGGGTCGCGGTGAAGTCGACCGAAACCCGCCCGCCGACGAACCGGAAGGCCGCCTCATCCTGAAACACCGCTCGATGATACCGGTTCAACCGGTATCACAGATCACTCCACGCGCGCTGTTGAGTTACCGGCTCGACTAGTAACGTCTCGGCGCATGAGGATTCTTGTCGTCGGAGCGGGCGCGACCGGAGGCTACTTCGGCGCCCAGCTCCAGCAGGCCGGCCGGGACGTCACCTTCCTCGTCCGACCCAAGCGCGCCGACGTGCTCCGCGAGCGCGGGCTGCGAATCACCGGCCTGGGGACCGAGACCGTGCTCATGCCACGGCTCCTTACCGCCGCCGAGATCGACGGGCATTACGACGTCGTTCTCGTCTCGGTGAAGGCGACCGCGCTGCCGACGGCGATCGACGACATCGCCGCTGCGGTCGGCCCGCGTACCACGGTGATCCCGTTCTTGAATGGCATGGCCCACATGGACGCGCTGAACGAGCGGTTCGACGTGGACGCCGTGCTCGGCGGCGTAGTCCGCGTCCTCACCACGCTCGACGCCGAGGGTGACATCGTCCGGCTGGGCACCCTGGCCGATATCCTCATCGGCGAACAGCAGGGTGGCACGTCGCAGCGCGTCGAGCAGATCGCTGAGGTGCTGTCCGACGCGGGCTTCGACTTCTCCGTCTCGCCGGACATCCGCGGAGCCATGTGGCACAAGTGGGTCTTCATCAGCACGCTCGGCGCCCTCAACGCCCTGGTACGCGGTTCGGTGGGCGACGCCGTGGCAGTCCCCGGAGGCGACCGCCTCGGCCCGCAGATCGCAGCCGAGGCCGCGGCCGTCGCCGCAGCGGCCGGGTATCCGGTGCCGAAGCAGGTCCTCGACAACGTCCAGGCCTTCGTGACCCGGCCCGGTTCGGCCGACACCGCCTCGCTCTACCGGGACCTGATCGCCAGGCAGCCGACCGAGGCCGAGCAGATCTTCGGCGACCTCACGGCGCGGGCCCGTGCGCTCGGCGTACCCACTCCTCTGCTGGACGCCACGACGGTGGCTCTGCGCGTGCACGAACAGCGCCTCAGCTGCGGATAGTGTGCTGTCATGCAGGCTCAGCCGCCGCTTGGCCTACGTCTGTCGCCCCTCGCTAGGGGGCCAGACGTCGCGCCCCTGATGCTGTCTGTGGCGGTGCTGGGGCGCAGAGCAGCGCCATCCAACGGTTCGGAGTACGGGTGTCGTGCACCTACCTGGCCGGTACGCCCTCACGAGCCTGATCGGCGGCGTCGCCGTCCATAGCCTCGGGGCATCGCCTGCGTGCCGAGGTCGAGATCCTGCCGGCCCTTATGAGCGGCGCCGCCGTACCGATCCGCAACCAGGGCACGGCGAGCGGCGGATCCTCCGTCCCACCGGCGACCGCGGCAACCGGTCGGGCTGCCCATCCGGCCCCGACCACCGGTCCGGCCCCGACCAGGACGCCGCCCCCCTACCAGCGGACCGGCGCAAATGACCGGACCCGCTCCGACAACCGAGCCACCCTCGCTGGAGCCCTCCATGCTCGACCTTTGCGTGGACCCCCTACGGCTACCGCTAGTGGAGGCGCTTCTCTGTCCATCAGCAAGTCCTTGAGGTGCCAGCTACTTCGCTTGCGTCGCCCCATCCCTCATGCAGCAACCGCTAGCGGTTGCCCGGATGCGAGATGTGTGTTCTGTCCGAGCGGCGACCGGCACTCAGATCTGGGGGATGACGTGCTGGGCGAGTTCGGTGAACTTGCTTTGCGGCACGATCGTTGGGCCGGTGAACAACAGCAGTCGCAGCTCCTTTTCGTAGGGCACGGCGACGGCCAGCACCCGAGCGCCGTCGCTCTCATAGGTAACGGCGTCCGTGCCCAGATCTTTGATCCTGGTCGTCTTCGCGCCGCTCCCGTTGGCGATGGCGTCGATCGACTCTCGCACCGTGTCGGCCCGATCCGGGTTGACCTGCACAATGAAGGAGAGTGCTGGCAGGTTCAGCCGGTCGTAGCATTTGATCTTGGCGGTTGGGTGGGACAGGATGTTCCGCTGTGCGTGCGATGTTGACCTTGGGTGATCGGGAAGAGATATCCCGTGGCCTGGCCGAAGGCTTGGAGTTCAAGCAGATCGCGGTCCTG
>NZ_QGKS01000536.1 GCF_003172935.1 Micromonospora sicca | reverse complement strand
CGAGCCATCAAACGCGCCCGGCACAACTCCTACCGCGTCAAACGACCCACAGACCGCACCATCCGCCACCCCGGACCTCCCACACCCGTTTTGGCCTGCCCAAAGAGCCTTATCTGAACGGCATTGCCCCAGGGCGTCGACGCATCACCACCTACTGCGGCGTGCCCAGCAATTCCGTTTTGACGCCGCGGCGGATCAGCAACGAGGTTGGCGGCCAAGCGGCGAAGAAGCCGATGATCAGCCCGACCTGGATAATGAGCCAAAACACCGGACTACCAGGCCGCAGGGCCTCGTGGAAAACAAGAAAATGCATTAGCGCCAGCCAACCTAACAGGGCGAGCTCGAAGACAGACACGGTCAGCACGTCGCTCCTGAAAAATTTCCGCATTGCGGCCCACGCTCTTCGACGACCCGTGTGAGCCTCAGCAGAGTAGCGAAATGCAACGCCTATGGCCACTGCGCCTACATAGTCGCCGACGACTTCGGGCCACAGTGTGCTGCCGAATATTTCGAGGCCAACGCCGTAGGTGATAGGCGTAGCAATGATGACACCCAGAGTGCAGTGCGTCGCACAATGATAAGTTTGGATTATCGTAGGAGCATGTCGCGAGCTCCTGGGCGGGTTGCCGTGCCGGTCCAGCCACCGGGGAGACTGGGGTCTACCCCACCTTCTGTAGGCCAGGACGGCTGCTGGGCCAAGGTAGAGGGCGGTTGCCGGCCAGACTATCTCCATGACCTTGACCGGCTGACGATATCCAAAAACAAATTGGTCAACAACGACAACGGCGGTGCTGGCCAACCCCACAAAGAGCACAGCCCACGAAAGCATCACAAGCCACGTCGGTTGCACAATCATCTCCGTTCGCTCCAGGGCACTCGATGCAATGTCGGTGGCGGCGGATGTGACTGCAGGGTGACGCCCAGCTCGAATCGTGCCCAGTCAATCAGTCTGGCATCGAGGACGTTGGCGTACCCCCCGAGCTGCAATAAACGCAACGCTGAGTGACTGCCACGCGGACTGGGCACCACGGCCTGCGCGCTCACTGCGGGAGATCCGGGCAGGGCGCCGGCGCAGCGTTGGATCTCTCGGACAATGACTGCCATGCCCGTTCCGTGGCGGTCAAGCGCCGAGGTGTTCGCCCAGTACTTGAGAAGTCATGGTCTTGATGCCGCCGACGTCGTCGACGTTGACGCAGCCTGGCAGGCTTTTAGTGAGTTCTTGCAGGTAGAGATCGATGGCGTCGACCTGGACCCCGACTCAGACGCTGACGGCTTCATCGTCCAGTGGGGCCGCTACTCCTGGAACGGCTACCGCCCGTCGCTGGCGTTCACCCGGCAGCTGGCCATCGTCGGCGTTGATGACCAAACAGGTCGGTGTCCGCAGCTACCGCCCGGATCGCCCGCTTGAGGAGCGGCAGGGCGGCTCGTAGGCGCTTGTTGTAGCCGGACTGGCCCGGCAGATGGGGAAACGCCCCGGGCAAATGCGCGGGAACGAACCGCAGCCAGCGGGCCTCGGACCGGATCCCGAGCAGCGCCTGGGCCACCGCGAGGGTCAACAGCTCGGCGTCTGACAGCTTCGGTGGCCGACCGGCCCTGCGGGCCTGCCCCAGCAGTCGTCGATCTTCACGTACAGTGCGGTGAGAAGGGTGTTGAGGTCTGTCGTCACAAACGGATCATCAACACCCTTCGCTGCGTTCGCAGCCCCGGACCGACTTAGGAATTACTCGTCTAGTGTCCTGAGTCGTTGATTAGCTGCTGAATTCGGGTAGGCTTCGTGGTATGCCGCGAACAGGGCGCCCGAAGGCCGAGCTGGTTTTGTCCGATGTGGAGCGTCAGGCTCTGATGTCTTGGTCGCGTCGGGCGAAAACCGGGCAGGCGTTGGCGTTGCGGGCGCGGATCGTGTTGGCGTGTGCGGAAGGCGCGACGAACAAGGACGTTGCCGCGGCGTTGGGGGTGTGGCCGCAGACGGTGAACAAGTGGCGGGCCCGGTTCGTGCGTGACCGGCTGGAGGGCCTGTCCGACGAGCCTCGTCCGGGCGCCACCCGGAAGATCACCGATGAGCAGGTCGAGGCGGTGA
>NZ_QGKS01000496.1 GCF_003172935.1 Micromonospora sicca | reverse complement strand
GGTTCGGCACCGAGCGGTTGGTCGACTTCACCGTCCGGGCCCTGGCTGACAGGCTGCCGCTACCAGAGACCGCCCGGCGTCTCGTCCACGCGATCCTCGCCTACCAGGACGACCGGCTGCAGGACGACGCCACCGTACTCATGGTCCGCTTCCTTGAGCCCACGACAGACCGAGCCTGACCGCCCCACAGTCTGAGCGTCGCGACGGCTGTTCCGCCGCCCGCCGCGACGAGGTTCCCAGCCTCGCGCACTCAGATCGCGGCGGGTGGCGGATCTGCCACCCGCCCGAACAACTGCATGATGCCGGTCATGTCGAGGACCCGGCGGACCTGCCCAGCGGCGTTGACCAGGGTGAGATCCACTCCCCGGTCGGCCGCGTGGTGGTGCGCGCCGACCAGAGTGCTCAGCACGGTCGAGTCGATGAAGGTCAACCCCGCCAGGTCCACCTCTACCGTCCCGGCCTGGGCGATGGTCTCGTGCAGCAGGTCATCGAGCCGATCGGCGCCCGACATGTCGATCTCACCGGACAGCGCCAGGACACTACGATCGGCACCGACGTCGACACGCCAGTGCCAGGTCTGCTCCGTGGCCACTGTCACCGTCCCTCGTGCACGGTCGATCGGGGGCGCAGCTGCGCTGTCACCGAGGCGATCGTTCCCTGTCCGGAGTTGTCGATCATCAGCCCTTCGGTGAGCTGCCGTGCCAGCCACAGTCCCCGGTGGCCGACCTCCCCCGGCGACGGCAGGGCGACGGCCATCTCACCCAACCCAGGTCCGTTGTCGCTGACCTGGCAGGTCAGCAGGTCGTGGTGCTGCCACAGACGCACCTCGCCGCTGCCCCCGCCATGGCGCACCACGTTGGTGACCAACTCGTGCACCGCCAACACGAAGTCCTCCAGCCCGTGGCCCACCAGACCTGCCGAACGGGCTGCCGCGGCGACCGCGTGACGCAGCGCCGTCACCCGCGCAGCGGTGATCTCTTCCGACAACAACGCCACTTCGTCGGCGCCGCGAGCGGTGTTCCACCCGGCACCCACGTCGTCCGTTCCGCCGCTGCCCATGATCGGACGCTACACGCCGCCGATCCGCCGCGCCCGGGCACGCCGGCCGGGGTACGACGGCGACGCCTCGGACCGCCGGTCACGCACAGCATCCCGGTCGCCGGCCGGGATGTGAAGAGGTGCGACGAGCGGGGCTGCCAGGACCGAGGCGGGGACGGGGACCTTCGCCTGGCGGGCCGGCCGACTCATCGCCCGCCGACGACCTCGCACGAGAGCGGGCTGGCCAGTCCTGCCGCCGCGTCCCATGCTGCTGGTTCTGGTTCTGCCGGAGGGCTTCCTCGAGTTGGTCTTCCAGAATGATGATCCGGCAGGCGGCCTCCAGGGCGGTGCCCTGGTCGACCATCTCGCGGGCCCGGGCGGCCAGGCGCAGCTGGTAGCGGGAGTAGCGGCGGTGCCCGCCGCTGGAGCGGTGCGGGTTGATCAATTTCGCCTCGTCGAGGCGGCGCAGGAAGTCCTGCGTGGTACCGAGCAGCTCCGCGGCCTGGCCGATGGTGTAGGCCGGGTAGTTCTCATCGCCGAACATGTCATCGGAGTTTTGCCCCATGCCACCTCCACGTCGAGGGCCCCGGCGCTTACGCGCCGGGGCCCAGGGTTACGGGTCAGAACACCATCTACCGACCGGAACGTCGGCTTGTCATATCCGCACCAGCCGAAACTGACGGCTTCGGGTGCGAGGATCGCATAAGCGTGACCGGAGACCACCTCTCGTTCGATGGAAACTGCGGTGTCCGCCGAGCCTCAAATGACGGCCGACGGCGGGCGATCCAACGGTGAACGGCCCTCCCTTTCCTCTGCTACTTCTTTCCCTTGCTGACGTACGGTCCGCCGGTGTCGGAGCCCACGCGACTTCATGGCCCCTACACGTACGGCGAACATCAGCTGGAGCCCCAAAAAAGCCTTGGCCCCACCTGCACCCCGGCGCATATCACGTCGGGACTGACGTGCTCCTACTGCCTCTCGGGGGGAACCGTGAAGATCGTTCCCGCTCCTCGCCGCCCGTCGTGACCTCACGGCCGGAC
>NZ_QGKS01000540.1 GCF_003172935.1 Micromonospora sicca | reverse complement strand
CAAGCAGCCGGCTGACGGGCGCCGCCTCGCCGTCGACAACCGCGCCTACAACGCTGCCCTTCGATCGATGCGGTGCCTCGGAGAACGCGGCTTCGCGATCCTGACCGGCCGTTGGCGCACCCTGCGCGACACCACCGCCAGCCCACGAAAAACCGGCGACGTCGTCCGCGCCGCGCTCCATCTCACCCACTTCGAATACCGATACCTAACCAAATCTTGTTGAGATCACTTCAGTGGACCAAGACGGGGCGGACCAAGCTGGCGGGCTGCTGGCGCCGCTGAGCCCGAGCTTCCCCGTCGCCCTGCACCCCGGGGTGACCGTGACCCTGTACGTCGAGGGTGGCGACGTCGGAGACGTGATGCGGTCCGGGGTCGAGGCAGCGCTGCGGGGCCTTTGAGTCGGTGGGGGAGCGCCCTGACCTTGCGCTCCGCGACCCTCTACACGGTCGCGGAGTTCGACCGGAAGTTCCTGAGTGAGGTCGGTCTTGGCGGCGCCGGCCGCGTCAACGGGCGGATTCGATGACGCGGCCATCGCCTGGACGGACGCGTGCGGTCCAGTCTGACAAGCGTGCTCCTGCGGCCTCCTGCGGCGGCCTGGCGCTGGGCCGTGTTGGCCGCCTGGTCCTCGAAGACGCCCTGACCGTCGCCCGTACGCCCTGCGAATCGTGGGCAATCGCACTACGGGCCTGGCCGGCATTGTCTCGGTGTCGGGCTGCTGCCGCTTAAGGTCGGCCAAGGTCCCCAAGTCCGGGATGGACCGCGCTCGCCGGTCAGCGCGGGTCGGGGAGGGGGCCATGAGGTTGCAGAAGAGGTGTGGTCATCGCCCGCTGCGGTCACCCGTACGGCTCCGGCCTCGGCCGGCGGCAGTGAATCGTCGAACGCGGCTCTGCCTTGCCCCGCGACTTCAAGCGGCTCCGCATCCGTTACAAACACCGCGCCGACATCCAAGAAGCCCGCTGAGCCTGGCCCGCTCGGCCGAACCTAGACGTGTTGACCCCCGCTCAGCGCCGCCGGAAAACGCAGACGAGCGCTGTCCGCTCACTGGTCATGGCCTTGCCTTCGGCGGCGGCCATGTTGGCCAGCATCCATCCTTCCGCCTCAATGGCCTGAATCTGTTCGGCGACGCCGCTCATGGGCGCAGTTACACGGCTGTTCGTGGTCGCCTCGATGATCTTGTAGACCAGGATGTGGTTGCCCTTTGCGAGCGACTCCCGGGCATGCTTGCCGGCTTCGTTGGCCTTGGCGTTGTTGATCCAGCCCATTGTGGTCCTATCTGAGTTGAGAAGTTGCGAACAGCAAGCCCAGCGGGGCGATGCATCTTGCACCTTGGCTATCGCACGCTCCACGGCCGGGGAACCGGCTGACGGGTCATTAACGCTCCTCTGGTTGGTCGCCGTATGGCAGCGTCCAGCTCGACCAGGGCGAGTGATTGGATCGCGGCACGTGAGACGGGTAGCCGAACCAGGGCGCGGGGACCGAGGTCAGAGCGGCCGCGTCGATCACTCGGAGCGCCGGTAGTGACGGTTGCGCTTACGGGCGACGTCGAGCAGCGAGTTGAGGGATTCCTGCGACCTGCCCGTCGCCGTGGCGAGCGACCCGAGCGGGTCGGCGTGTCCGCGACCGGCCAGGTCGACGAAGACGGCGAGCAGGTCGGACTCGAAGCCGTCGGCTTCCGCACCCCGTTCCCGGGCGAGCTCGGCGAGCCGGCCCTCGATGTAGCGGCGCACCATCACCTGGTACGCCCCGACGCTCGGCAGCACGTGGAACTCGGCCACCATGTCGTCGACCTGCCGTCCCATCGGGTGCAGGACCGCCGACGTGATGCCGCGCTCCCGGACCTCGGGCGCCGCGTCATCGGCGACCCGGATGACGACCTCGTCCGGTCCGTTGATGCCGGCCGGTCCGACGTCGCTGTGCCACCGGGCCGTGATGACCCAGCCCGTGTCCTCGCGGGACAACTCAACGGACCGGTCGGGCACCGCGCGACGGCGATTCTCCTGGAACATGGCGCACCTGTCTTTCCGGCGCCTCGTGGCGCCTACCTGACCGGCCGCGGAGGCGGCCGGTGCGGCGGTAGGAGACCGAGCCGCCGGC
>NZ_QGKS01000185.1 GCF_003172935.1 Micromonospora sicca | reverse complement strand
CCCGACGCTGCGCGTCCCCACCACACTCGAGGTGATCCCCCGATGAACGACCGGTACGCCGCCTTCCACGCCCTGCACCGGCCGGGCCGTCCGCTGCTGCTCCCCAACGCCTGGGACGCGGCCTCCGCCGCCGCGCTCGCCGCCCAGGGCCATCCCGCGATCGGCACCACCAGCCTCGGGGTCGCCGCGGCCGGCGGGAAACCCGACGCGGCGGCGGCCACCCGGGGCGAGAATCTCGACCTCGCCCGCCGGCTGCGCGGGCTGCCGGTGCTCCTCACCGTCGACGTCGAGGGCGGCTTCAGCGACGACCCGGCGGAGGTGGGCGGGTACGTCGCCGAACTGGCCACGCTCGGCGTGGTCGGGGTCAACCTCGAGGACGGCCGCCCCGACGGCACCCTGGCCCCGACCGAGCTGGTGGCGGCCAAGCTCGCGGCGGCGCGGGCGGCGGCGCCCGGGCTCTTCCTCAACGCCCGCACCGACGCCTGGTGGCTGGGGGTGCCCGAGCCGCTGGAGCAGGCCCTGCACCGGGCCCGGGCGTACCGGGCGGCGGGCGCCCACGGGTTCTTCGTCCCCGGGGCACCGGACGACACCGTCGGGCTGCTAGCCGCCGAGGTCGGCGTGCCGCTGAACGTGCTGCACCGGCCCGGCGGCCCGAGCCTGGCCGAGCTGGGTCGGCTCGGGGTGGCCCGGGTGAGCACCGGGTCGCTGCTGTTCCGCGCGGCCCTCGGCGCGGCGCTCGACCTGGCCGACGCCGTCGGTGCCGGGCGGGACGGTGACCGGCGCGCCGTCCCGTCGTACGGGTGGGTGCAGGAGCTGTCCGGGCGGTTCGGGGCGGACCACACCGGATAGGGCGTCGTTCGGGGGAGATAGGAGGATTGTTCGGGGATCCGCGGGTTCTGGTGATTACGGTGTGTTTCAGGTTCATCCACACCGTGTCCTGCCCGGAGAAGGGGACCCGACCATGCGAGTGCCCAGCCGAAGCCCCGGCCAGCAGCCCGGGCCCGCTGTCGCGTCCACCGCCCCCGTCCGCCGCCACCCGTCGTCCCCGACCCGCCGGTCCGCACCCGGCGAGCCGGACCTGGCCGCGTACCGGGCCGCGGTGGCGGAGCTGCTCGTCGAGGTGGGCGCCCTGGCGGACGCCCCGTCGACCGCCGCCCGGCAGGTGCTGCTGGACCAGCGGCTGCGCGAGCCGGCGATCGCCGCGGTGCTCGACGCCACCCCGCAGGGGTTCGTCGGCGCCCGGGAGACGCTGCTGCTGGAGATGGCCCGCTACCAGCCGAACGCCCGCAGCTCCGCCGCTGACCTGACCGCGCTGGTCCGGATCTACCTGCTCTCCCGGATCGACGTGATGTGGTGGCGGGACGCGCCCACCTTCGCCACCGACGCGCAGGTCAACGGCAGCGTCGACCTGGTCGACCTGGAGTGGCTGCGCCGCCGTGGCCTGCTCAGCTTCCGGTACCAGGAGCAACCGGCGAGCGTCCTCCGCCGGAGCCTGCGCGTGGTACGCCGCCGACTCCTGCCGGACGCCACCCCGCGCACCGCGGGCCTGATGTTCCGCCGGGCCCGCCGCGAGGTCGTGGCCCTGCTCAACGACATCGCCCGGGAGTTCGCCGCGGCCACCCCGCCCGCCACCCCGCCGCTCTGGGTGACCAGCCTGGCCCGCAGCGCCGAGCACCAGCATCGGCTGCGCCGCCTCGGGTACGCCGCCATGGTGCCCAGCGGCCACTGCCTCGGCTACGCCGCCGACGTGGAACTGGCCTGGTACGGCCGCTTCGGGGTCCGGGACACCCTGGCCGGGCTGCTGCTGGCCCGCCAGGACGCCGGTGAGATCAACGTGGTCGACGAGGGTCAGGCCTGGCATCTCTGCCTCGCGCCCACCGCCCGCCTCCGGCTGCGGCGGGCGTACGAGGCCGAGATGGGGCTCTGAGGAGGTGCCGACTAGTAGTTGACTCTCTGGTCAAGTCTGTTCAGGCTTACCTGCTATGGGTAGCGTTTATCGGATCGGGGAGTTCGCCAAGCGGGTGGGCCGCTCGGTGGGCACGGTGCGTCGCTGGGAGGCGGAGGGGCGGATCAGCGTGCGCCGGCTGCCGTCGGGTCAGCGTTACTTCGACGACTCCGAT
>NZ_QGKS01000483.1 GCF_003172935.1 Micromonospora sicca | reverse complement strand
CTTGGGGGTGGCGCTGGCCCGGGTGGAGTTGCGGGCCGGCGACCGCCGGGCCGCCGCGCGGGCGGTGCCGGACTGGTCGGCGCCGGACGCGGGGTCCTGGCCGCTGCCGGTACGCCTCGCCGCCGGCGTGCTCGACGCGGTCCTGGCCCGGGAGGGTGGCGACGACCGGCGGGCCGGTCGAATCGTGGAGCGGGTGCTCGACCTGGCCGAGCCGGCGGGATACCGCCGAGTCTTCACCCGCGCGGAGCCCGGATTCCGTGACCTGCTCGCCGCCCACCTGGACTCCGGCACCGCGCACTGGCCGACGGTGAGCGACCTGGTCCGCGGCGCGGACGAGCGGCGCGCGGACGATTCGGCGGACCGGCCGGGCGCGCCGGAGCGGGCGTTGGACGAGCCGCTCACCGAGCGGGAGCTGACCATCCTGCGGTACCTGCAGAGCATCCTGTCCAACGTGGAGATCGCCAGCGAGCTGTCCCTGTCGGTCAACACGGTGAAGACGCACGTGCGCAATATCTACCGCAAGCTCGACGCGACCCGCCGGCGCGAGGCGGTCCGGCGGGCCCGTGAGCTCCGGTTGATCTGACGGCGCGCCGACCCGGACCTGATCAGGCGTTCGCGGCGGCGTCCACCGCGGCCAGCAGGTCCGCCAGGTCATAGCCGCCGTCGTGGCGGACCTCGTTGACGAACAGGGTCGGGGTGCCGGTGACGCCACTGCGGATGCCCCCGACAAAGTCCCGCCGGACCCGGTCGGCGTGCGCGTGCCCCGTCACCTCGGCGTCGATTTCGTCGGGTGGCAGCCCGAGCTGTTCGACACCGAGCGACAGGTGCACCGGGTCGAGTTGATCCTGGTGCTCGTATAGCCAGTCGTGCATCTCCCAGTACCGTCCCCGCCGGCCGGCGGCTTCCGCCACCTCCGCCGCGCTCTCCGCGTACGGGTGCACGTTGGCGATGGGGAAGTGCCGGTACACCAGCCGGACCTGGTCTGCGCGCTGGCGCAGCAGCTCGGTCAGGTTCGCGTGGGCGGCGCCGCAGAACCGGCACTGGAAGTCGCCGTACTCGACGAGGGTCACCGGCGCCTCCGCCGGCCCGCGGGCGTGGTCGACCTCGGTCACCGGGATCCGCAGCCTCGCGGTGGTGACCTGCAGTGGCGTGGTCATCCGGCCGTCACCCGCCGATCCGCCGCCAACCGTTCGCGGGCGTCGAGGATGCCGTCCGCGCCGGGGTCGACGTCGGCCGCGGAGGGGTGGTTCCCGGCGACCGTGCCCCGGGTCGCCGGCAGGGTGCGGCCGGGTGCGGGACGCCCGGATCTGATCAGCCCGTTCGGATCAGTCATGCGTTCCACCCTCGCTCCGCATCGGGTGAGCCCGGATCACCCGGCCCGGGTGGTTCCCCCGGCCGCCCGGCCGGGTCCGCTCAGCGGCCCACCGCGACGTGGTTGTGCACCTCGCGGATGCCGGGCGCCGACCAGACGACCCGTTCGATCTCCTCGCGCTCGGGCACCGAGTGCACCAGGCCCTCCAGCACGACGGTGTCGCCGTGCACCCGGACGCTGATCCCCTCGGCCTCGGTCGCGCCGTTGCGGGCCAACGCGTCCACGATCCGCTCGGCCAGGTCGCGGCCGTCGGCCCGGACCGCCGGCCGGACGGTGATGCCGTTGCTCACCCCGCGTACGCCGGTCAGCCGGCCGACCGCGCGCTCGGCGGCCCGGCGCTGGTACTCCCATTCGACCTCGCCGTGCAGGGTGACCCAGCCGTCCGCCACGGTCACGTGGAGGGCCTCGATCGGCACGAACGCGTCCCACTCCACGGCCCGGGTGGCCGCCAAGGCGATCTCCGGGTCGCTCTTCTCGGCCGAGGTGGCGATCCGGACGGCGAGGTCGTTGGCGACCGCGCGGACCCGGGACACCCGGTGCGCGGCCCGCTCGGCGGCCCACTTCTTGGCGTAGCTGTCCACCCAGCCGGTCAGCGTCACCACCCCTTCGGTGACGGTCACCCCGATCTCGTTGGGGCGTACCCGGGGTTCCCAGGTCAGCTCGTCGAGGACATCGGTCTGGATGTCCTGGTCGGTCCGGGTGACGGTTGCGGTGGCCATCGGTCACTCCTTCACAGATGCGGATTTCGCGGCACACATGCCGCCAACCCCGATCCTGACCGTCCCCCGGGT
>NZ_QGKS01000531.1 GCF_003172935.1 Micromonospora sicca | reverse complement strand
CTGTTGGGTCGGGGACGAGACGCCGTGCAGCGTTTCGGCTGCCGGTTTTCTCGTCCCCGCCCGCCGAACCCGGCGTGCGGGTCGTCCCCGCACCGGGCTCTCCACGTGATCCGGTGGGTCATGCGATGAGTTCCGAGACGCGTCCGACGAAGGCGGCATCGTCGTGGCCGGTGCGGCGGTAGCGTGCTCCCGCCGGGTCGACCTCGTCGATGTTGTATGGCGTGGTGATCTGTGCTCCGCGGAAGCGGTAGCGTTCCACGCGCATCTTCGCCGGGTTGTAGAGGGTCAGGCCGTCCTCGCAGATCCGGTCGGCGCCGTAGTAGCGTCGCCGGATCTGTTTCCAGGTCATGTGGGGGCGTTTGCGGCGGATCCAGTAGATCATTCGCCACCAGGCATACCAGCCCAGGTAGGAGAACGTCTTCTTCGCTGCGCCGTAGCGGAAGTAGGCAGCCCATCCCCGCAGGATTGGGTTGATCTTCCACAGCACGTCCCACAGTCGCTGCCAGGTGGTGTCCGCCCTCGTCGCCTCCTTGATCTTGTGCATCACCCTGGCCAGTGCCTCCTTGGAGGGGATGGTCAGCACCACCTGACGTCCGTCACCTCTGCGCCGCCGCTGGATGCGAAAGCCGAGGAAGACGAAACCGTCGTCGATGTGGGTGATGTGGGTCTTCTCCGGCGACAGGGTCATCTTCAACATGCGGGCCAGCATCTGGCCGACTTCGGCTCGGATAGCTTCGGCGTCAGACTTCGTGCCGTGCACCAGCACGACGAAGTCGTCGGCGTAACGCACCAGCCGGTAGTTCGGCAGCCCTTTGCGGCGGCGTTGTTGACGCCGCCACGGTGGGCTCATGTCCCGTTCCCAGGTCCGGGCGAAATGCCGGTCGAGCACGGACAGGTAGATGTTGGCCAGCAGCGGAGACGCGACCCCGCCTTGCGGCGTTCCGGTCAGCGAGTCGACGAACCCGCCGTGCTGTTCGACGATCCCGGCCCGCAGGAACGCGCGGACCAGTCGCAACACCTTGCGATCAGCGATGCGCTCGGTCATCAGGTCCATGAGAACCTGATGATCGACGTTGTCGAAACAGGCGGTGATATCGCCTTCCACCACCCACTCGTAGGAGCGGCTGGCGAGCTGATGGATCTCCGCGATGGCATCCTGGGCACGCCGTCCCGGCCGATATCCGTAGCTCGACGGATAGAAGTCGACCTCGAAGATCGGCTCCAGGATCAGCTTGAGCGCCATCTGCGCCACACGGTCACGCAAGGTGGGGATGCCGAGCAGGCGGACCTTGCCGCTCTTCTTCGGTATCGCCACCTGCCGCACCGGCAAAGCACGGAAGCTGCCGTCCCGCAGCGAATCGCGTAACTCCTGCAGGAACGGCACCACCTCCTCCGGCCCGATGTGGGCACGAGTTTGGCCGTCCACGCCGGCGGTGACCGCACCCCGGTTGCCCGCCACCCGCTCCCAGGCCACCACGAGGGTGGCCCGGTCGCAGATCAGGTTGAACACATCGGCGAACCGGCGACCCGGTTCGGCTCTTGCCCATCGGTGCAGCTTGCGCTGATGATCGAGTACCCGACGCTCGGCCGCCCCGAAGAGCGGCCACGTCGACTCGCCGTTGTTCAACGACTCTTCGCCATCGAGCTTGCTGCCCATCACGCTGCCGCCCTTCCCCATGCGGTCAGCTCTCCTGACCTCGGAGTACTACGGCGGCTCCGCCACGATCCGACACCCACAGCGGGCGTTGCGCCTGCCCGCCCACCGATTGGAAACCGGCAGGTGAGGGCGGCATCGGACCGCTTCCCACGTTCACTGATGTCCGTTGCGTCGGGTGTCGGCGTCCGGCTATACCCCGACGGCATCGCCACCGGCCGCACATCGCAGTCTTGGCCGGGGCCTCCCGCCGTCCAAATCACACGGACGACGGAAGCGGGCAGACCAAAAGCCACGACCTGCCCAGCACCGCAAAGCGACCCATCCACCAGGTTCGACAGATCGCTGACGACTGACGGGGCTTCTGACACCGGTTCAGTTCCCTTACGCCTTCCCGACTTCGCTAGCGGGCACGAGCCGTCTGGTGGTACCGACCCGCCCCTTCATTGTCAGGGCTGCTCCCGGCCTCACCCCCAACCCGGGGATCAGCCTGCCCTCAGCTTCTACCGTTCACTGCGATGACCGGCGGCAGGCACTTCCTCCTGCACGGCAACATCAGCGCCTCGTGGCGCACGGCT
>NZ_QGKS01000132.1 GCF_003172935.1 Micromonospora sicca | reverse complement strand
CGGCGCTCGACCCGGCCGAGGCTGCCGCCCGCGCCCGGGCCCGGCTGGTCGCCGCCGTCGAGCGGCTGCCCGTCGGGCCCGGCGTGCTGGCCGAGGTGCGCCGGGTGCGCTCCCGGCTGGCGCTGCGCGGCACCACGGCGGCCGAGGCGTGGGCCCGCCTGGACCGGGCCGCGCTGACCCTGGCCGGGATGACCGGCCGGTTGACCGGGCTGGCCGAGCCGGCGGTGCGGGAGGCGACCGCCGCCGACCGCTCGCTGCGGGACCTCGCCGAGCGGGTGGCCAGTGTGGAACGCGCGCTGCGGCTCGCCCCGGCCGAGGCCCGGGCGGCACTGGCCGAGGCGCACGGCACCCTGGTCGCCCAGCTTGACGCCGGGGTGTCCGCGTACGAGCGGCTGGTGGTGGCGGCGGCCGGCTACGTCGCCGAGGACGCCCGGCCGACCACCGAGCACCCCGCCGCCGCGCGGCTCACCGAGGCGACCGACCTCCTGCACGGGGTGGCCGCCGCGCTCGCCGAGCTGCGGACCGCCGGCACGCCCCTGCGCACCCCCTGACCCGGGCCGGAGGGCGGCTCACGCCGGGGTGGTGACCGGGATCGGGCCCGTCCAGGCGGAGGTGCCCACGACGTTGAACGACCGGATCCGGTAGTGGTAGGTGACGCCCCGGGCCAGCCCGGTGTTGGTGAAGCCCCGCCCGGTGACGGCGAAGGTGGCCAGCTCCTGGCCGAACCCCGGATCGAGCGCCCGCTGCACCACGAACCCCGACCCCGGCCCGGTGGGAGTGCTGGCCGACCAGCTCAGGATCACCGTCGCGGTGTCCGCCGTGGGGGCGGTGGCGGTGGCGCTCACCGTGCCCGGCGTCCCGGGCCGGGGCGGGGTGGACACGGTGGCGACCGTCGACCAGGGCGACGCCGCGCCGAGGTAGGTGGTGCGGACCCGGTAGTAGTACGTGGTGTCCGGGGCGACGGCCGGGTCGACGTGGTTGTCGCCGACCGCGATGGCGGTGGTGCCCGGCCCGCTGGTGAAGGTCGGATTGGTGGCCCGCTGCACGTCGACCCCGGTGGCGAACGAGCGGTTGGCCCAGCGCACCGCCACCCGCAGCGGCGCGGCCGGCGGGACCGCCGCGGTCAGCCGGGCCGGCGCGGTGAGCTGCACCGACGCCGGCACACTGTTCGACCAGGCCGAGCAGCTCACCGCGTTCTCCGCGCGGATCCGGTAGTGGTAGGTCACGCCCGGGGTGACTGTGGCGTCGGTGTACCGGGTGGCGCTGGCGGCCACGGTGATCTCGGTCAGCCCCGCGGTGAAGGTGGTGTCCGTGGCCCGTTGCAGCAGGTGGCTGGTGGCCGGCGGCCGGCTGCCATTGCCGGTCCAGGCCAGCGCGATCGCCGGCAGCGCGGTCGCCGAGCCGGGCGCCGGGGTGGCGGTCAGGCCGGTCGGCGCCTTCGGGGACACCCGCAGCACCAGCGGCCGACTCATGCCCTGGTCCCGCAGCCCCGCGGCCCGGCTGTGCCAGCGGTACTCCCAGCCCAGGTTGACCAGCTGGTTCACCACCGTGGCCGGCCGCCCGTCGAGCGGGCTGACCGGGGAGGCGTCGAGCCGGGCGCCGGCCGGCCGGGTCGGGTCGAGCAGCCGTACGCTGTCGCCGATCTTGAACGGCAGGGTGGGCGGCACCGGGCGCAGCGCCACGATCACGTCCTCCCGCGGGTTCACCCGGAAGGTCTCCTTCCAGCCCAGCTCGTTGGCGTCCGGCGGGCGGACCGTGCCGTCCCAGCCGACCCGGTTGACCAGTTGCACGTCGCAGCCCTCCACGTGCACCGGATGGGTCTGCGGGGCGTCGCCGACGATCCGCCAGAGCTGGGTGCCGTCGGCGGGGGCGCCCAGCGGCACGGCCGGGTCGGCCGCGAAGAGCACCTCGGTCGCCGGGTCGGCGGGACCGAGCGGCAGGGTGGCCGGGGTGAGCGGGCCCGACTGCGGGTGGCCGACGCCCAGCCGACCGACCGCGCGGCCGTGCCGGGGCTCGAAGACCTGCCCGACCGCCTTCACCGCGAGCGGGAGGGTGACCGGGGCGGCGGCGCCGGCCGGGGTGAAGGTGACCGAGGTGGCACGCGCCGGCACCTGCGTCTCCTGGGGCGTCCGGGTGCCGAACGCCGGGTCGTACGCCGGTTGCGGCACGATCGGCGGACGCTGGCTGGCCGCGTACGCGCCGGGGAGCCGCTCGGCGAGCCGGGCGAGGTCGTACCGGGGCGCCGGGGC
>NZ_QGKS01000349.1 GCF_003172935.1 Micromonospora sicca | reverse complement strand
ATCGCTCACCACGGTCGCGTTACCACTTCCGCAGCATGTGGCGGTTTGGAACCTCCCCCCGCAGGGCGACTCCGAAGGGCCAACCTTCATCTCCTGCACAGCACCGCATAAAGTCGCTCTACCTACACCAAGCTCCTCCTTGCGTTCGTGGCACACCTTGATCTTTAACCTCCGAGGGTCCTGTGGGGACCCTGACTGATCACGGAAACAGCCCTTGGTCGATGATCTTCTTGTCTAAGGGACGTCTCGTAACCCCGGTGTCTGTCTGTTGAGGACGGTCGTCGATGATGCCTGCGTGCAGGTGATCACCGCTGCCCGAGCCGAGTGGATCTTCCCGTTCACCGGGTTGCAGCCCGCCCAGTTCCGGCGGCTGGTCCGCCTGGTCGCCGATCGCGGCGGGGACACCATCGCCGACGGGCGGCCGGGCCGGCAGTGGGCCCTTGACCTGCCCGACCGGGTGCTGCTGGTCGCCGCGTACTGGCGCACCAACCTGACCATGCGCCAGATCGGCCCGCTGTTCGGCGTCTCGCACTCCGCCGCCCACCGGGTCATCGACACCCTCGGCCCGCTGCTGGCCCTGGCCCCGGTGCGCCGCCGGCCGGTCGACCAGATCGCCATCGTCGACGGCACCCTGATCCCGACCCGGGACCACCGCCTCGCGGCGCCGAGCAAGAACTACCGGTACTCGACGAACCTGCAGGTGGCGATCGACGCCACCAACCGCCTGGTCATCGCCGTCGGTGACCCGCAGCCGGGCAACCGCAACGACACCATCGTCTACCGCACCAGCGGGATCGACCAGCAGTTGACAGGCCGGCCGGTCATGGCCGACGGCGGCTACCGCGGCAACCCGCAGGTGATCATCCCCTATCGCAAGCCCCACGACGGCAGCTCACTGCCGCAGTGGAAGGAGGACCTGAATGCCGAGCACCGGACTGTGCGAGCGCAGGTCGAACACGCCCTGGCCAGGCTCAAATGCTTCAAGATCCTGCGCGACTACCGCCGCGCCGCCCGCACATTGACCGACACCGCTTCCGGCATCGCCCACCTGCACAACATTGCCCTGACCTGGTGAGCACCAACCCGGTCACGGGCAACGCCTCTACCGAGTTACGAGACGTCCCTTACGTGTAGACAGGACACCCGACTACGAGCAGTGTCTGGAACTGTTGAAGGACCGGGCAGAGAGTGCAGGGTGCGCCCCGCCGCAAGTGGAAGCCGGAATCTTCCACCTTGCGACGGGCCGTTGAGGAACAGCGAGTCTCACAGTAGCGCGATTCGCAGCCAATGAGGATGCTCATTTGCGATGTGGCCGTCGATCAAAAACCAATCATTAGGACTTTCGATCGCCCCTATTCATGGCTCGACGCACCGCACGATTGAGCTGGGGAGTGCCGTGATCAACGATGTTCACCTTCTCCACGGCTTCGCCGACCCGGGGCCGTCGTTCGTGCTGGTGCAGATAAGGGACCCCGACGATCAGAAGCAGCCGCGCCGGTCGAATGAAAACCGCCTCAGTGAGCGCGGTTGTATAAGTTTCGTCGGTGAGGCTGAACGCCAAGAATCCGACCGCCGCCACGATCGCGAACAGCCCGGCGACGCCGGTGTAGGGCCACAGCGGCAGCGTCACCTGCAGATCAAACGGAAAGCTGAGTACCGCGGTCGAGGGTCTGACGCCCGACCACTTCTCGGCCAACGGACGCGGCATAGCGAGTATCACCAGCGAGTAGTTGAGGAGATATGTCGACGCTGTGGTACCGGCGAGCAGCGTCAAGAATCGGCCGATGCTTTGGCGGCGCAGCACACCGGAGGCGATGAGGCGGAGGTCTGTGGCCATGGGTTCCAAAACCTGCCGTTGGTAGGAGCGCGCGAGCAACTTCCGAAGAAGCGCAGGCTCGGCCCAGTGTTCGCGGCTACGCAGGATCCGCCCGTTAAGCATTCGGACGCCGACCTCGATAGCTCTCTCTTTGTCGTCCCCAATGTCCTTCATCGCTCGGCCGAAGAGCGGCACCAGGTCAACTCGGCGAAGCCTGCGGAGGACGAGCACCAGCAAGGGTGCGAGCGCGATCACCGCGAGGAAGACCAGACGCCAACGGGACTGTGCCACAAACGCCCACGGATCCTCAGTGAGTAATGGCGCGATGACGATCGCTAGAGCAGCCGGCAGGTTCAGCCGGTCGTAACATTTGATCTTGGCGGTTGGGTGGGACAGGATGTTCCGCTGTGCGTGCGATGTTGACCTTGGGTGATCGGGAAGAGATATCCCGTGGCCTGGCCGAAGGCTTGGAGTTCAAGCAGATCGCGGTCCTG
>NZ_QGKS01000515.1 GCF_003172935.1 Micromonospora sicca | reverse complement strand
TACCAGGGACGTACGGCGATCAACGAGCGGATCGACGCCGGCGCGGGGGACATGGTCGCGCCGGCGTCGATCCGCTCGTTGATCGCCGTACGTCCCTGGTAGCGGTCCAGCTGCCAGTTGCCGAGGAACACCATCACCGCGGCGGCGACCAGGGTCAGCGCGAGACAGCCCAGCCAGCGCGGGGTCAGCAGGAACCGGTACACGCATCGAGGCTACCCGTATGAGCGGGGCCACTGAGCTGCGCGGCCCCGAACCGGCCGGTCGGCGGCAGCCAGCCGTCGGCCCGGCCGGGTATGGTCACGCGGGCGGACCGCGCGACCGGTCCGCCGCCGCGCACCACCCTCACCGCGTACGTCCCGTCGCCTGCGAGGAGTCGATGATGACCGTCGTGCCGCGCGTCCTGTTGAGCGCGCCCTCCTCGGGGCACGGCACCGGCGCCCTCACCCTCGGGCTGCTCGCCGCCCTGGCCGAGCGGGGGCTCGACGTGGCCGGTTTCAAGATCGGGCCGGACCAGATCGACGCGGCGTACCTGGGGCTGGCCGCCGGCCGCCCGGGGCGCAACCTGGACCCGCGGCTGGTCGGCCCGGAGCGGATCGCCCCGCTCTTCGCGCACGGGTCCGCGGGGGCCGGGCTCGCCGTCGTGCAGGGCACCATGGGGCTCTACGACTCGGTCGCCGGCCGGCCGGAGACCGAGTCCACCGCGGCGGTCGCCGCCGCGCTGCGCAGCCCGGTCGTGCTGATGGTGGACGTGGCCGCGATGGGGCAGTCGGTGGCCGCCCTGGTGCACGGCTTCCGGGCGTACGACGAGCAGCTCTGGCTCGGCGGCGTGGTCCTCAACCGGGTGGCCTCGCCCCGGCACGAGGCGATGCTCCGCGAGGCCCTCGACGACATCGGCGTGCCGGTCTACGGCGCGCTGCGCCGGCACGAGCTGCCGCCGGTGCTGCCCGCCCGCCGGCACGGCCTGGTCCCCGCGATCGCGCGGGACGCCGAGGCGGTCCGCGCGGTGCGCCGGCTGGGCGAGGCGGTGGCCGCCACGGTCGACCTGGACCGGCTGCTGGTGCTGGCCCGTTCGGCGCCGGCGCTGACCGTCGACCCCTGGTCGCCGGAGCCGGCGGCGGGGGCGCCGGGTGGGGCGCGTCCGGTGGTCGCGCTGGCCGGTGGCCCGGGCGGCAGCTACAGCCACCCGGAGACGGCGGAGCTGCTCCGCGCCGCCGGGGCCGAGGTGGTCACCTTCGACCCGCTGCGCGACGAGGCCCTGCCCGCGGGCACCCGCGCGCTGGTCGTCGGCGGCGGGCTTCCCGAGTCGTACGCGGACGAGCTGTCGGCCAACCGCCGGCTCTGCATCGCCGTGGCCGAGCTGGCCCGCACCGGCCGCCCGGTGCTCGCCGAGGGCGCCGGCCTGCTGTGGCTGGCCCGGGAGCTGGACGGGCTGCCGATGTGCGGGGTGCTCGACGCGATCGGTGCGAGCCGGGACGGCCTGGTGATCGGCTACCGGGAGGCGACCGCCCGGACGGACAGCGTGGTGGCCGCCGCGGGCACGGTGGTGGTGGGGCACAAGCAGCACAGCGCGGTGCTCACCCCGCGGGCCGGCGAGCGCCCGGCGTGGAGCTGGGACGGCGGCGCGCCGGAGGGCTTCGTCTGGCGGGGCGTGCACGCCTCGCAGCTCGTCCCGCACTGGGCCGCGTACCCGGAGATCGCCGCGCGCCTGGTGGCCGCTGCGGCGGTGGAGCCCGCGACCGCGGAGGCCCCGGCGTGATCGGACAGGTGGCCGTACGCCGCTTCCCGGCCCTGACGGTCTCCACCCCGCGCACCGAGGTCCGGCAGCTTACCGCGGCCGACGCCGAGGCGGTCGACGAGATCTTCGCGGACCGGCAGACCCAGCGCTGGCTGCCGCTGGCGGACGCCGTCGGGCAGATCGAGGGGCGGGCCTGGTGCACGGAGCTGGCCCGGCAGCGCCGGGACAGCGGCGACGGCGACCACTACGGGGTGCTCCGCCGGGAGGACCAGCGGGTCGTCGGCTGCCTGTGGACCCGCCGCACCGACTGGGGTGCCCGGTTGACCGAGGTGTCCTACGCGGTCGCGCCGCACGCCCGCGGCTACGGTTTGGCCGCCGAGGCGGTGGACGCGCTGGCCATCGCGTTGATTCTGGAGCACGGCTTCCAGCGGGTCGAGCTGCGGGTGGCGCCGGGGAACATCGCGTCCCGGCGGGTCGCCGAGAAGGCCGGGTTCAGCTACGAGGGCCTGCTGCGCAACGCCGGCTTCGTCCGCGGTGCCCGCGTCGACCTGGAACTCTGGTCCTTCGTAGCCGCCGACCTCCGCTGACCCCCCCACCC
>NZ_QGKS01000231.1 GCF_003172935.1 Micromonospora sicca | reverse complement strand
GCGCGGGGGGACGGTCGGTCCGGAGGGACGACCGCGGCGGAACGCCGGCCCGAGGGGTCGGCGGGCGATGACGCGCACCCCACGGTCCGGCTGGCCGACCCGGCGCAGGCCGAGGTGGTGGCGCACACCGACGGGCCGATGCTCGTCGTCGGCGGTCCGGGCACCGGCAAGACCAGCACCCTGGTCGAGGCGGTCGCCGCCCGGGTCGCCGAGGGCGTCGACCCGGAGCGGATCCTGGTGCTCACCTTCGGCCGGAGGGGCGCCACCGACCTGCGTCACCGGATCGAGGCGCGGATCGCCGGGGACGGGCACCGGGTGGTCCGCGAGCCGCTGGTGCGGACCTTCCCGGCGTACGCCTTCGGTCTGCTCCGCCGGGCCGCCGCCGAGCGGGGCGAGCCGTCGCCCCGGCTGCTCACCGGTCCCGAGCAGGATCTGATCATCCGCGAGCTGCTCGACGTGGTCGGCGAGGAACCCGACGACGACCCGGTCGGCTGGCCGGAGGACCTGCGCCCCGCGCTGCGCACCCGGGCGTTCGCCGCCCAGCTCCGCGACCTGCTGATGCGCGCCGCGGAGCGCGGCGTCGGCCCGGTCGAGCTGGCCCGGCTGGGGGAGAAGCTGGGCCGCGCCGACTGGCCCGCGGCCGCGCGCTTCCTCCGGGAGTACGTCGCCGTCCTCGCCCTGCGCGACGTGAGCAACCGCGGCTCGGTGGCGTACGACCCGGCCGAGCTGGTCCGGGCCGCCACCGGCATGCTGCTCGACGACCCGGAGCTGCTGGCGGCCGAGCGCCGCCGGCTCGCCCACGTCTACGTCGACGAGCTGGCCGACACCGACCCCGCCCAGCTCGACCTGCTCGCCGTGATCGCCGGCGGTGGCCAGCCGCTGGTCGCGTTCGCCGACCCGGATTCGTCCACGTACGCCTTCCGCGGCGCCGACCCGGCCGGGGTGACCGCCTTCCCGCACCGGTTCCGCACCGCCTCCGGCGCGCCGGCCGCCCAGGTCGTGCTCACCACCTCGTACCGGGCCGGCCCCGGGCTGCTGGCCGCGACCGCCCGGCTGGCCCGCCGGCTGCGCGGCCCGGCGGCGCACCGGAAGCTCCGCCCGCTGCCCGACGCCGCGCCCGGCTCGGTCGAGGTCCGCACGTTCCGCTCGGCCACCAGCGAGTCGGCCTGGCTGGCCCACGCGCTGCGCGAGGCCCACCTGCTCGACGGGGTGCCCTGGTCGCGGATGGCGGTGCTGGTCCGCTCGACCGGCCGGCAGCTGCCGTCGCTGCGCCGCGCCCTGCACACCGCCGGCGTGCCGACCGTCGTGCACGGCGAGGACCTGCCGCTGCACCTGCAACCCGGGGTGGCGCCACTGCTGCTCCTGCTGCGGTGCGCGCTGGAACCGGAGCGGCTGGACGAGGAGGCCGCGGTCGCCCTGCTGCACTCGCCGCTCGGCGGCGCCGACCCGCTCGCCGAGCGGCGGCTCCGCCAGGGGCTGCGCGCGCTCGCGCTGGCCGGCGGCGACCGGCGGCCCTCCGGCGAGCTGATCGTGGAGGCGCTGCGCGACCCGGCCGAGCTGGCCGCGATCGACCGGCGCTGGGCGGCGCCCGCGCAGGCGGTGGCGGCCCTGCTGGAGACCGCGCGGCAGGCCGCGGCCGCCCCCGGCGCCACCGCGGAGAAGGTGCTCTGGGCGGTCTGGCGGGACAGCGGCCTGGCCGAACGCTGGGCCGGGGCGATCACCCGGGGGCGGGCGGCCACCGGGGAGCACGAGACCGCCCAGCGCTGGCGGGCCGAGGCCGCCGACCGGGACCTCGACGCCGTGCTGGTCCTCTTCGACGCGGCGGCCCGGTTCACCGACCGGCTGCCCGGCGCGCGGACCGAGGTCTTCCTCGGCCACGTGCTCGGGCAGGACCTGCCGGCCGACACCCTGGCCGCGAGCGCCGACCGCGGCGACGCGGTCCGGCTGCTCACCGCGCACGCCGCCAAGGGCCTGGAATGGGATCTGGTCGCGGTCGCCGGCGTGCAGGAGGGTGTCTGGCCGGACCTGCGGCTGCGCGGCAGCCTGCTCGGCTCCGAGCGGCTGGTCGACGTGCTGGCCGGCCGGGCCGACGGCGCCGGCACCCGGGCCAGCCTGGTCGGGCAGACCTCGGCGCTGCTGGACGAGGAGCGACGGCTGTTCCACGTCGCGATCAGCCGGGCCCGGCACCGGCTGCTGGTCACCGCGGTCGCCTCGGCGGCGGTGGGCGGCGACGACCACGAGGAACAGCCCAGCCGCTTCCTGCATGAGCTGGCCGCCACCGAGCCGCCCGCGATCGGCGGCGGCGGACCGGCGGCGGGTCCGGCCCCGTCCGGGCCGACGGCACGCGGCCCGAAGCCGGCGGGCCCGAAGCCCGGCGGCTCCGGCGGTGCTCGGCCGGGTGACGGCTCGGCCCTCGCCGTCGACGGCGACCCGCCCCGCGACGCCGGGCTTCGGGCC
>NZ_QGKS01000534.1 GCF_003172935.1 Micromonospora sicca | reverse complement strand
AGGTGGGGACGGTGGGCTCGCCGTCGACGGGTGCGGAGTCGGTCACCAGGGCTCCCGGGGGGTCGGTTCGCGGCGGTACGGGGTCAGCGTCGGCGGCTGGACAGCCGCGAGGCCAGCTGCTTGAGCTTGCGCTGGTTCTCCGGCTTGGCCAACTCACGCCGTCCCCGCTGGACGAGCTGCTGGCCGCGCGGTGAACGCAGGAACATGCTGATCCGTTGCACCAGTGACATGTCGTCCTCCTGTCGGCGGTCCCCCGTCATGTGTACCCGGGTGCGGCAAACCCTGGTACCCGGAACCGCCGTCCGGCACGCGTCCACAGTGCGCCGCGGCACCCGCCCCGGTCAGCCGAGGATCGCGTCGACGACCCGCTCGGCCCGCCACTCGTGCTGGGCGTAGGCCCACGGGAAGGCGGACACCTGCACGGCCTGGGCGGCATCGGTGAGCGCCATGTCCTGCCAGCCGGGGATCTGCTCCAGCGCGGCGAGGAACTGCTTCGTGGCGTACTCCGGCTGCATCAGGTCCTCCACCGCCCCCCAGCCGCTGCTGGGGCGCTGCTGGAACAGCCCGACCGAGTCGTGGTCCCAGCCGATCGCCTGGTGCGGGTAGTTCTGCGACTCGGGCAGCACCGCGCTGGCGTAGTTGTAGAGGTTGCTCTCCTGCATCGCGGTGGCCACCGCGATGACCAGGCCGCGGCGGGGCACGCCCATGTCCCGGCCGGCGCGCACGATCGCCTTGGCGTTGTCCATCTGGTCCTCGTCGAGGCCGGCCACCGGGGCGATCCGCTTGGGCTTCGGCTTCGGCTTCGGCTTGGCCACTGGCTTCTTCGTCGCCGACGGAGAGACGTCCGGGTCGGCGGTCTGCGCGACCGGCGCCGGGGTCTGCCGGTCGCTGCCCCGGGACGCCGCGTCCGGGGTCGCCCGCTCGGCGACCTCCGCCGGCTGGGCGGGGGCCTTCGTGCCACCGACCGCGCCGGCGCCGACCTGGGTGACGCCGACGAGACCGAGGCAGCAGACCGCGCCGGTGGCCACCGCCAGCCGGGTCCGGCCTGGCCGGGGGGCGAGGGGGTTAGCGAACCCGCGGAGGCGGGTACGGAGGAAGCCGAGGCCGGGGAGCCGAGAAGTGGAGGGCTCGCAGGGGCTGGTTGACCGAACGGTGGAGGAGCTATCGTCCGAACGGTCAGCCGAACCGCCGAGGCCGCACTGGTCGTCGAGGGTGCCGTCGTCACGCATTCGACGAGGCTAGGCAGGTCGACCGCGGGTCACCCAGCGTCATCGAGTGGCCCTTGCCACAGTTGCGCCCTCCCGAACCGGACCGGCCGGGCCACCCTGGGCCCGGACGGGAGGATCCTCGCGGGCCGGTCAAACCTCCGCCCGGTCACGAGTCGCGCCGCCCAGGGGAGGTAGCACGCGCCCGGCGGGCGATAGGGCCATGAACGGCCAACTAGTCCTTTCGGCCGATCCACCATTCACCCGTACGGCGGCGGGCGGTGCAAGATCGGCGTATTCGCCCCAATTTGATCAATCGGTGCGCCGGATTGTGATCATCCAGTTGGCCGCCGAGCCGGGTCCCGCCGGAATGGATCAGGATTGCGGGTACGTTGCCCGAACCGGGTGCCGTGCGCGCACGGCCACCCGTACGCGCGTATCCAGGGAGGTCCCGACCGGTGCTCGACCCACACGAGCTCTACGAACTCACCGACGAGCTGCCCGAACTCGGTCAACCGGTGCTGATCCAGGCGCTCACCGGCTTCGTCGACGCCGGCAGCGCCACCCGGCTGGCCCGTGAGCAGCTGCTCACCTCCCTCCAGGCGCGGCCCATCGCCCGGTTCGACGTCGACCAGCTCTTCGACTACCGCTCCCGCCGCCCGGTGATGACCTTCGTCGAGGACCGCTGGGCCGACTACGAGGCCCCGGCGCTGGAGCTGCACCTGCTCCACGACGACGACGAGACGCCCTTCCTGCTGCTCACCGGCCCCGAGCCGGACCTCCAGTGGGAGCGCTTCGTGGCCGCGGTCGCCGGGCTCTCCGCCCGGCTGGACGTCCGGCTCACCGTCGGGCTCAACTCCATCCCGATGGCGGTGCCGCACACCCGTCCCACCGGGGTCACCGCGCATGCCACCCGCCGGGAGCTGATCGCCGGCTACGAACCGTGGCTGCAACGGGTGCAGGTGCCGGGCAGCGTCGGCCACCTGCTGGAGTACCGCCTCGGCGAGCAGGGCCGCGACGCGCTCGGCTTCGCCGCGCACGTGCCGCACTACGTCGCCCAGACCGAGTACCCGGCCGCCGCCGAGGCGCTGCTCGCCTCGGTGTCCCGCAGCACCGGCCTGCTGCTGCCCCGGGACGGGCTGCGCGCGGCCGCCGAGGTGGTCCGGGTGGAGATCGACCGCCAGGTCGCCCAGACCGAGGAGGCGGCCACCCTGGTCCAGGCCCTGGAGGAGCAGTACGACGCGTTCGCCCGGGGCCGCGGCGAGAAGAACCTGCTGGCCGCCGAGACCGGCCCGCTGCCCACCGCCGACGAGCTCGGCGCCGAGCTGGAACGCTTCCTGGCCGAGCAGACCCGCCCGAACGACACCCCGGGCACCTGACCCCTGGGTGTCGTTCCGGCGGGACCCCGCCCACGGCTCGGCACGACACCCCGGGGAGGTGACCCGGCGGGTCGGCCGGCGATACGGCAGGCTGGAGGCATGCGCCTGGCGACCTGGAACGTCAACTCGGTGAAGGCCCGCCTGCCCCGGCTGCTCGACTGGCTGGCCACCACGAAGCCCGACGTCGTCTGCCTGCAGGAGACCAAGTGCCCCGACGGGGCGTTCCCGGTCGCCGAGGTGGGCGAGCTGGGCTACGAGGCGGCCAGCCACAGCGACGGCCGATGGAACGGGGTGGCCATCCTCTCCCGGGTCGGGCTGGCCGACGTGGCCGTCGGGTTCCCCGGCGAACCCGGCTTCCCCGAGCCCGAGGCCCGGGCCATCTCAGCGACCTGCGACGGGCTGCGGGTCTGGTCGGTGTACGTGCCGAACGGCCGCACCCCCGAGGACCCGCACTACGCGTACAAGCTGGCCTGGTTCGCCGCGCTGCGTGACGCGCTCGAACCGGAGCTGACCACCGGGCTGCCCCTCGCGGTCTGCGGCGACTTCAACGTGGCGCCGACCGACGCCGACGTCTGGGACCCGGCGCTCTTCGTCGCCTCCACCCACGTCACCCCGGCCGAGCGGGCGGCTCTGGCCGCGCTGCGCGACCTCGGGCTCACCGACGTGGTGCCCACCCCGATGAAGGGCCCGCACCCCTTCACCTACTGGGACTACCGGGCCGGGATGTTCCACCAGAACAAGGGCATGCGGATCGACCTGGTGTACGCCTCCGCGCCGTTCGCCCGGGCGGTCCGCTCCGCGTACGTGGACCGGGAGGCGCGCAAGGGCAAGGGCCCGTCCGACCACGCCCCGATCGTGGTCGACGCCGACCTGGTGCCGGCCGTCGAGGCGTTCTGATCCGCCCGACGACGTCGCCGCCCGGATCGACAGCCGGCCCGGTCGTTATGGTGGAGCCATGGCAGTCGTGAAGATCAACGCGATCGACGTCCCGCCCGGCGCCGGCGAGGAGCTGGAGAAGCGGTTCGCGGCCCGGGCCGGCGCGGTGGAGAACTCCCCCGGCTTCCTCGGCTTCGAGCTGCTCCGCCCGGTCGCCGGGGAGAGCCGCTACTTCGTTTACACGCGCTGGGAGTCCGAGGAGGCGTACCAGGCGTGGGCGGCCGGGCCGTCTCGGGCCGCGCACGCGGGCGGCGAGCAGCGCCGGCCGGTGGCCAGCGGCGCGAACCTGCTGGAGTTCGAGGTGGTCCAGCAGGTCCCTGGCAAGGCCTGAGCCCGATCAGGGCTGGCGGGTGTCGGGCACCCGCTGCTTAGAAGACCGCGAGATAGGCACACAGGGCGCGGCATGGCAGACGCCGCAGGTCAAGACTTCTGGAACATGACCGAAGCGATATCTGCCATGACACCTAGCGCCCAATCAAGCTGGGGACAATTGTCCCGATCTCGGCACTCTAGGCAGCCTCCTACTCGCCAGGGCTGGTCATGCGCCCGAGTCCAGTGAGTGTCGATGATCCTCATCATGGCGAACAGTTCGTCTGCCGACGTGATGTCGCCGTCATCCATCGGCATGGGTCTGCACCCTTCCGCGAGGTCACGAGTAGCCCACCCTGGGGGGCAGAGTCTGTGCGTGCTCCCCCAGGGCGGAAAGACCGGTAACCCCGGAGTGCTGAAGTCCAGGAGCGCCCGATCGCTGTCTCACTGTATCCACTGTCTCACTGTAGTCAAGTTCTCACTGTCTCCACTTTGCTGGGTTGTCCGCTTGTCCTGATCAGGTCCGGGCTGGAAACATGATCTCCGCTGAAGTCCAGGAGAGCCGATCATGCCAACCAGACCACCGCACTACCGGCGCGTAGCCGACGACATCGAGGCCAAGATTCGTTCTGGCGAGTATGCGCCAGGGCAACAGCTTCCCTCGGTTTCCGACATCGGTGAGCTTTACAGCGTCGCTCGGTCAACCGCGTACCGCGCCGTGAAGGAGTTGCACGCTCGCAATCTCATCTACGGGCAACAGGGCCAAGGTGTCTTTGTCGCGGAAGCCAAGTAGTTGTCGCCGGGCGTGGGATCATGCCGCCATGACTCGCCCGCCAGTAGCCAGCCGCCTGCTCGGCTGGCTGGTCGGCTCGGCTGCAGGTGGCCTGTTGATCGCAATGCCGGACACTGGGCCTCGGCTGTTCTCGTTCAGCCGGACGCACGGGCCGTCGCTGGTGGATTTCGTCGGGATGGTCATCGCGGTGGTCGCGTGGCTGCCGGCCGTCTGGTTGATCTGGCGTCACCGACGGGCCCTGCGTGGCCTCACCGGCTGGCTCTCGGCCGGCCTGGCGCTGGTCGGTGTCGCGCTCCTGACCGTCACGATCGGCGGCGACCTCGGGCTCTGGTGGCTGGTCCCGGTCACGCTGTTGGTGGTTGCGCAGCTGATCGCGATGGGCTCGCTCGCCCCCTCGCCCGGTCGCCGCGAAGGCAGAGAAGCCCATTCCTCCGGCCGGACACCGGTTGAGCCTTCCGCCCAACCTGGACGACCTAGTTGATCTTGTTTCCCGCGTCGTGGCCCTGGATGTCCCGGCAGCTGGGAAAGGGCTGAGCCCGGTCAGGGCTTGCGGCTGTCGACCAGCGAGGCGAACGCGATCACGTTGTCCTCGTAGCCGGTCCTGCCGCCCACCCACTCCCCGCCGCAGGTGATCAGGCGCAGCCCCGGCGGGCCGTCGTCGCCGTACACCCGGTCGGCCGGCAGGTTGGCCTTGTCGAAGTGCTCGACCGTGTCGACCTTGAAGGTCACCACGCTCCGGTCCGACCGGGTGACCTCGATCCGGTCGCCGGGCTTGAGCTTGCCGAGCTGGTAGAAGATCGCCGGGCCGCTCTTGGTGTCCACGTGCCCGACGATGATCGCCCGGCCCGGCTCGCCGGGCGTCGGGCTGCGGTCGTACCAGCCGGTCTGGTTGTGCTTGCTCAACGGCGGCACGGCGATCGAGCCGTCCCGGGCCTGCCCGACCGGGGTCACCGGCGCGCTGACCTTGATCGCCGGCACGGAGAGGCTGACCGGGCGGCTCGCCGGCAGCCGGCCGTCGGGCTGCGGGTCGCCCTGCCCGGGCCCCGCCGCGGCGTCGGCCCAGTCGAACGGCCCGGCGGTGCGGCCGAGCCCCGCCCCGGTGGCGAAGACCCCGATCAGCACCAGCACCACGGCCAGCGGCGCCGACCAGGGGCTGCGGCCGGCCCGCGGGTCGCGCCGGCCGGGTCGGGCGGCCGGCTGCGGAGCGGGATGCGAGGCCATGGCGGGACTCAGCGGCGGGCGGCGCCACGGACGGGACGGGGCCGGCGCGCCGCCACCACGCCGACGGCTGCCCCGGCCAGGGTCAGCGCGAGTCCCATCGGCACGAGCAGGCCACCGAGGCGGCCGCCGCCGGCGGTGCCGCCGAAGCCGGTCGCCGGTCCGCGGCTCGGCGCCACCCGGTTGACCACCTGGAGCATCGTCGACGCGGTCTGCCCGCCCGGGCACTCCAGCTTGACCCGGTAGTTGCCGGGACGGGTGCGCTCCCGGACCATCGGCGAGGCGGTCAGCAGCCCGCGCTGCGGCTGCACCTGCACCCGGCCGAAGGCGTCCGACACCACGGTCGCCGGCACCGAGTTGTCCCGGCAGCTCGCCCGGATGCCGACCAGGAATCCGGGCTCCACGGTGCTCGGGGTGACCTCGACGAAGATCACGTCCTCGGGCGGCGGCTGCGACTGCCCCGGCTGGCCGGGGGCCGGCTCGGCGACGGGGACCGGGGCGGCCAGGGCGGGGACCGCCCCGACCAGCGGGGCGGCGAACGCGGCGGCCGCGATCACCAGCGCCGCGCGGCGCGTGACTGACACCATGACCCCTCCCGGCGCCGTAGGGCGGTACCGGGCAACGGTCCGCCCGTTATGCCGTACGGGATGAATCGTCTCACCCTCGGGCGTACATCACATCCGATACGCGGCAACCGTCGCGTACGCTCGGGTCGCTGTGACCTCCACCGACCAGAACCCCGCCGCCGCCCCGCCCGCGCACGCCGCAAGGATCCGGACCTTCCATCCCCGCCGGGGGCGGATGAGCGGCCGCCAGGTCGACGCGCTGGACCGGCTCTGGCCGGCGTACGGCCTGGACATCGCCGACCTCGACGGGCCGTTCGATCCGGCGGCCCTGTTCGGCCGGCGGGCCCCGCTGGTGCTGGAGATCGGTTCCGGCATGGGCGACGCCACCGGCGCGATGGCGGCGGCCGACCCGGACCGACACTATCTGGCGGTCGAGGTGCACACGCCCGGAATCGCCAACCTCCTCGACCTGGCGGAACGGCACGCGCTGGGCAACGTCCGGGTGGCCCGGGGCGACGCGTTGGACCTGGTCCGGGCGCTGCCGGAGGGCTCGCTCGACGCGGTGCACGTCTTCTTCCCCGACCCGTGGCCGAAGTCCCGGCACCACAAGCGCCGGCTGATCCAGCCCGGCCACGTGGCGCTGCTGCGCTCCCGGCTGGCCCCCGGCGGGACGCTGCACTGCGCCACCGACTGGGCCGAGTACGCCGAGTCGATGCGGGAGACGCTGACCGCCGACCCGGAGCTGGTCGACGTCCACGGCGACTTCGCCCCGCGCCCCGCCCACCGCCCGGTGACCAAGTTCGAGCGCCGAGCCCTCACCGCCGGCCGCCCGATCTTCGACCTGATCCACCGCCGGGTCGCCGCCACGCCCACGCCCGCCCGGGGCTGACCCCGCGGGCGTACCTCTCGGGTGGTCCACGCCCCGGCGGGATCGGGACGCGCGGGACGGACCGCGCGCCCGGCGGGCGTCGCGGACGCCCCGGTTGGCGCGGCGGCCCATGATCCGGGCACCATGGGGGGCGCTATGACGCTCACTGCCGCGCTGCCTCGAAGCGCCGACCCCGACACCCTCTTCGACGCGTTCGCCGGCTGGGCGAAGGAGCGCGGCCTCGACCTGTACCCCCATCAGGAGGAGGCGGTCATCGAGATCGTCTCCGGCGCGAACCTGATCATGAACACGCCGACCGGCTCGGGCAAGAGCCTGGTCGCGATCGCCGCCCACTTCGCCGCCCTGGCCGACAACCGCACCACCTTCTACACCGCCCCGATCAAGGCCCTGGTGTCGGAGAAGTTCTTCGCGCTCTGCGAGGTCTTCGGCGCGGAGAACGTCGGCATGCTCACCGGCGACGCCAGCGTCAACGCCGACGCCCCGATCATCTGCTGCACCGCGGAGATCCTGGCCAACCTCGCGTTGCGCGAGGGCGCCCGGGCCGACGTCGGCCAGGTGATCATGGACGAGTTCCACTTCTACGCCGAGCCGGACCGGGGCTGGGCCTGGCAGGTGCCGATCATCGAACTGCCGCAGGCGCAGTTCGTGCTGATGTCCGCCACGCTCGGCGACACCACCCGGTTCGTCGACGACCTGACCCGGCGCACCGGCCGGCCGACCGCCGTCGTCCGCACGGCCGAGCGGCCCGTCCCGCTGCTGTTCTCGTACGCGATGACCCCGCTGCACGAGACCCTGGAGGAACTGCTCCAGACCAAGCAGGCCCCGGTGTACGTCGTGCACTTCACCCAGGCCGCCGCGCTGGAACGCGCGCAGGCGCTGATGAGCGTCAACGTCTGCACCCGCGCCGAGAAGGACATGATCGCGCAGGCCATCGGGAACTTCCGGTTCACCTCCGGCTTCGGCAAGACCCTGTCCCGGCTGGTCCGGCACGGCATCGGCGTGCACCACGCCGGCATGCTGCCCAAGTACCGCCGCCTGGTGGAGACCCTCGCCCAGGCCGGCCTGCTCAAGGTCATCTGCGGCACCGACACCCTCGGCGTCGGCATCAACGTGCCGATCCGCACCGTGCTCTTCACCGGCCTGTCCAAGTACGACGGGACCCGGACCCGGCTGCTCAAGGCCCGCGAGTTCCACCAGATCGCCGGGCGGGCCGGGCGGGCCGGGTTCGACACCCTCGGCCGGGTCGTGGTGCAGGCCCCCGAGCACGTCATCGAGAACGAGAAGGCGCTCGCCAAGGCCGGCGACGACCCGAAGAAGCGCCGCAAGGTGGTCAAGAAGAAGCCGCCGGAGGGTTCGATCGGCTGGGGCGAGCCGACCTTCCAGCGCCTGGTCGAGGCCGAGCCGGAGCCGCTGACCTCCAGCTTCCAGGTCAGCCACTCGATGCTGCTCAACGTGATCGGCCGGCCCGGCGACGCGTTCGCCTCGATGCGGCACCTGCTCACCGACAACCACGAGGACCGGGCCGCCCAGCGGAGGCACATCCGGCGGGCCATCGCCATCTACCGGGCGCTGCGGGCCGGCAGCGTGGTCGAGGAGCTGTCCGAGCCGGACGAGCAGGGCCGGCGGGTCCGGCTCACCGTCGACCTCCAGCTCGACTTCGCGCTCAACCAGCCGCTCTCCCCGCTCGCCCTCGCGACGATCGAGCTGCTGGACCAGGAGTCGCCGTCGTACGCCCTCGACGTGCTCTCCGTCATCGAGTCGATCCTCGACGACCCGCGCCAGGTGCTCTCCGCGCAGCAGTTCAAGGCGCGCGGCGAGGCGGTCGCCGCGATGAAGGCCGAGGGCATCGAGTACGAGGCCCGCCTCGAGCTGCTCGACGAGGTGACCTGGCCCAAGCCGCTCGCGGAGCTGCTGGACGGCGCCTACGAGATGTACCGGCAGGGGCACCCCTGGGTGGCCGACCACCAGCTCTCCCCCAAGTCCGTGGTGCGGGACATGTACGAGCGGGCGATGACCTTCACCGAGTACGTCAGCTTCTACGGGCTGTCCCGCTCCGAGGGCCTGGTGCTGCGGTACCTCGCCGACGCGTACAAGACGCTGCGGCAGACCGTGCCCGAGGACGCCAAGACCGAGGAGCTGGTCGACCTCATCGAGTGGCTGGGCGAGCTGGTCCGCCAGGTCGACTCCAGCCTGATCGACGAGTGGGAGCGGCTGCGCAACCCGTCGGACGTGGCGGAGGTGGCCCAGGCCCACGCGGCCCTGGACGACCGGCCGCCAGCCGTGACCCGCAACGCGCGGGCGTTCCGGGTGCTGGTGCGCAACGCGCTGTTCCGCCGGGTCGAGCTGGCCGCCCTGCGCCGCTGGGACCTGCTCGGCGAGCTCGACGCCGGGGACGGCTGGGGCGCCGACGCCTGGGCGGACGCGCTGGAGCCGTACTTCGACTCGTACGACTCAATCGGGGTGGGCCCGGACGCGCGCGGGCCGGCGCTGCTCATGATCGAGCAGGGTCGGGACCGCTGGACCGTCCGGCAGATCCTCGACGACCCGGAGGGCGACCACGACTGGGGCATCAGCGCCGAGGTCGACCTGGCCGCCTCCGACGAGGTGGGCGCCGCGGTCGTCCGGATCACCGCCGTCGAGCAGCTGTAGGAATTTCTCTCCGAGGGGCCGTCCGGTGCGTCCGGACGGCCCCTTTTCTACCCTGGGCGATGTCAGGCCCGTCGATTAGAATGTATGTACTAATCGAGTTCCTGACCTGGGAGGATGCTCGTGACCGCGCCCATCTCCACCCCCCTGACGCCGTACGCCACCCTCCTCGGCTTCACCCGGTACGTGGACCGCACCGGGCCCACCAAGGCCACCTTCGTCGGCGGCCTGCGCAAGCAGCGCGCGAGCCGGCACGGGTTCAACCCGCACGGCCAGTTCGTCAAGGCGCTCAAGGCCGACATCGCGTTCCACACCGGCGGCACGCACCTGGCCCAGGTGCCCGATCTGGTCAAGCCCCGCTGGCGCCCGCTCTACCAGGCGCTCGTCCCCGGGGCGACCGCCTGGCTCCAGTCGCTCGGTGAGCCGGCCGGCGTCGACCTCGCCCAGACCCGGGACGCCCTGGCGATGCTCGGCGACCTGCCCGTAAAGATCAACCCCCACTTCGGCGTCCGGTACGCCGACGGCCGCGCCGAGGCGGTCCGCCTGCACTTCGACGAGGCACCGCCCAGCGAGGAGGCGACCCTCGCCACCCTGCACCTGATGGCCCGGCACATGGACGCGGTCCTCCCGCACGCCGAGCCGGTCCTCGTCGACGTCCGCCGCGGCGAGGCCCACCGCATGCCCGAGACGGTCAAGCCCGCGCAGGTCGAGCAGTGGCTGGCCGGCGAGGCCGCCGCGTTCCGTGCCATCTGGTCCACCGCCGCCTGACCCCCACCACGCCGGCCCACGGACGGATGCCCGGAGAGAGGAGCGCTCGCTCCGGGCATCCGCCTGTGGGCACCCGCCGCCGGCTCAGCCGACCCGGTCCGGGGCGAAGCGGGCGAGCGGGTTGGCCAGCGTCCCGACGAACTGCGGCGACCCGGACGGGTCGGCCAGGTCGAGCATCTGCTGGTTGTCGCGCAGCTGCAGCCGGTTGAGACAGGACAGCGCGAACTCCGGCGCGAACAGGTCGTGGCGGTGGAGCCGGTCGGCCAGGTGCGGGACGCTGTCGGCGTAGTCCGCGACGCACCCGACCACCGTCCGCCAGAACGTCTCCTCGTCGAGGATTTCCTCGGTGGCCAGGATCGCGTTGAGGTGCCGCAGGAAGCAGTCGAACACGTCGGTGAAGATCGACAGGATCTTGTCCTGCTCCGGGACGGCGACCCGGATCCGGCGTACCGGCGGGGGCAGGTCGGCGTCCGGGTCCATCACCACGATCTCCTCGGCGATGTCCTTGAAGATCACCCGCTCCACCGCCCCGTCGTGCAGGACAAGGATGACGTTCTCGCCGTGCGGCATGAACGCCAGGTCGTACGCGTACAGGCTGTGCAGCAGCGGGACCAGGTAGGCGTCGAGGTAGCGGCGCAGCCAGGCCGCGGGCGCGAGCCCGGACTCGGCGATCAGCGCGCCGGCGAACGACCGCCCCGCGCGGTCGACGTGCAGCAGCGACGCCATGGTGGCCAGCCGCCGGCCCGGCTCCAGCCCGGGCACCGGGCTCTCCCGCCAGAGCGCGGCGAGCATCTTCCGGTACGGGGAGTGCCGGTCGGTCGCCGCCTCGTACTGCCGGTGCCGGTAGCCGATCGCCGCCCGCTCGCGGAGGATCGACAGCCGGGCCCGCCGGAACACCGGGTCGGCGGCGACGAGGCCCGCGAGCCAGTCGTTGATGGCCGGGGTGTGCTCCATGTACGCGGCGGAGAGCCCGCGCATGAAGCCCATGTTGAGCACCGACAGGGCGGTCTTCACGTAGTGCCGGCCCGGGTCGGTGACGTTGAAGAGGGTGCGGATCGACTGCTGCGCGAGGTACTCGTCCGGCCCCTCGCCGAGCGGCACCAGGCGGCGCCGGGCGACCTCGCCGGCGAAGGTGACGGCCAGCTTGTTCCACCACTGCCACGGGTGCACCGGGAGCAGCAGGTACCCGGCCGGGTCGAGGCCGAGCCCGGTGAGGGTACGGGCGAAGCCGGCTAGGGCGTCCTCGCCCAACTCGGCGCGGACCAGGGTGTCGTAGTCCAGATCGTCCGCGCAGGTGAAGGTGGTGTGGTCGCGGTGCGCGGCCAGCCAGACCAGCCGGACCGGCCGCCCGGCCTCCGGGGCGTACCGGTGGTACTCGTGCACCCCGAAACCGAGCCGGCCGTTGTTGGCCACGAAGCAGGGATGCCCCTCGGTCATCGCCGTCTCGATCCGCTGGAAGTCCGCCCGGACCAGGTCGACCGCGCTCACCTCCGGCCGGCCGAGCTTGTACGCGGCGCCGGCCAGGGTGGAGGTGATCTCCTCCAGGTAGACGGGCAGGACGGCGTCGGTGAGGCCGAGCGCGCCGCGCAGCTCGAGGCAGAGGTCGACGGCGTCCAGCGGCAGTTCCCGGCCGCCGGCGTGCCGGGTGATGCCGGCCGGGTCGAGCTGCCAGTGGTCGAGGGCCAGCACCCGGGCGGCGAAGCGGTACTCCACCGCGCCGTCGTCGGCCCGCACCAGGTAACGGTCGCCGCCCTGCGGCTCCGGGGTGATCAGGCGCTCGTGGGCGAACTCGGCGAGGGCCTTGCGGACCAGCAGCCGGTTGGCGGCGGCCCAGCGCTGCGGGGTCAGGTGGGGCACGGAGGCGGCGGGGGTCACGCGGGCACGGCTCCTTCGGTGGCGGTCCGGAACTGCTCGCGGGTGCAGACGCTGAGCAGGGCGGTCTTCCCGGGCAGGGTGAGCGGTCGGACGACGGTGAAGCCGACGGCCGCGTTGAGCGCGTGCACCGCCGTGTTGCGCACGTCGGGTTCGACCACCACCCGACGGGTGCCCGGGTCGGCGAAGAGCCAGGCCAGCACCGTGGTGATCACCGCCCGGGTGAACCCGTGCACGGGGCTGTCCGGGGGCGCGCAGAGGAAGTGCATGCCGACGTCGCCCTCGGCGGCGTCGTACCGGCCGACGAGGTCGACGTGGGCGGGGTCGTACCGCTCGGCGAGGAAAGCCGGCCGGCCCCGCCACGACCCCAGGTACGCGTCGTGGTGCGGGTGTGCGGCGATCCGCCGGTACTCCTGCGCCACCCGGGTCACGTCGGCGTCCTGCATCAGCCAGAACGCCGACCTGGGGTGGGTGACCCAGCCGTGCAGCAGCGCGGCGTCGGTGTCCGGATCGACCCGGCGGAGCGTGAACTCGCCGAGGCGCGGGGCGACCCGGCGGTAGACCGTCCCGGTCATGACGCGACCCCCGCCGGGGCGCCGAATTCCTGGAAGGCGATCCGCCCCTCGATCGGGTAGTGCTCGCGCCCGGTCAGCTCCCGGATGATCCACGAGTTGCGGTACGCGCCCATCCCCAGGTCCGGCGAGGTGACGCTGTGGGCGTGGGTGGCCGCGTTCTGCAGGAAGATCCCCCGGCCGCTGTGGTCGATGCTGTAGTTGCGGGCGACCTCGAACCGTCCGTGGTCGTCCCAGCGGATCCGGTCCCGGATCGGCTCGAGGAAGCCGGGCACCCGGTACCGGTAGCCGGTGGCCAGCACCAGCCCCTCGGTGGTGAGGGCGAAGTCCCGGCCCTGCTCGACGTTGCGCAGCCCCAGGGTGTACGTCCCGTCCGCCGCGTCGTACCCGGCGGCGGTCAGCTCCGTGTTGGTCATCAGCCGGGTCGGCAGCGGAGCGGCGACGCTCCTGGCGTACAGCAGGTCGAAGATGCCGTTGATCAGGTCGGCGTCGATCCCCTTGAACAGCCCCTTCTGCTCCGCCTCCAGCCGGTAGCGGGTGGCCTCCGGCAGGGCGTGGAAGTAGTCCACGTAGTCCGGTGAGGTCAGCTCCAGGGTGAGCTTGGTGTACTCCAGCGGGAAGAACCGCGGCGAGCGGGTGACCCAGTTGAGCTGGTAGCCGTAGGTGTCGATGTCGGCGAGCAGGTCGTGGTAGATCTCGGCGGCGCTCTGCCCGCTGCCCACCACGGTGACGCTCCGCTTGGCGCGCAACGCGGCGCGGTGCTCCCGGTACCGCGCGTTGTGGATCGCGTCGCCGCCCAGCCCCCGGCAGGGCGGCGGCAGGTACGGCGGGGTGCCGGTGCCGAGCACCAGGTGCCGGGCCCGGTGGGTCACCCGCCCGCCCGCCGCGGCGCAGTGCACGACGTACCGCTCGTCGGCCGGGTCGTACTCCACGGCGGTCACCTCGTGGCCGAAGCGGACGCTCGGCAGCTTCGCCGCGGCCCACCGGCAGTAGTCGTTGTACTCGCTGCGCAGCGGGAAGAAGCTCTCCCGGATGTAGAACGGGTAGAGCCGGCCGGACTCCTTCAGGTTGTTGAGGAACGAGTACGGCGAGGTGGGGTCGGCGAGGGTGACCAGGTCGGCGAGGAACGGGGTCTGCAGGCGGGTGGACTCCAGCAGCATGCCCGGGTGCCAGTCGAAGTCGTCGCGCGCCTCGAGGAAGAGACCGTCGAGGTCGCGGATCGGTGCGGTCAGGCAGGCCAGCCCGAGGTTGTACGGGCCCAGCCCGACGGCGATGAAGTCGTGGGTCGACATGTGTTCTCCCGCTCAGCCCACGGGGCAGGACAGGTCGCCCGCCGTGCGGCTGCGCACGTACCCACCGGCGTGTCCGGCGATCAGGTCGAGGACGTGGGCGAGGTCGGCCACCGTGGTCTCCGGATTGAGCAGGGTGAGCTTCAGGTGGTGCGCGCCGTCGACCCGGGTGCCCGCGACGAGGGCCGCGCCGGAGGCCGCCAACGCCTCGCGGGCGTACAGGTTGGCGTCGTCGACCAGGTGCGGCGCGACGCCGGCGGGCCGCCAGCGGAACACCACGGTGCTCAACGGCGACCGGGTCACCACCTCGAAGCGGGGATCACCGGTGAGCAGCCGCCAGGCGTCCGCGGCCCGGTCGACCACCTCGTCGAAGAGCGCGCCGACGGCGTCCGGCCCCATCACGCGCAGGGTCAGCCAGAGCTTCAGCGCGTCGAAGCGGCGGGTGGTCTGGATGCTCTTGTCGACCTGGTTGGGGATGTGCTGCTCGACCGCCCGGGCCGGGTTGAGGTAGTCGGCGTGCCAGGTGACGTGCCGCAGCACCCGGCGGTCGCGGACCAGCACGGCGCTGGAGCTGACCGGCTGGAAGAACGACTTGTGGTAGTCGACGGTCACCGAGTCCGCCCGCTCGATGCCGTCCAGCAGGTTCCGCCGGGTCGGCGAGACCAGCAGCCCACAGCCGTACGCGGCGTCGACGTGCAGCCACACGCCGGCGGCGGCACAGATGTCGGCGATCCGCGGCAGCGGGTCGATGGTGCCGAAGTCGGTGGTGCCGGCGGTGGCCACCACGGCCATCACCCGCAGCCCGTCCCGCCGGCAGCAGTCGATCTCCCGGGCCAGTTCGTCGGCGCGCATCCGCCGGTCGGTGTCGGTGCCCACGGTGAGCACCGCGTCGGCCTCGAGGCCGAGCAGCTTCGCCGCCTTCTGCACGCTGAAGTGGCCGGCCGCCGAGGTGATCAGCCGCAGCCGGGACAGCAGTTCGGGGCGGGACGGCCGGGCGCCGGCCCGCGCCCAGGCCTCCTCCCGGGCCAGCAGCAGCGCCTGCAGGTTCGACTGGGTGCCGCCGCTGGTGAACACCCCGTCGGCGGCGGGCCCGAGCCCGATCCGGTCGGCCGTCCAGTCGATCAGCCGGCGTTCGATGAGGGTGGCGCCGGCGCTCTGGTCCCAGGTGTCCATCGAGGAGTTCACCGCGCTGAGCACCGCCTCGCCGAGCAGCGCGGGGATCACCACCGGGCAGTTCAGGTGGGCCAGGTAGCGGGAGTGGTGGAAGAACACCGCGTCGCGCAGGTAGACGTCGTGGAGCTCGTCGAGCGCCGCCCCGGTGTCGCCGAGCGGCCGGTCCAGGTCGATGCCCCGGACGCGCGGGGCCAGGTGCTGCGGGGTGACGCCGGTGCAGGGCCGGTCGACGGTGGCCACCCGGTCGGCCACCCGGCCGATCCCGTCGGCCAGCACCCGGCGGTAGCGCTCCAGCGAGCCGGCGGTGAACAGGTGGTCCCGGCCGGCGCCGGTCGAGGGGGCCTGAACGGTTGCTCCGGGCAGACTCATGGCGGTCCTCAATGGTCGGAGGCGGACCCGAAGGGACGGTCGCGGCGACGCGCGATCCCCGGCGGTCCGGCGTTGATCGAGTGAAGTTAGGTTACCCTAACCTAAGTACAAGTCAACGCACCGCCGTCCGGCGAGTCCACAGTCGGCCGTCGGCGACCATCACGCCGGCAGGCCGGGCCCGGACATGCGAACGCGCCCGCCCGGCACAGGGCCGGACGGGCGCGGACGGTGGAACGGGATCAGGCGGCGGCCAGGTACTTCTCCAGGTCGTCGAGGATCTTGTTGGCGGCGCCGACGCCGATGCCGGTCATCCAGACCTCGTCGGAGACCACGTGGGCCTTGCCGGCCTTCACCGCCGACAGACCCTGCCAGAGGGTGCCGCCGGTGACCTTGGCCTGCTCGGCGGCGGCCTTCTCGCCGTACGCGGTCACGAAGATCACGTCACCGTCGACCTCGTTGACCCGCTCCGGGCTGACCAGGTCGAAGCGCTTGTCCTCCTTGCCGTCGAGCCGCTGCCGGGCCGGGCGACCCAGCCCGGTATCGCCGACGACGATCCCGGAGAACGAGTCCGGGCCGTACACCCGGATGTTGCCCGGGATGAAGCGCACGATGGAGACCTCCCGCGACGCGGCGTCGCCGAGCTTCGCGCCGAAGTCCTTCGCCCGCTTCTCGTACGTGCTCAGCAGGTCCTTGGCCTGCTGCTCCCGGCCGAGGGCCTTGCCGTCGAGGAGCAGGTTCTCCTTCCAGGTGATGCCGACCTTCTCGGTGAAGACGGTCGGGGCGATCGCGCTCAGCTCGTCGTAGAACTTCTCCTGGCGGAACTTGCTGCCCAGGATGAGGTCCGGCTTCAGCGCGGTGATCGCCTCCAGGTCGGGCTCGGTGAGCACCCCGACCTCCTTGATTCCGGCCAGCTTCTCGGCGCCGAAGTAGGTCGGCCAGCTCTTCGCCTCACCGGCGGTGGCGGCGCCGACCGGCGTGACGCCCAAGGAGAGCGCCGTGTCGATCTTGTCGGTGTCGAGGACCACGACCCGCTTCGGGTCCGCCGGGACCTTGGTGGTGCCCATGGCGTGGGTGATCTCCCGGGTCTCCCCGGTGGCGGTGCCGGCGACCGGATCACTCTCCCCGCAGGCGGTCAGGCCCACGCCGAGGGCGACGGCCACGGTGAGGGCGGCGGCGAGACGACGCATCAGATTCCTTTCGAAGGGTACGAGTCGACGCGCGGCAGGTCCGCGTCGGCGACGGAGGGGCGCGCCGCCGGAGCGGTCGGGCGCGCCAGGGACGGGCTGGTGAGGCCGGGCACCACGAGCGGCGCGCCGGTCACCGGGCAGGGCACGACCACGCAGTCGAGCCCGAAGACGTCGCGGACCAGGTCCGCGGTGAGGATCTCGCGCGGCGGGCCGGCCGCGACCACGCCGCCCTCGCGCATGGCGATCAGGTGGTCGGCGTACCGGGCGGCCTGGTTGAGGTCGTGCAGCACGGCGACCACGGTCCGGCCGCGTTCGGCGCGCAGCCGGTGCAGCAAATCCAGCACCTCCACCTGGTGGGCCAGGTCGAGGAAGGTGGTCGGCTCGTCCAGCAGCAGCGCCTCGGTGTCCTGGGCGAGGGTCATCGCGATCCAGACCCGCTGCCGCTGCCCGCCGGAGAGGGTGTCCACCGGCCGGTCGGCGAGCCCCGCGACGTCGGCCTGGGCCATCGCCCGGTCGACGGCGGCCGAGTCCTGCTCCGACCACTGCCGCCACCACCGCTGGTACGGCTGCCGGCCCCGGCCGACCAGGTCCGCCACGGTGACCCCCTCGGGCACCAGCGGGCTCTGCGGCAGCACGCCGAGGCGGCGGGCCACCTCGCGGGTGGGCAGGTCGCGGATCGCCGTACCGTCCAGCAGCACCGTGCCGCGGCGCGGGGTGAGCAGCCGGGCCATGGTGCGCAGCAGGGTGGACTTGCCGCAGGCGTTCGGCCCGACGATGACGGTGAAGGCGTCGGTGGGCAGGTCCACGTCGAGCCCGTCCAGCACGGTCCGCTCGTCGTAGCCGACGGTCACGTCGCGGGTCGAGAGCATCGGGCCAGGGGTGTCAGGGGTGCGGTTCACGCGGACCTCCGCCGCCGCCGTCGGACCAGCAGGAGCATCAGGTAAGGACCACCGATGGCGGCGGTGAGCACGCCCGCCGGCAGTTGGGTGGGGGCGAAGAGCCGCCGGCCGACCAGGTCGGCCAGCACCAGCAGCAGCGCGCCGACCAGGGCGGCGCAGACCAGTGGGGGCCGCTCGGCGCGGACCAGGCGGCGGGCCACCTGCGGGGCGACCAGCGCGACGAAGTCGACCGCGCCGACCTGGGCGGTGACGGTGGCGGCCAGCACGACGCCGGTGACGGCCAGGCCCACCCGGCGGGCCACCGGGCGCAGCCCGATCCCCCGGGCGGTGTCGTCGTCCAGCGCGGCGCCGTTCAGCGCCCAGCCGGCCCAGGCCAGCACCGGCAGCAGGACGGCCAGGGTGAGCGCGATCCACGCCGTCTCGGACCAGCCCCGGCCGGCCAGGGTGCCGATCAGCCAGATCTGCGCCCGCAGCCCGTCGATCGGGTCGGCGGAGAGCATGACCACCTCGGTCAGCGCCCGCAGGGCAAACGCGACGGCCACCCCGGCCAGCACGAACCGCTGGGCGGCCAGGCCGTGCCGGGCGCCGAGGGCGAGCAGCAGCAGCGCGGCGGCCAGCCCGCCGAGCAGCGCCGCCGGGGCGACCAGCACGGCGGCGGCACCGGTGGTGATCGCGACGGTGGCGGCCAGGCCGGCGCCCTGGGTGATACCGATGACGTCCGGGCTGGCCAGCGGGTTGCGGGCGACGCTCTGGATGAGCGTGCCGGCGACCCCGAAGGCCGCCCCGGCCGTCGCGGCCAGCACGATCCGGGGCAGCCGCAGGTCGCGCACCACCAGGTCGTACGGGGTGCCGGCGCCCGACAGCGACCGGAGCACGTCGGCCGGGGCGACGTACGGGGTGCCGAGGGAGAGGCTGAGCACGACGGCGGCGGCGAGCAGCACGGCCGTCACGGCGGCGACCAGCACCGCGCGGCGGCGCACCTGCACGCTCACCGGCCCGAGCCGCAGCAGCGACCGACCGGGCAGCCCGGCGTACGCCGGGCGGGACGAGTCGACGGCGGTCACGCGGCCACCACCTTCGCGCGGCGGACCAGGTACGCCAGCAGCGGGGCGCCGATCAGCGCGGTGACGATCCCGGCCGGCACCTCACCGGGCGGGGCGACCAGCCGGCCGACGACGTCGGCGCCGAGCAGCAGGGCCGGCCCGAGCAGGGCGGAGACCGCCAGGGTCCACCGGTGGTCGGTGCCGACCAGCGCCCGGGCCAGGTGCGGCACGGCGAGCCCGACAAAGGCGATCGGTCCGGCGGCGGCCACCGCGGCGCCGGTGAGCAGCACGGCGGCGGCGCCGCCGCCGAGGCGGACCAGGCCGATCCGGTGGCCGAGGCCGCGGGCCACGTCGTCGCCGAGGGCGAGCGCGTCGAGGCCCCGGGCGACCAGCGCGGCCAGCACCAGCCCGGCCAGGACGAACGGCAGCACCTGTCCGGCGACGCCGACGTCCCGGCCGGTCAGCCCGCCGACCACCCAGAAGCGGTACTCCTCGAAGGTGCGCGCGTCGATGCTGAGCATGGCGTACACCCCGGCGGCGAGACTGGCGTCGAGGGCCGCGCCGACCAGCGCGAGGGTGACCGGGCTGGCGCCCTCGCGGGTGCCGCTGGCCACGGCGAGGACGAGCAGGCCGGCGGCGAGCGCGCCGGCGACGCCGAACCAGACGTACCCGGCGAGGCTGCCGACGCCGAAGACCGCGATGGCGAGCACCACGCCGAACGAGGCGCCGGCGCTGATGCCGAGGATCCGCGGTTCGGCGAGGGGGTTGCGGGTGAGCGCCTGGAAGAGCACCCCGGCGACGGCGAGCGCGAGGCCGACGATCAGTCCCAGCGCCGTACGCGGCAGGCGCAGCTCCCGGACGATGGTGGTGGCCTCGCCGCCGTCGGGAGCGGTGAGCGCCTGCCACACCTGGTCGACGGCGAGCGGGCGGCTGCCGAGGGCGAGGCTGGCGAGCAGGGCCAGGACCAGCAGCAGGGCCGCCGCCGCGGCGATCGCCGCCCGGCGGCCGGGCCGCCGGCGGCTCGGGACGCCGGCCCGCTGGGGTCGGGTGGCGACGGTGGTCACGGCAGAGTTCCGCCCTCTCAGCTTAGGATCGCCTTACCTTAGCCGAGTCAGTTAGGCGGGCCTAACTCGGATTCGTCGATGCCCCCGGCCCGGTCGGGCCGGCCCGGGCGGTGCAGGCCCCCCGGATGGGGCCGCTACCGGCAACCGGCGGACAATCAGGGCGTTTCCGCCCCTAGGCTGGCCGCATGCGATTCGACCAGCACACCGTCGTCCTCCTGGTCCGCCCGCCGGACCCACCCGAGCTGCCGCTGGACGCGGTCGACCGCCTGCAGGACGCGCACCTCGCCCATCAGGCCGGGCTGGTGGAGCAGGGCGCGGTCCTCGCCGCCGGCCCGTGCCTCGGCGCCGACGACGAACGGCTGCACGGCTTCGCCGTGCTCTCGGTGGACCCCGAGATGGCCCGCGAGCTGTACGCCAACGACCCGGCCGTCCGGGCCGGACGGCTGGTCGCCCAGGTGCTGAGCTGGATGGTGCCGGAGGGCAACGTGCGCTTCGAGAAGGTGCCGGTCCCCCGGTCCATGCTGGAGGCGGCGTCGGGCGACTGACCCGGGCTCAGTCCTCCGCCGCCGGGCGGCTGCCGGGCACCACGGGCATCGGCCACACCCCGGTCCGGGGCACCGTCGCCAACTCCACCTGCTGGTCGGCCCAGACGTACGTCTCGGGCAGCAGGTCGGCCACCGAGACCGCGCGTAGCCCGTCCGCCGGGCCGACGATCACCTTGATCGACGGGAAGTAGTCGAGCAGCACCTGCCGGCAGCGACCGCACGGCGGGATGACGCCCCGGCCCCGATCCCCTACCGCGACGATGGTCTCCAGCTCGGTCACGCCCTGGGTGGCGGCGGCACCGATCGCCACCACCTCGGCACACGGTCCGCCGGTGAAGTGGTAGACGTTCACGCCGGTGAACACCCGCCCGTCGGCGCTGCGCGCGGCGGCGGCGACGGTGTGGTTCTCGCTGCGGCAGCGCAGCTTGGCGACGGCGGTGGCCGCCTGCACCAGCGCCCGGTCGGTGTCCCGCATGATCATCCCGTCCGTCGAGCATGTCGGTCGGCGGCCACTCTAGCCCGGCGACCGGCCCCGACCGGGGAGGGCGCGCGCGGGTGCGTCCGCGCCGCCGCCACCCGCGCCGGTCGGCGGGCGGTAACCCGGCGGCACTTCGCCGCGGGGCTGCCTATTCTTGGCGACGACATGCAGAATCCAGCCGTACCCGCCGCGCCCGACTCCGTTCGCGAGCTGCACCGCCGCCTCCCCGCCCTGATGTTCCGCGACCAGCGCCGGCTGCAGCGGCGGCTGGACGGGGTCCGCCGGCTGCGCGACCCGCAGCGCCGGGACGCCGCGCTCGCCGAGATCAGCGCCGACGTGACGCGGGCCGAGGCGTGGCTGGCGAGCCGGCGGTCGGCCGTGCCGGTGATCACCTATCCGGCGCAGTTGCCGGTCAGCGAGCGCCGGGACGACATCGCCGCCGCGATCCGGGACCACCAGGTGGTGATCGTGGCCGGCGAGACCGGCTCCGGCAAGACCACCCAGCTGCCCAAGATCTGCCTGGAGCTGGGGCGCGGGATCAGCGGGCTGATCGGGCACACCCAGCCCCGCCGGCTCGCCGCCCGTACGGTCGCGGACCGGATCGCCGAGGAGCTCGGCACCGAGCTGGGCGACGTGGTGGGCTACAAGGTCCGCTTCACCGACCAGGTGGGCGAGAACAGCCTGGTCAAGCTGATGACCGACGGCATCCTCCTGGCCGAGCTGCAGACCGACCGGATGCTCCGCCAGTACGACACGCTGATCATCGACGAGGCGCACGAGCGCAGCCTCAACATCGACTTCATCCTGGGTTACCTCCGCCAGCTCCTCCCCCGCCGCCCCGACCTCAAGGTGATCATCACCTCCGCGACCATCGAGACCGACCGCTTCGCCCGGCACTTCGCCGACGCCGAGGGGCAGCCGGCGCCGATCGTCGAGGTCTCCGGGCGTACCTACCCGGTGGAGGTGCGGTACCGGCCGCTGGTCGAGGTCACCGAGGCCGAGGAGTCCGACGCCGACGACGAGGAGAACGTCCGCGACCAGATCCAGGCGATCGGCGACGCGGTCGAGGAGCTGGCCGCCGAGGGCCCCGGCGACATCCTGGTCTTCCTCAGCGGCGAACGGGAGATCCGGGACACCGCCGACGCGCTGGGCAAGCTCGTGCAGAAGAAGCGGTCGCTGCTGGGCACCGAGATCCTGCCGCTGTACGCTCGCCTCTCCTCCGCCGAACAGCACCGGGTCTTCGCCCCACACGCCGGACGCCGGGTGGTGCTCGCCACCAACGTGGCGGAGACCTCGCTGACCGTCCCCGGCATCAAGTACGTGGTGGACCCGGGCACGGCGCGGATCTCCCGCTACTCCAGCCGACTCAAGGTGCAGCGGCTGCCGATCGAGCCGGTCTCGCAGGCCTCGGCCAACCAGCGCAAGGGGCGCTGCGGTCGTACCTCCGACGGCATCTGCATCCGGCTCTACGACGAGCAGGACTTCGAATCCCGGCCGGAGTTCACCGACCCGGAAATCCTGCGGACCAACTTGGCCTCGGTCATCCTCCAGATGACCTCGATCGGGCTGGGCGACATCGCCGCGTTCCCGTTCATCGACCCGCCGGACCGGCGCAACGTCGCCGACGGCGTGAACCTGCTGCACGAGCTGGGCGCGCTCGACCCGACCGAGGCGGATCCGGCGAAGCGGCTCACCCCGCTGGGCCGGCGGCTGGCCCAGCTCCCGGTCGACCCGCGGCTGGCCCGGATGGTCCTCGAGGGCGAGCGCAACGGCTGCGCGACCGAGGTGGTGGTGATCGCCGCCGCGCTGTCCATCCAGGACCCGCGCGAGCGGCCGGCGGAGAAGCAGGCCCAGGCCGACCAGGCGCACGCCCGGTTCGCCGACTCCGAGTCGGACTTCGTCGCCTTCCTCAACCTCTGGCGCTACCTGCGCGAGCAGCAGCGGGCGCTGTCGTCCAGCGCGTTCCGCCGGATGTGCAAGGCGGAATACCTGAACTACCTGCGGGTCCGCGAATGGCAGGACATCGTCAGCCAGTTGCGCCAGGTGCTGCGTACCCCGGAAGGAGGGCGACCGGCGCGCGACGGCGACGGCCGGCGCGGCCCCGCCGCGGACCTGCCGGAGGAGATCGACACCCCGAAGGTGCACCAGTCGCTGCTGCCCGGCCTGCTCTCCCACGTCGGGCTCAAGGACGCCCAGAAGCACGAGTACCTGGGGGCGCGGGGGGCGAAGTTCGCGCTCTTCCCCGGCTCGGCGCTGTTCAGGAAGCCGCCGCGCTGGGTGATGGCCGCCGAACTGGTGGAGACCTCCCGGCTCTGGGGCCGGGTGAACGGCCGGATCGAGCCCGAGTGGGTCGAACCGCTGGCCCAGCACCTGGTCAAGCGCAGCTACAGCGAGCCGCACTGGGAGAAGAAGCAGGCCGCGGTGATGGCCTACGAGAAGGTCACCCTGTACGGCATCCCGCTAGTCACCTCCCGCAAGGTCAACTTCGGCCGGATCGACCCGGCGCTGTCCCGGGAGCTGTTCATCCGGCACGCCCTGGTGGAGGGCGACTGGCAGACCCACCACCAGTTCTGGCGGGACAACCAGAAGCTGCTGACCGAGATCGAGGAGCTGGAGAGCCGAGCCCGGCGGCGGGACATCCTGGTCGACGACGAGACGATCTTCGGCTTCTACGACGAGCGGATCCCCGCCGACGTGGTCTCCGGCCGGCACTTCGACTCCTGGTGGAAGAAGACCCGCCGGGAGCGGCCCGACCTGCTCACCTTCACCCGCGAGCTGCTGGTCAACGCCGGCCGCGGCGGGGTGGACGAGGCCGACTACCCGGACGAGTGGCGGGCCGACGGGGTGGCGCTGCCGCTGACCTACCGCTTCGAGCCGGGCACCCCCACCGACGGGGTGACCGTCGACATCCCGCTGCCGATGCTCAACCAGGTGCCGGCGGAGAGCTTCGACTGGCAGGTGCCGGGGCTGCGCGAGGAGCTGGTGGTCGCGCTGATCCGGTCGCTGCCGAAGGCGATCCGGCGCAACTTCGTCCCGGTGCCCGACTACGCCCGGGCGGCGCTGGCCGCGATGCCGGCCGGCGAGGAGCCGCTGCTCGACGCGCTCACCCGGCAGCTGCGCCGGATGACCGGGGTCACCGTTCCCCGGGACGCCTGGGACGTGGCGAAGCTGCCGCCGCACCTGCGGGTGACCTTCCGGGTGCTCGGCGAGGACGACCAGCCGGTCGCCGAGGGCAAGGACCTGCCGACCCTGCAACGCCGGCTCCGCCAGGAGGTACGCCAGGTCGTCGCCGCCGCCGCGCCGGACGTGGCCCGGAGCGGCCTGACCCAGTGGAGCATCGGCACCCTGCCCCGCACCATCGAGCAGGTCCGCGCCGGGTACGCGGTGACCGCGTACCCGGCCCTGGTGGACGAGGGCACCACGGTCGGGGTGAAGGTCTTCGACTCGGAGGCGGAGCAGGCCGCCGCGCACTGGGCGGGGACCCGGCGGCTGCTCCGGCTGACCGTGCCGTCGCCGGCGAAGTTCCTCCAGGGGCGGCTGTCCAACGAGGCGAAGCTGGCGCTGAGCCGCAACCCGCACGGCGGGGTGCAGCAGCTCATCGAGGACGCGGCCGGCGGGGCGATCGACAAGCTGATCGCCGACGCGGGCGGCCCGGCCTGGGACGCCGAGGGCTTCGCGGCGCTGCGCGACAAGGTCCGCGCCGACCTCGTGGACACGGTCGTCGACGTGATGGACCGGGTCCGCCGGGTGCTCGCCGCCGCGTACGCGGTGGAGCAGCGGCTCGGCGCGACCCGGAACCTGGCCGTGGTGGCCGCCCTCGCCGACATCCGCAACCAGCTCTCCGGCCTGGTGCACTCCGGTTTCGTCACCGAGGCCGGGTACGCCCGGCTGCCCGACCTGCTGCGCTACCTGACCGCGATCGAGCGCCGGCTGGACCGGTTGCCCGGCAACCCGCAGCGGGACAAGCAGCAGCAGGACCGGATCGCGGTGGTGCAGAAGGAGTACCAGGACATGCTCGCCGCGCTGCCGCCGGCCCGCCGAAACTCGGCGGCGGTGCGGCAGATCCGCTGGATGATCGAGGAGCTGCGGGTGAACGTCTTCGCCCAGGCCCTCGGCACCCCGTACCCGGTCTCGGAGCAGCGGATCTACCGGGCGATGGACGACGCCGAGGCCCGCTGAGCCGCCCCGTCACGACAGCGGCTCGACGCCCGGCGGGAGCTGGTCGGTGGCGGTGGCGTCGTGGACGTACTCGAGCAGGATGCGGCGGAGTTCGCGGCCGGCGTGGGTGGGCACGACGTCGCGCCGGCGGGCCACCCCGATGGTCCGGCGTACGCCGGGCGGGGCGAGCCGGGTGACCCGGATGCCGGGGCGGCGGGCGACCACGATGCCGGGCACCAGGGCGACGCCGAGCCCGGCCTCGACGAAGCTGAGCACGGCGTCCATCTCCCCGCCGTCGACCGAGAGGGTCGGTTCGAACCCGGCGTCCCGGCAGGCGTGGAGGGTGGCGTCGCGCAGGTCGTAGCCCTCCCGGAACATCACCAGCGGCTGATCGCGCAGGTCGGTGATGCGCAGCTCGCCGGTGGCCGAGGTGGCCGGCAGCGGGTCGACCGAGGCGACCACCAGGCTCTCCCGCAGGATCGGATCGGCGCGCAGGCCCGGGTCGGTGCCGGCCGACGGCATGATGATCAGCGCCAGGTCGAGGTCACCGCGGAGCAGGTCGCGGACCAGGTCCTGCGAGCCGCCCTCCTCCACCCCGAGGTCGACGGCGGGGTGCGCGTCGCGGAACCGGCGCAGCACCGGCGGCGCCAGGGAGGTGGCCAGGCTGGGGGTGGCGCCGAGGCGGACCCGGCCCCGGCGCAGCCCGACCAGTTCCTGCACCTCCCTCGTGGCGGTGTCGACGTCGGCGAGGATCCGCTTGGCCAACGGGAGCAGCACCTCGCCGGCCGTGGTGAGGGCGATGTTGCCCCTTACCCGTTCGAAGAGCGGGGCCCCGAGGCCGGCCTCAAGGGCGTGAATTTGCTTACTCAACGAGGGCTGGGTTATGCCTACCAGGTCGGCGGCTTGGGTGAAATGTCGTACTTCTGCTACCGCGACGAAGTACCGGAGCTGATGGAGCTGCATCTACATAGCCTACGGCTATCAAGACTGCGAGGTCGATGCATTGGACGACTGATCAAACTGCTCCTAGCGTCGGTCGTGTGGTAATCACGAAAACTCGGTCGCCCATCCGCTCGAACGTCGGCCTGAAGGCCGTCATGGCGGTGACGGGCCTTCTCCTGGTGCTGTTCCTCGTCGCGCACATGCTCGGCAACCTGAAGGTGTTCACGGGGGAGACCTCGTTCGACCACTACGCGCACTGGCTGCGCGACATCGGCACGCCGCTGCTGCCCCACACCTGGTACCTGTGGATCCAGCGCACCGTGCTCACCGTCGCCGTGGTGGCCCACATCGTGGCCGCCACCGTGCTGGCCCGCCGCGCCCGCGCCGCCCGCCCGGTCAAGTACGCGCACCGCAAGAAGGTGCAGGGCAGCTACGCGGCCCGGACCATGCGCTGGGGTGGGGTGATCATCCTGCTCTTCGTGATCTACCACATCCTGGACCTGACCACCGGTCACCTGAACCCGCAGGGCGACGCCAGCAACCCCTACGGCAACGTGGTCGCCGACTTCGCGCCGGAGCGCTGGTACGTCACGCTCTTCTACACCCTCGCCGTCGTCACGGTGGGCTTCCACCTGCGCCACGGCGCCTTCAGCGCGTTCCGCAGCCTCGGCCAGCAGACGCCGAAGGGCGAGCGCCGCGCCCGTACCGGCGCGCTGGTCCTGGCCGTCGCGCTCTGCGCCGGCTACCTGGTGGTCCCGTTCGCCGTACTCACCGGATTGGTGTCCTGACCATGGATCTCTTCATCGAGGGCGACCCGATCGCCGACACCAAGGCTCCCGAGGGCCCGATCGAGACCCGCTGGGACCGCCGCCGCTTCGAGGCGAAGCTGGTCAACCCGGCCAACCGCCGCAAGATGACGGTGATCGTGGTGGGCACCGGCCTGGCCGGCGGCTCCGCCGCGGCGACCCTGGCCGAGCAGGGCTACCAGGTGAAGTCCTACTGCTACCAGGACAGCCCGCGCCGGGCCCACTCGATCGCCGCGCAGGGCGGCATCAACGCCGCCAAGAACTACCGCAACGACGGCGACTCGGTGCACCGGCTCTTCTACGACACCGTCAAGGGCGGCGACTTCCGCTCCCGCGAGTCGAACGTGCACCGGCTGGCCGAGGTCTCGGTCAACATCATCGACCAGTGCGTCGCGCAGGGCGTGCCGTTCGCCCGCGAGTACGGCGGCCTGCTCGACACCCGCTCGTTCGGTGGGGCGCAGGTGCAGCGCACCTTCTACGCTCGGGGCCAGACGGGCCAGCAGCTGCTGCTCGGCGCGTACCAGGCGCTGGAGCGGCAGATCGGCCTCGGCAACGTGGAGATGAACGCCCGGCACGAGATGCTGGAGCTGATCATCGTGGACGGCAAGGCCCGGGGCATCGTGGTCCGGGACCTGGTCACCGGCGAGATCACCACCGAGATGGCCGACGCGGTCGTGCTCGCCTCCGGCGGCTACGGCAACGTCTTCTACCTCTCCACCAACGCCAAGGGCTGCAACGTCACCGCCACCTGGCGGGCGCATCGCAAGGGCGCGTACTTCGCGAACCCCTGCTACACGCAGATCCACCCGACCTGCATCCCGGTCTCCGGCGACCACCAGTCGAAGCTGACCCTGATGAGCGAGTCGCTGCGCAACGACGGCCGGGTCTGGGTGCCGAAGGCCAAGGGCGACGACCGCGCGCCGCGGGACATCCCCGAGGACGAGCGGGACTACTACCTGGAGCGGATCTACCCCTCCTTCGGCAACCTGGTCCCCCGGGACATCGCCTCCCGCGCCGCGAAGAACGTCTGCGACGAGGGCCGGGGCGTCGGCCCGACCAAGCTCGGCGTCTACCTCGACTTCGCGGACGCGATCAACCGGCTCGGCCGCAAGGCGATCGAGGCCAAGTACGGCAACCTCTTCGAGATGTACGAGCGGATCACCGGCGAGGACCCGTACGAGGTCCCGATGCGGATCTACCCCGCCGTGCACTACACGATGGGCGGCCTCTGGGTCGACTACGACCTCCAGTCGACCATCCCGGGCCTGTTCGTGATCGGCGAGGCGAACTTCTCCGACCACGGCGCGAACCGGCTCGGCGCCTCGGCGCTGATGCAGGGCCTGGCCGATGGCTACTTCGTGCTGCCCAGCACCATCGCCAACTACCTGGCCTCCGGCCCGTTCGACAAGGTCGAGGCCAGCCACCCGGCGGTGGTCGAGGCGCGCGCCGACGTCGAGGACCGGATCCAGCGGCTGCTGGCCGTCGACGGCGACCGGACGGTGGACTCGTTCCACCGGGAGCTGGGCCAGATCATGTGGGAGCACTGCGGCATGGAGCGCAGCGAGGCCGGTCTGCGCAAGGCGATCGACGAGATCCGCGCGCTGCGCGAGCAGTTCTGGCAGCGGGTCCGCGTCCCGGGCGACGGCGAAGGGCTCAACCAGTCGCTGGAGAAGGCCGGCCGGGTGGCCGACTTCTTCGAGCTGGCCGAGCTGATGTGCATCGACGCCCTGCACCGCGGGGAGTCCTGCGGCGGCCACTTCCGGGCCGAGCACCAGACCCCGGACGGTGAGGCGCAGCGCGACGACGAGCACTTCGCGTACGTGGCGGCCTGGGAGTACACCGGCACCGGCGAGCCGTCCGTGCTGCACAAGGAAGACCTGAAGTTCGAATACGTCCACCCCACGCAGCGGAGCTACAAGTGAACCTGACCCTGCGCATCTGGCGCCAGAAGGGCCCTGAGGACAAGGGTCGGATGGTGACCTACCAGGTCGACGACGTCTCCCCGGACATGTCGTTCCTGGAGATGCTCGACGTGCTCAACGAGCGGCTGATCCTCGCCGGCGAGGAGCCGGTGGCCTTCGACCACGACTGCCGCGAGGGCATCTGCGGCATGTGCGGCCTGATGATCAACGGCGACGCGCACGGGCCGCAGCGCGGCACCACCGCCTGCCAGCTGCACATGCGGCAGTTCTCCGACGGCGAGACGATCGACATCGAGCCGTGGCGGGCCCGGGCCTTCCCGGTCATCAAGGACCTGGTGGTCAACCGGAACGCCTTCGACAAGATCATCGCGGCCGGTGGGTACATCACCGCGCCGACCGGCAGCGCCCCCGAGGCGCACTCCACGCCGGTGGCCAAGGCCAACGCGGACGCCGCCTTCGAGTCGGCCGCCTGCATCGGCTGCGGCGCCTGCGTGGCGGCCTGCCCGAACGGCTCCGGCATGCTCTTCACGGCCGCCAAGGTCACCCAGCTCTCGCTGCTGCCGCAGGGCCAGCCGGAGCGGTACACCCGGGTGATCGGCATGGTCGACGCGCACGACGAGGCCGGCTTCGGCGGCTGCACCAACGCCGGTGAGTGCACCGTGGTCTGCCCGAAGGGCATCCCGCTGAACACGATCGGCCGGCTCAACCGCGACTACCTCGCGGCGACCGCCAAGCGCGGCGACACCCCGGGCACCTGAGCCCGGCCGTCCACCAGCGCAGACACCGACCGCCGTGCCCTGTCCGGGGTGCGGCGGTCGGCCTTTCCGGCCTTTTCCCCCGGGTACGGGCCCTGGCGGTTGTTGCCGGCACGCTACGAAGCTGATGACGTCAACGTCATCGGGTGGGACCCGGCCTCGTCGGGCCCCGGTGGCTCGCGGTCTTGTCGGTGGTTGCGCTCGCGCTTCTGGCTTTCGGGGTCCCGCTTCCGACCTGGTTGCGCCTGGGGGCTGGGGGCGACCGTCCCCGGCTCCGGGCGGTCAGGCTTGATCCCTGCGCCGGGGACGGTCACCCCCAGCCCCGTCGTGGTCGGCCGCCGCCCGCCCGTCACCGTCTTTCTGTGGTACGCCCCACCGCCTGCGATCTTGGACAGTTTCCGTTCGCTACTGACGCCAACTCTCCAAGATCTCGGGAAGTGCAGACGCCGCTGGCCGGCACCCCTGTCTCGGGGTGCCGGCCAGCGGCTTGTTGCGTGTTGCTTGGTTGGGTCAGCTGTTCCAGTGCTGGGCGACCAGGTGGGCGGCCTGCTGCTCCCACTGGGCGTAGGCGTCCGGGTAGGCCGACACCTGCACCGTCTGGGCGGCCTCGGTCAGCGGCATGTCCTGCCACCCGTCGACCTGCTTGAGACCCTTCTCGAACGCCAGGGTGGCGTACTTGGGGTCGGTGATCTGCTCCGGCGTGCCCCAACCACTCGACGGGCGCTGCTGGAACAGGCCCAGCGAGTCGTGGTCGTTGCGGTCACCCAGGTGACCCAGGTTCTCCAGCTTCGACTCCTGCAGCGACGTGGCGATCGAGATGACCGCGGCCCGCTCCGGCAGACCGGCCTTCTTCGTCGCGGCGATGATCGCCTTCGCGTTGGCGGTCTGCTCGTCGTTCAGGTCAATCTTCGACTGGGCGCCCTGCACACCATGCGGGATCAGCTTGCCCATGTCCGGCTTGTCGGCCTGCACCGCCACGGCGGCGGGCTTGGCGGTGACGGGGCCGGTGTCGGCGTGCGCGGCGATCGGACCGGCGAACACACCACCGGTGAAAGCCCGACCAGCAATACCCAGCACGCTCTTACGCAGCATCGTGTTCATGACAAAGCTCCTTGGGGGGTTGGCGCACACCCGGTGGAGGCCGGGACGTGCGCAAGCACCGTCAGGCGCTCAAAAAGAGTGCAAGGGGGAAAGTCTCTGCCCGGTGCCAGCCGCGGGGCGGGGGCCTCTTCGCGGCGCCGGGACCATGTGTAACGACCGCCGGCCCGCCATCATTCCCGGGGCGTCCGGCCCGTCGAGCGGGCCAGGTACTCGGTCGTACGCAATATGTAACGACCCCGGCCCCGCCACGATTCCGGCCTCAGGATGCCGCCGGTCACACCCAGAACCGGACATCTCGGCCAGACCGCACGGGCCGTCTCACGCCGACCGCCAAGATCCACACAACCTGCGGCGCACCGCGTATCACCACCCGGAGACACCAAGCTGCCGCAACCCGCGACGACATCGACGGGACACGCGAACCGCCCGACCGGGGACGCACGGGCGGACCGGGACCACGTCGGGGGTGTGGCCCGCCGTGACCGGCGCAGGGATCAAGCCTGACCGCCCGGAGCCGGTCACGGCGGGCCACACCCCCCACCGCAACCAACCACGCACCGCAACGCACGACCCGCCGCCTGGAGAGCGGAGGTCCCCAGCGACCGGTTCAAGCGTCCCAGCGCGGGTAGCAGTCCGATGGACGGCACCAAAGAGGGGACATTCAGGCATGAAGGCACTGACCTGGCAAGGCAAGCGTGACGTCCGGGTCGAGGACGTCCCGGACCCCAGGATCGAGGAGCCGACCGACGCGATCCTCCGGATCACCTCCACCGCCATCTGCGGCTCCGACCTGCACCTGTACGAGGTGCTCGGGCCGTACCTGAAGCCCGGCGATGTCCTGGGGCACGAGCCGATGGGCATCGCCGAGGAGGTCGGCCCGGGGGTGACCCGGCTGAAGGTGGGCGACCGGGTGGTCGTCCCGTTCAACATCTCCTGCGGCTCGTGCTGGATGTGCGCGCGGCAGCTCTACGCCCAGTGCGAGACGACGCAGGTCACGAGCGAGGGCAAGGGCGCCGCGCTGTTCGGCTACACCTCGCTCTACGGCTCCGTGCCGGGCGGGCAGGCCGAGTACCTGCGGGTCCCGCAGGCCCAGTTCGGCCCGATCAAAGTCCCCGAGACCGGCCCCGATGAGCGCTGGCTATACCTCTCCGACATCCTGCCCACCGCCTGGCAGGCGGTGAAGTACGCGGACACCCCGCGCGGCGGCACCCTCGCCGTCTTCGGGCTCGGCCCGGTGGGGCAGTTCTGCGCCCGGATCGGCCGGCACCTCGGCGCCGACCGGGTGATCGGGCTGGACCTGGTGCCGGAGCGGCTGGAGATGGCCCGCCGGCACGGCATCGAGGTGCTCGACGTGTCGGCCCTGGACGACGTCCCCGGCGCGCTGATCGACCTGGTCGACGGGCGCGGCCCGGACGCGGTGATCGACGCCGTCGGCATGGAGGCGCACGGCGCCCCGCTGGGCAAGGTTGCGCAGACGGCCGCCGGGCTGCTGCCCGACAAAGTGGCGCAGACGATGACCGACAAGGCCGGCGTCGACCGCCTCGTCGTGCTGTACGCGGCGGTGAAGGCGGTCCGCCGGGGCGGCACGGTCTCCGTCTCCGGCGTCTACGGCGGCGAGCGGGATCCGATGCCGTTGGTGGAGATGTTCGACCGGGGCATCCAACTGCGGATGGGGCAGTGCCACGTGAAGCGCTGGGTGGACGAGATCATGCCGCTGCTCGCCGGCGACGACGACCCGCTCGGGGTCGAGGACCTGCGTACCCACCGGCTGCCGCTGGAGCAGGCGCCGCAGGCGTACGAGATGTTCCAGAAGAAGCAGGACGGCTGCGTCAAGGTCGTGCTCGCGCCGTGACCCGGACGGTGGTGATCACCGGCGCGACCAGCGGGATCGGCCGGGCGGCGGCCCAGGCGTTCGCCGGGCGCGGGGACCGTCTGGTCCTCGCGGCCCGCTCCCCCGCCACCCTCGCCGAGGTACGCGAGGAGTGCCGGGCCGCCGGCGCGCCGGTGCTCGCCGTACCGACCGACGTGACCATGCCCGACGCGGTGGACGGGCTGGCCCGCGCCGCGCTGGCGGCGTTCGGCGGCATCGACGTCTGGGTGCACACCGCCGCGGTGATGGCGTACGGACGGTTCGACGAGGTGCCCGAGCGGGTCTTCGAGCAGGTGGTCCGCATCGACCTGCTCGCCGCCGCGGCGGTGGCCCGGGTGGCGTTGCGGCACTTCCGGGCCGCCTCGGCGGGCACCCTCATCCTCACCGGCTCGGTGCTCGGGCACATCACCGCGCCCTACCTGAGCGGCTACGTCGCCGCCAAGTGGGGCCTGCAGGGGCTGGGCCTGGCTTTGCAGCAGGAGGCTCGGGAAACCCCCGGGGTGCACATCTGTCTGGTCAACCCGGGCAGCGTCGACACCCCGGTCTACCGGCAGGCGGCCAACTACCTCGGCCGGCTCGGCCGGCCCCCGCTGCCGATCACCACCCCGGAACGGGTGGCCCGGGCGATGGTGGACTGCACCGACCGGCCGCGCCGGGAGGTGTCGGTGGGCCGGCTCAACGCGGTGATGCGGTTCGGTTTCACCGTCCTGCCCGGCGTGTACGACCTGCTGGTCGGACCGCTGATGCGGCGGGCGGGGCTGTGCGACCGGCCGGTGGCGCCGCACGACGGCATCGTGTTCACGCCCAACCCGGCCGGCGAGTCGGTGCGCGGCGGCTGGCTGCCGGACCTGTCGCAGGTGGTCCGCTCGGTCGGCGGGATGGGCGCTACGGTCGGTTCGGCGGTCCGGCGCCGGCTGGGCTGAGCGCGAGGGCGCGACGGCTTCGGGATGGCTACCGTGTACTGCGGGACACGGCGGAGGGGACGACGATGGGCGAGACAGCGGATCGGGCGGTAGAGCGGGCGCTCGGCCGCCGGCTGTGGCGGATGGCCGGAATGGCGGCGCTGGCCGGGGTGGCCTGGGTGGGGCGGGACGTCCCGGCGCAGCTCGGCGGCCGGCTCACCGGCGCGCGGGCGGAGCGGGCGGCCCGCTCGCCACGGTTCCGCGACGGCACCTTCCACAACCCGTCGAGCACCCGGACGATGGTCGCGGACCCGGGCCGCAACCTGGTCAAGGAGCTGATCTTCGGCAAGCAGAAGCGGCGACCCGACGGCGGGGTGCCGCTCTTGCGCCCGTCCGCCGCGCCCGCGTCCGACCCGGCCCGGGAGCTCAACGTCGTCTGGTACGGCCACGCCTCGGCGCTGATCGAGATCGAGGGGCACCGGGTGCTGGTCGACCCGGTCTGGAGCGGCCGGTGTTCCCCCTCGGCCCTGGTCGGCCCGCGCCGGATCCACGAGCCGCCGGTACGCCTCGACGAGCTGCCCCCGGTGGACGCCATCCTGATCTCGCACGACCACTACGACCACCTGGACCTGGCGACGGTACGCGGGCTGCTGGCCCACCAGTCGGCGCCGTTCCTGGTGCCGCTGGGCGTCGGCGCCCACCTCGACCGGTGGGGCGTGCCGGAGGAGCGGATCGTCGAGCTGGACTGGTCGGAGAGCCACCGGGTGGGCGGCCTGACCATCACCGCCACCGCCGCCCAGCACTTCTCCGGCCGGGGGCTGCGCCGCGACGGCACGCTCTGGAGCTCCTGGGTGGTGGCGGGCGCGCACCGCAAGGCGTTCTACACCGGCGACTCCGGCTACTTCGACGGGTACGCGGAGATCGGCGCCGAGCACGGCCCGTTCGACGTCACGCTGATGCAGATCGGCGCGTACGACCGGGCCTGGCCGAGCATCCACATGTTCCCGGAGGAGGCGGTCGCCGCCCACCTCGACCTGCGCGGCGGGCTGTTCCTCCCGGTGCACTGGGCGACGTTCAACCTGGCCCTGCACGACTGGGCCGAGCCGGTCAACCGGCTCTGGTTGGAGGCGAAGGCCCGGGACGTCCGGCTGGCGGTGCCGCGGCCCGGCGAACGGGTGGTGGTGGACGACCCGCCGGCCGTGGACGGCTGGTGGCAGGCGATCGCCTGAGCGGTCCGGCCCGGCCGGGTCGGCTCAGAGGACGAAGGCGTCCGTCCAGAGGGCGCCGGAGCGGCCGGAGAGGGCGTCCAGCATCGCCACCGCCTGGCCGTCGGTGAGCTGGGCGACGAAGTCGACGATGGCCCGGCCGCGGGCCCGGCCGATCCGGTCCTTGGTACGCGGGTGCAGCTCCGCCTCGGCCAGCTCCACCAGGTCGTGCAGCCGGCGGGGCAGCCGGGACTCCTCCTCCGGGTCGAGCAGCCACTCCCAGAGCGCCTCGACCAGGGTGCCCAGCAGCCGGGCCTGACCGCGCTGGTGCAGGGCCAGGTCGGGGCGGGCCAGCACGAACCGGTGGTGGACGAACTTGAGCACCTGCACCTCGTGCCACTGCGCCTCGGCCAGCAGCACGTACCCGGAGCGCCGGCCCGGCTCGGGGGTGACGGTGATCGACTCGACGAACCGGGTGGACCAGCGGGCGGAGAAGCGGGCCACGTACTGCTCCGCCTCGATCGAGCCGTCGAAGGGCAGCGCGAGCAGCCCCTCCACCAACTCCTCGCGGACGTGCTCGACCGCGGCGGCGAACGCCTCGTCGTCGGCGATCCAGGCGTCCTTGCGGTGCAGTTGCCGGCGCAGCCGCTCGATTGCCGCGCCGGGCCGGCGGGCCGCGGCGGCCAGGGCGGCGTCGGTGATGGCCCGGAAGTGCCCGCTCTCCCGCTGCCAGGCCATCAGCTCGGCGGCCACCGCGCCCTGCTGGAGCACCCCGACCCGGTAGAAGTCCTCCACGTCGTGGATGGCGTACGCGATGTCGTCGGCGGTGTCCATGATGGACGCCTCGGGGGTCTGCTGCCAGTCCGGGATCCGTCCGGCGAACGGCTCGCGGGCCTGCCGCAGGTCGTCCACCTCGGTCCGGTACGCCCCGAACTTCGCCGACCCGCTCTCCGGGTCGTCCGGTGGCGGGGTGGCGCCCCGGGGTGCCGGGTCGAGGTGACGCGGGTGCGGGTCCGGGTGATCCAGCCGGGTCCACGGGTACTTCAGCATCGCCGCCCGCACCGCGGCGGTGAGGTCCAACCCGGTGGTCGCCGCGCCCCGGATCTCGGTGCTGGTCACGATGCGGTACGACTGCGCGTTGCCCTCGAAGCCGTCGGCCAGGCCGAGCCGCTGCCGAGCCAACCGGTCCAGCACCCGCTCCCCCAGGTGCCCGAAGGGCGGGTGGCCGAGGTCGTGGGCGAGCGCGGCCGCCTCCACCACGTCCGGGTCGCAGCCACCGAGCTTCTCCAGCAGGGCGCGGTGCTGCTCGTCGGCGGTGAGCCGCTCGGCGACCGCCCGGGCCACCTGGGCCACCTTCAGGCTGTGGGTGAGCCGGTTGTGCACCAGCAGGCCCGAACCACCCGGGCTGACCACCTGGGTGACCCCGTTCAGCCGGGCGAAGAAGGGCGAGGCCACGATCCGGTCCCGGTCGGCCCGGAACGGGCTGGCGGCAAGGTCGCCGAGGGCCCGGGCGCTGCCGCCGAAGAGCCGCCGCGCCCGCGGGTCGGCAGGTGGTTCCATGATCGCCACGCTAGCGCAGCCGGCCGGCCTGCGGCGACGCGTCCGCCCATGCTGCGCCGGCGCGGGCGGCGGGTGCGGCGCGGCCGGTGACCGACGGAACGGCACAATGCACTGCGGAACCCACCGGAAAAGGCGGATCAGATCGTGACCCAGTCTGTGCACCAGCGGATCGCCGACGAGCTCGGCGTCGCCGAACGGCAGGTACGCGCGGCCGTGGAGCTGCTCGACGGCGGCGCCACCGTGCCGTTCATCGCCCGCTACCGCAAGGAGGCCACCGGCCTGCTCGACGACGCCCAGCTGCGCACCCTCGAGGAGCGGCTGCGCTACCTGCGCGAGCTGGACGAGCGGCGCGCCGCGGTGCTGGAGTCCATCCGGAGCCAGGGCAAGCTCGACGAGGCCCTGGCAGCCCAGCTCATGGCCGCCGACTCGAAGTCCCGGCTGGAGGACATCTACCTCCCGTACAAGCCGAAGCGGCGGACCCGGGCGCAGATCGCCCGCGAGGCCGGGCTGGAGCCCCTGGCCGACACGCTGCTGGCCGACCCGGGGCAGGACCCGCGTGGGACGGCCGCCGGCTACGTCGACGCCGACAAGGGCGTCGCCGACGCGGCCGCCGCGCTGGAGGGGGCGCGGAACATCCTCATCGAGCGGTTCGCCGAGGACGCCGACCTGATCGGCACGCTGCGCGAGCAGATGTGGTCGCGGGGCCGGCTGGTCTCCCGGGTACGCGACGGCCAGGAGGCCGCCGGTGCCAAGTTCGCCGATTACTTCGACTTCGCCGAGCCGTACACCCGGCTCCCGTCGCACCGGATCCTGGCCATGTTCCGGGGCGAGAAGGAGGGCGTGCTCGACCTGACCATGGATCCGGAGGGCGAGGGCGAACCGGACGCCGTGGTCACCGGCCCGACCCGCTACGAGGCGGCCATCGCCGGCCGGTTCGGCGTCAGCGACCAGGGGCGGCCCGCCGACAAGTGGCTGGCCGACACGGTGCGCTGGGCCTGGCGTACCCGGATCCTCATCCACCTCGGCGCGGACCTGCGGATGCGGCTGTGGCAGGCGGCCGAGGAGGAGGCCGTCCGGGTCTTCGCCACCAACCTGCGCGACCTGCTGCTCGCCGCGCCCGCCGGCACCCGCCCCACCATGGGCCTCGACCCGGGCCTGCGCACCGGCGTGAAGGTCGCCGTGGTGGACGCCACCGGCAAGGTGGTCGCCACCGACACGATCTACCCGCACGAGCCGCGCCGCCAGTGGGACGCCTCGGTCGAGACCCTGGCGAAGCTGGCCGGGGCGCACGGGGTGGAGCTGATCGCCATCGGCAACGGCACCGCGAGCCGGGAGACCGACAAGCTCGCCGGCGAGCTGATCAAGCGGTTCCCGCAGCTCGACCTCACCAAGGTGGTGGTCTCCGAGGCCGGCGCGTCGGTCTACTCCGCCTCCGCGTACGCCTCCCAGGAGCTGCCCGGGCTGGACGTGTCGCTGCGCGGCGCGGTCTCCATCGCCCGCCGGCTCCAGGATCCCCTCGCGGAACTGGTCAAGATCGACCCGCGTTCGATCGGCGTCGGGCAGTACCAGCACGACCTGTCCGAGGTGAAGCTCTCCCATTCGCTGGACGCGGTGGTCGAGGACTGCGTCAACGCCGTCGGCGTGGACGTGAACACCGCGTCCGCTCCCCTGCTCACCCGGGTCTCCGGCATCGGCGCCGGACTGGCCGAGAACATCGTGCTGCACCGGGACGCCAACGGCCCGTTCCGCACCCGGGCGGAGCTGAAGAAGGTGGCGCGGCTCGGCCCGAAGGCGTTCGAGCAGTGCGCCGGCTTCCTGCGCATCCCCGGCGGCGACGACCCGCTCGACTCGTCCAGCGTGCACCCCGAGGCGTACCCGGTGGTGCGGCGGATCCTGGCCAGCACCGGGCAGGACCTGCGCTCGCTGATCGGCCGGTCGACGATCCTGCGCGGGCTGAAGGCGACCGACTTCGTGGACGACACGTTCGGCCTGCCCACCGTCACCGACATCCTGCGCGAGCTGGAGAAGCCGGGCCGGGACCCCCGACCGGCGTTCAAGACGGCCACCTTCGTCGAGGGCGTGGAGAAGATCGGCGACCTGGTCCCCGGCATGCTGCTGGAGGGCGTGGTCACCAACGTGGCCGCGTTCGGCGCGTTCGTGGACGTCGGGGTGCACCAGGACGGCCTGGTGCACGTCTCGGCCATGTCGAACACCTTCGTCAAGGACCCGCGGGACGTGGTGAAGTCCGGCGACGTGGTCCGGGTCAAGGTGCTCGACGTGGACGTGCCCCGCAAGCGGATCTCACTGACCCTGCGGCTGGAGGACGAGGCGGCCCCGGGCGGCGGCCGGTCGTCCGGCGACGGTGGGCGGCGCGAGCGGGGCGGAGGGCGCCCCGAGCAGGGTGCGGCCCGGGG
>NZ_QGKS01000363.1 GCF_003172935.1 Micromonospora sicca | reverse complement strand
GGGCGGTGGTGGTGGGCGCCGTGGTGGTCGGCGCCGGGTTCTCCGGGGCGGTGGTGTCCGGCACGGGCTCGGTCGTCGGGGCCGGCGGGGTGGTCTCCGGAGGCGCGCTCTCGGTCGGCGGCGCCGTGGTCGGCAGCGGCTCCGTCGCGGTCGGGTCGACCGGGGGAGTGCTGTCGGTCGGCTCCGCGCCGGGCTCGTCCACCGGATCGGTGGCCGCGGTGACCACGCCCGTCGCCGCCCGGGACGCGGTCGCCCAGGCGGGAGCGACCGCGGCCGCCGTCGCCAGGCCGGCCGCGAGCGACGCCGCCAGCAGTGCGGAGGTACGTCGCCGGCCAGCCCGCCGATCGGGGCGTACGGGCAGGTCGGCCATCTGTCCTCCGTGACACTCAGCGAGTTTTCATATTCGGTAATGGTTGCCGTGGAGCACTAGTCCCGGGAGGAAACAAATACGTAACGTGTTCGATACGCCTCGGCGACCGGCGCGGTAGGCTCGTCCCCCGTGACCGGTTACCTCGGCTCGTACGCCACGCTCGGTCTCCTGCTGCTTGCCAGCGTCCTCTTCTTCGTTACGGCGTTCTCGGCCAATCGGGTGTTACGTCCTGGCCGTCCGGCCGATCCCTGGGGCAAGCGGACCAGCTACGAATGCGGGCTCGACCCGGTCGGCGGCGACTGGGCGCAGATGCAGATCCGCTACTACGTCTACGCGTACCTCTACGTGCTCTTCGCGGTCGAGGCGGTCTTCCTCTTCCCGTGGGCGCTGGTCTTCGACCGGCCCGGGTTCGGTGTCACCACCGTGGTCGAGATGGGGGTCTTCGTCGCCGTGGTCGCGCTCGGCGTCCTCTACGCCTGGCGGAAGAACATCCTGCGCTGGACCTGATCCCCGCCGGCCCCGGCCGGCCGCCGGTCAGGCCAGGCCGCGCCGGGTCAGGGTGGGCGGCCGGTCGCCCCGGATCGAGGCGATCATGTCCAGCACCCGACGGGTCTGGCGCACCTGGTGGGCGCGGAACACCCGGGCCCCCAGCCACGCCGAGACCGCGGTCGCGGCCAGCGTGCCCTCCAACCGGTCCGGCACCGGCAGGTCCAGCGTCTCGCCGATGAAGTCCTTGTTCGACAGGGCCACCAGCAGCGGCCAGCCGGTGTCGGTGAGCTCCGCGAGCCGTCGGGTGATCTCCAGCGACTGCCGGGTGTTCTTGCCGAAGTCGTGCGCCGGGTCGATCAGGATGCCGTCAGGGCGTACGCCGAGGGCGACCGCCCGCTCGGCGAGCCCGGTCACCGTCGCGACCACGTCGGCCACCACGTCGTCGAAGGCGGCCCGGTGCGGCCGGGTCCGCGGAGCGAGCCCGCCGGCGTGCGAGCAGACCAGCCCGGCACCGGTTGCCGCGGCGACCCGGGCCAGCGCGGGGTCCGCCCCGGACCAGGTGTCGTTCAGCAGGTCGGCGCCGGCCGCCACCGCCTCCACCGCCACTTCGGCCCGCCAGGTGTCGATCGAGATGACCACGTCGGGGAAGGCGGTGCGGACCGCGGCGATGGTGTCCACCGTCCGGCGGATCTCCTCGGCGACGTCGACCTCGTCGCCCGGCCCGGCCTTCACCCCGCCGATGTCGATGATCTCCGCGCCCTCGGTGACCGCGCGCTCCACCGCGCGCAGCGCGCTGTCGGACGCGAAGGTGGCGCCCCGGTCGAAGAACGAGTCCGGGGTGCGGTTGACGATCGCCATCACCACCAGTTCGCCGGGGGCGAACGTGCGCCCACCGAGCCGCAGCGTCCCGGCCATCCCGCCTCCTGGTCTCCCCGCACCGTCGGCCGTACCGCCGGCCGCCCCCGACGCTATCCGGTCCGCCGTCGCCCGCTCCGTCCGGTACGTCCCGCGGTTGTGATTCATGATCGGAGCGGGTGGAGGGCTCGCCCGGGACCGGCCCGCATGCCACGATCTCTCCATGGGTGAGGTTCTGCTCCTCTTGGTCGTCGCGCTGACCGTCGCGGCGGTGGTGTTCGGGGTGACGGTGCTGGTCTCCGGGCGTGACCCGGGCCTCGCGCCGGCCGAGCCGGACGGGCGGGCCGTGCCCCTGCCGGGCGCCCGCCCGTTGCACGAGTCGGACATCGCCGAGGTGCGCTTCGACACCGCCCTGCGCGGCTACCGGATGGCCCAGGTCGACCAGGCGATGCGCCGGGCGGCCTACGACATCGGCTACAAGTCCGAGTTGATCGGCGTGCTGGAGGCGGAGGTTCTCGCGCTCCGCGAGGGCCGCACCGCGGACGCCGACGCGCTGCGCCGCGCCCGGGAGGAGTCCGCCGGCCCGAGCCCCGCCGGCGTCGCCCCGAGCGACGCGGTGAGCCCGGCCGGCGACACCCGGGCTGACGCGTCGGACGCCGAGGCCGGGGTGGCGGCGGCGCCCGCCGCGGCTGCCGTCGAGGACGAGGCGGTGCTTCCCACGCCCGCCCCGGCGACGCCCGCCGGGGAGGTCGTCCCGGTCGCGGCGCCGGTCGACCAGGAGCCGGCCGACCGCCAGGTGCCGCTCCGGCCGGCTCC
>NZ_QGKS01000530.1 GCF_003172935.1 Micromonospora sicca | reverse complement strand
CTTGGTGTCGATCATTGATGTCTCAGCAACACCATGATCACGCCAAGGCCGCTCACTGTCCACGGTGCACAGTGTGCTTCCCGATCGAATCCGCAGCTAACCGGGCCAGCAGGTTAAACGCCAAGCTAAGGGCAGTCGGGGCGGGTCACACCTCGGCAGCGATGGGCATCACCGCAGGTCACAGCACTGACAGGTGGTCTCAGCGCCCGCGTTTGGGGGCTCGTTTCGCGAACGGACCCAAACGCTGATGGAAACGAGCCCCCAGACGCGGACCCAGACGCACACCGACATCAGGGCTGACAGTGCGCCACGCCGTACGGCAGCCGGAAGGCGACGTCGGCCGCCGCGGAAGGACTTCCATCAACGGCACTGCGGCCAGGACGTCACCAACCGGCCGCCGGCAGTCGCGGCACTGCTGTCAGGCCGTGTCACCCTGTCAGGCCGCTCACTCATCGCGGTCAGATCCCACGCCCGGCGCTGTCAGGTCATGTCAGGTCGCGATCGGCGGGACCGCCTTGCACCGCCGTGGGCAGTGCATGGTTCATGCCGGCGGCGCTGACGCGATAACCGCTCGCCCCGCACGTTGCGCCAGCGTTACCGTCCCGGCGTGTCCCGGGCTGTGACCCTCGTCCTGGTCGACCGGGACCGCGCCGGCCTGCCATTGGGCGCCCTCCCCCCTTACGAGGTGCCGGAGCCGTGGTGGCAGGAGGTCGGCTCGGTGGTCGGTGAGGCGCGACGGCGGTACGGCCTGGATTTGGCGGTGCTGCGGCTGCTCGCCGCGGATCGTCCCGAGCCGCCGGGCGGCCATCTCACCTATCTCGGCCAGGTGGCCCAGCGGCCATCCGTGCCGCTGGACCCGGTGTCGGTCGACCTGTCGCCGCACCCGCTGCGCGCCCCGTGGGCCGAGCCGGGCGGCCCGGCCCGCAGCCTCGCCTGGGCCACCAGGGAGTTGGACCGCCTCGGCCGGCCGGTGACCGCCGTCGCGCAGCAGCGCACCTGGAACCTGTCGGCGATCTGGCGCCTCGACGGCGACCACGGCACAACGTGGCTTAAGCAGGTGCCCGACTTCTTCCGGCACGAGGCCGCCGTGCTGCGCTGGCTCGGCCACGCCGTGCCCGGCACCGCCCAGACCCTGCTCGCCGACGACGGGTCGGGCCGGATGCTGCTCGACCACGTACCGGGGGAGGACCGCTACCAGGCCGACGCCGACGAGCGGGCCGGCGTCGCCGCCGACCAACACGCCGTCCAGGTCCGCGCCGCCGACGACGTGGCGGCGCTGGTCGCGGCCGGCGTACCGGACCGGCGGGGGCCGGCCCTGGCCCGGTGGGTCCGCGCCGCCCTCGCCCCGCACGACGTCTCCACCGTGGACGGCCTGCTCACCGGCCTCGACGACCGCCTCGACGAGATACGCCGCTGCGGGCTGCCCGACACCCTCGTCCACGGCGACCTGCACCCCGGCAACGTGCGCGGCGACGGCGAGCGCCGGGTGACCATCGACTGGGCCGACGCGTTCGTCGGCCACCCCGCCTTCGGCATCCTGCGGCTCACCGAAACCCTCGACCCGGCGACGGCCGCGCCACTACTGGCCGCGTGGGCGGCCCGGTGGCGGGCCGACGTGCCCGGCTGCGACCCGGAGCGGGCGGTGACGCTGCTGCGTCCGGTCGGACCGCTGCGGCTGGCCGCGGTGTACGCGATGTTCCTCGTCGGCATCGAGCCGAGCGAGCATCCATACCATGCGGGCGACGTGCCGGCCTGCCTGGACCGGGCCGCGGCGGAGGCGAAGCGGGACTGACGGTCAGGCCCGCCGCACCGGGATCCACAACTCGGCGTCGGCCTGCCTGCCGTCCGCCGACACCCGCACCTTGGAGATCTCTGGCCCGGGCCGGGTCTGGTACGGGTTCGACGGGAACCACTGGGTGAACACGTCCCGCCACAGGTGCTGCAGCGCCTGCGGGAACTCCCCGGAGGACTCGAAGACCGCCCAGGCGCCCGCCGCCACGGGCAGGCTCGCCATGTCGTTCGGCGCGTCGGCCGCCGGTCACCACTCCGTGCCAGTAGTCCAGCTCCGTGCCCTCCTCCCGGCTTCCGGCGAAGTCGTCGCTGACGTTGACGATGCCCCGCGGCTCCTGGTCCGACAGCGCCTCCATCCGGCGTACGGTCTCCTGGTCGATGTCGCGGATGAACGCGACGATGGCCGGGTTCATCCCCTCGTGGATCAGGCGCGGGCCTTCCGCCCGACCAGGCGGAACTCGTCCTTCTCCACGATCCGGTATCGCATGCTGGTGCTCCGTTTCCTCTCATGGTGCGTGGGTGAGCTCATGATTGGATGTCCTACCTTGCGGTGGGACGGTCCCGGTGTTACCCGCTTTGGCGGTGCCGGGTTGACGTTTCACAGCCACCAGCCCCGCGAGCGGGGTCTTACGGTCGGCTCCACGTCCGTTTCGCGTCTCCGAGCCACTCCCGGCGACGGTGACCGCCAGCGCGGCCAGGTTCCGTGCGGCGTTGACGTCCCGGTCCAGGACCAGGCCGCACAGGGTGCA
>NZ_QGKS01000529.1 GCF_003172935.1 Micromonospora sicca | reverse complement strand
GGTGCCCCCGGGTGGTGCCGGTGGGAGGCTCGTCGGGCCCGGCGGTGCGCTGCCGGGGCACGGTCACCCCGTCCGGCGCGACGGTGCGGCGCTCCGCCCGCTGGGCCAGCGCGGCCACCAGGACCGAGCCGCCCACCCCGGCGATCACCGCGTACGGGGCGATCAGGTGGGCCGAGACCTGCTCGGCGGCGATTGCGGCGAGCCTCGGCACGGCCAGCAGGTACGCCACCGCCACGAGCAGCGGGCCGGCCGCTCCGGACGCCGCCGCCCCGACCCGCCGCTCCGCCAGCCGTGCGGTACGCCGGGCGGCCAGCGCGCCGATCACCAGCGCGGAGCCCATCGCGAGGAGTGCGCCCGGCCAGTAGAAGTAGTCCCGGATCCAGAACCGGTCACTGTCGGCGCTGATCTGCCAGATGCCGAGCTGCGCGCTGGTCAGGCCCCGTCCGGCGAGCACGCTGTCGACCACCGAGACCACGGCGAGCAGCCAGAGCCATCCGGTCGTCGCGATCAGGTTGGTGGCGGCCGCCCTCGAGTGCAGCGCCCAGGCCGCCACGAGCACGCCGACCAGCAGTCCGACGGCGGCGTAGCCGGCGGCGACAGTCTGCGGGGAGAAGGTGTCCGGCACCCGCGCCGCGCGGGCCGGTACGGCGACCAGGAGCACCGTGATCAGCGCGCCGACCGCCCCGGCGACGGCCAGGGTGAGCTTCCCCAGCGTCCGGCCCGGTTCCTCGTCCTCGCCGCCCCGCGCCCGCAGCCGCTGCGCGCAGACCGCGCCCGCGACCACCGAGGTGGCGGAGATCCAGGTGGCCCAGGCGAGGCTCGCCACCCACGCCGCGTCGACCCGGGCCGCGTCGTTCGGCGTCCAGTTGATGATGCCCAGGCCGTAGCCGAAACCCAGTTGCGCCGCGCCCGCACCGGCAGCGACGCCGATCGCGATGGCGACCGATCCTCCCCAGCCCCGTCTGGCCATGCCGGGGAGCGTAGCGTCCCAGGGTCGGCTCGGCGAGTCGTGGCGGGCAGCCGGAACCGGTCGCGGCCGGGGGTTGGTGGCGGGGGCTACGGTCGCCGGTGATGAGGCGGTGGACGTGATGACGGACGGGTACCCGGAGCGGCAGACCGCACCCGGGCCGGCTGACCAGGGGCCGGACCGGGTCAGACTACTGCTCGGCGGTGGGCTGGCGGTGGCGCTGCTGGCCGTGATCGGCGCCAGCGGCGGCTGGCTCATCGCGGGCGGCGACCCCGGTCCCGCCGGCCCGCCGGCGGCGGCGGTGACCACCGCGCCCGCCCAGACGCCGACCACGGACGGGCCGCACAGCACGCCCCCGGTGACCCGGACGACCGCGCGGACCACGCCGGCCGGCGGGCTGACCGTGCCCGAGTTGGTCGGGGTCGACTTCACCGACGCCCGCCGGCAGTTGCACGAGCGGAAGCTCGGCTGGCGGCTGGTCTTCGGCACGGGCACCGGCCGCAACGTCGAGCGCACCTCGCCCGAGCCCGGTACGCCGGTTCGCCGGGGAGTCACCGTCACCCTCTGGGTGGCCGGCCCGGCGCCGGCCGTGGCCGTACCGGATCTGGTCGGCGATGACTGCGCCGCCGCCGCGGACGACCTGGTCGAGGCGGGCCTCTACCCGCGTTACCGCACCGGTCGGCGCGGCACCGTCACCGCGCAGGATCCGGCCGCCGGCGCGTCGGCCCGGTGGAACGACCCGGTCGCCCTCGGCTGCGGCGACCCGCCGTCGACCACACCCGACAGTCCGGCGCCGACCCCCTGACCGGCGGCTCGCCGCGCTGATCCCCACCGATGGCGGTCCGGACCGCTAACTTGGATGATCGAGGGCCAGGGCGCCCGCCCCGGTGGGGAAAGGACGTGCGATGAGCGACGACCGCCAGGAACCACCCGGGGACGACGCCGACGCCACCCGGGCGCTGCCGCCGGACCGTGGCCCTGGTGGGGCGGACGCCGATGCCACCCGGGCGCTGCCGCCGACCGGTGACCGGACGGCGCGGCAGCAGCCCGCCGACCGGACCGCACCCCTGCCGGTGGCCTGGTCCGGGCGGGCCGGGGTGCCGCCACCCAGGCCGGTCGGCTACCAGGAGGCCGGCACCGAGTGGTACACCGAGGAGCAGGCCGGCCGTCGCTGGTGGATGCCGATCCTGCTGGGCATCCTCGCGCTGTTGCTGATCGCGCTGATCGGGGTGGGCGTCTGGCTGGCGCTGCGGGCGGCGGACCGGGGGCCCGAGCCGTCCCCCTCGCTCACGCCGGGGCCGACCACGGCCCCGGCGACCACCGCCGCGCCGACCTCGGCGGCGCCGACCACCCAGCCGCCGACCACCCGCCCACCACCACGGCCGCGGCCCGGGTGCCGATGCCGCCGCTGGTGGGGCTGCCGGAGGCGACCGCCCGGGCGGTCCTCGACCGGTTGGGCGTGGACTATCGGGTGGTGACCCGGACGTCGGACCGACCCGCCGGCACGGTGATCGAGACCGACCCGGGCGCCGGCGAGGCGATCGCCGAGGGCGACCAGGTCATCGTCGTGGTCGCCGAGGCCGCGGCCCCGACGAC
>NZ_QGKS01000528.1 GCF_003172935.1 Micromonospora sicca | reverse complement strand
GCGTGACGGCGGGGCGACGTGGGGTGAGTCGGGCGCGAGGCGGGTGACCGTTCGGCTCAGGGTTTCGACCGTCGGGCGCGTGGCGGGTTTCGCCGCGGCGTGCGGTGGGGGCATGAAACGGGGAGGGTTCTCGCCATCTTCGGAGAGGAAGCAGCATGCTTTCCGCACTCGATCGTCGGCACACCGTCGCGCCGCCGGGGTACAGCCGTTGGCTGATTCCACCGGCGGCGTTGGCGATTCATCTCTGCATCGGGCAGGTCTACGCGACCAGCGTGTACAAGAACTCTTTGATCGCGCACTTCGACGCGAGTCAGACGGCGATCGGGGTGATCTTCAGCATCGCGATCGTGATGCTGGGGTTGTCGGCCGCGGTGGCGGGCACGTGGGTGGAGGCGAACGGGCCGCGGAAGGCGATGTTCGTCTCGGCGTGCTTCTGGGCGGCCGGCTTCGGGGTCGGCGCGCTGGGCATCGCGACGAAGCAGTTGTGGCTGCTGTACCTGGGGTACGGGTTGCTCGGTGGCATCGGTCTCGGGATCGGCTACATCTCCCCCGTCTCCACGTTGATCAAGTGGTTCCCGGACCGGCCGGGTCTGGCGACCGGTCTGGCGATCATGGGGTTCGGTGGTGGGGCGATGGTGGCCTCTCCCCTGTCTCGTCAGCTGCTGTCGTTCTACGACCCGGGCTACGACCCGGCGAACGCGGGTTCGACGGCGTCGGGCGGCGCGCTGGTGTGGTTGTTCGTGACGTTGGGCGTCGGCTACTTCCTGATCATGATGTTCGGGGTGTTCAACGTGCGGGTGCCGGCGCCCGACTGGCGGCCGGCGGGTTTCGATCCGGCGCAGGTGGCGGCGAAGCCGCTGGTGACCACGGCGAACGTGTCGGCGGCGAACGCCGTGAGGACGCGGTCGTTCTGGCTGCTGTGGGTGGTGCTGTTCTGCAACGTGACCGCGGGCATCGGGATCCTGGAGCAGGCCAGCCCGATGATCCAGGACTTCTTCCGGGACAACGGGACGTCGGCGGTCTCGGTGGCGGCGGCGGGTGGCTTCGTGGGCTTGTTGTCGCTGTTCAACATGGCCGGCCGGTTCGTGTGGTCGTCGACGTCGGACCTGATCGGGCGTAGGCCGATCTACCTGGTGTATCTGGGCGTGGGCATGGTGTTGTACGTGCTGCTGGCGGTGGTCGGGCACGCGGCGACGGCGTTGTTCGTGCTGTTGGCGTGCGTGATCCTGTCGTTCTATGGCGGTGGGTTCGCCACGGTGCCGGCGTACCTGCGGGACCTGTTCGGCACGTTCGAGGTGGGGGCGATCCACGGGCGGCTGTTGACGGCATGGTCGGCGGCGGGGGTGGCCGGGCCGCTGATCGTCAACGCGTTCCTCGACGCGCAGGGCAAGCCGGGGACGTTGACCGCGGCGGCGTACCGGCCGGCGCTGTTCACGATGGTCGGGGTGCTGGCGGTGGGGTTCATCGCCAACCTGTTGATCCGGCCGGTGCCGGAGCGGTTCCACGAGGCCGCGTCGGGCCACGGCGGGGATGAGGGTACGCAGCCGGTGGCGGCGGAGAGGAGCGGCACGCGATGAACGAGGTCGGTCACGGGCAGCGGGTCCGGTTGTGGATCTCCTGGTTGGTGGTGTCGGTGCTGCTCGGTTACGGGGTGGTGCAGACGGTGATCACGGCGGCGAAGCTGTTCACGAGCTAGCTGTGGCGGTGGTGTGGACGGCTCGGGGTGCTCCCCCGGGCCGTCCGCGTCACAGGCCGCCGGCGACCCGCAGGACGGCGCCGGTGGTGTAGGAGGCGTCGGGGCCGAGGAGCCAGGTGATGGCGGCGGCGACCTCGTCGGGTTCGCCGGCGCGCCCCAGCGGGATGCGTCCGGCGGCGCTGTCGGGCCGGTCGGGTACGCCGGACAGGGCGTGGATGTCGGTGCGGATGATGCCGGGTGCGACGGCGTTGACGCGGATGCCGTGCGGGGCGAGCTCCTTGGCCAGGCCGAGGGTAAGGGTGTCGGTGGCGGCCTTGACGGCGGCGTAGTGGATGTATTCGCCGGGGCTGCCGAGGGTGGCGGCGGCGGAGGAGACGTTGACGATGGCGCCGCCGTGGGTCATCCGGCGGGCGGCCTGTTGGGCGCAGAGGACGTACCCGATGAGGTTGACGTCGACGACCTGGCGCAGGTCGTCCGGGCGCAGCTCGGTGAAGGGGCCGATCGGGCTGGTGATGCCGGCGTTGTTGACCAGGCCGGTGACGGGTCCGAGGTCGGCGGCGGCGTCGAAGAGGCGCTGGACCTGGTCGGGGTCGGTGGTGTCGGCGGCGACGACGAGGCCGCGGCGGCCGGCGGCGTGGATGTCGTCCAGGACGGCTTTCGCGGCGGTGTGGTCGCGGCGGTAGCCGATGGCGATGTCGTGGCCGGCCGCGGCGAGGCGGCGGGCGGTGGCCGCGCCGATGCCGCGGCTGCCGCCGGTGACGATGGTGACGGACGCCAATGCCCTCTCCCCTGCCTTGGTGGTGCGGGTGACGTTACCGTGACCGGCACGGTGCGGTGGTGGAGAGGACGATCACACATGACGCGGGCGTTGGGGCTGGGCGGTGGC